>CAYVOZ010000105.1:7532-9647 GCA_964453325.1 uncultured Christensenellaceae bacterium | reverse complement strand
CGGAGCTTTCACGCATGGAAGCCCTTATGCTGTCGTACAGCAGTCTTTCATGCGCGGCGTGTTGATCGATAAAATACAGCGTATCGCCGGTCTGAACAAGTATATAGCCCTCAAATACCGTGCCTATAACGCTGTAGCTCACGACGTCTGATAGGACGTCGGGCTGTATATATTGCGTTTTTTGCTCGGCACTTTGCTTCTGCTCCGAGCTTCTTGCAGGCGCGGAGTATTGCTCCAGCTTTGAAAAGCTGCCTTTAAGCTCGCTCGCGCGGTCTATTATCTGCCTTATCTCCTCGTCAGTGACTGTGCTCACAGGCGTGGGCGAAATATGAACTGCGTTTTCTAAAGCCTTATGCGCCTCGTTATCTGCGGTTTTGAGTGTTATAGTATTTTCTTCCTCCGTCTTAACCGCGGCAGTCACTGCATTCTTCTCTTCCGGAAGCTCTATGACCGGCGTGCGCACAGACCTTAAAAGTGCGTCGGCTGCGGCATTCGTCACAAGGTAATCGACCGCGTTGTCGTCCTTGAAGTGCACAAGCAGCTTATTCGGATGGACGTTCACGTCCACGTCCGCGGGCGGCAGCGTGATATGCAGCACATACATGGGGTGAGCCCCTTTTAAGAGCCTTTCTCCGTATGCCCTCTCGATCGCATTTGCGATAAGCGGTGACTTTATAGGGCGGGAGTTTACGTATATATGTCCTCCCGCGCGCTTATAGGACACGGACGGCGCGGAGATATACCCGCTCACGGTCATGCCGGAAAAAGCTCCGGATATGGGTATGAGCTGAGGCAGAATATCCGCACCCTCCACACAGAGTATCGCGTCGGAAAGCTCTCTGTTTCCGGGGCTGTGATAGACAACGCTACCGTTATTGGAGTATTTAAAGGATATCTCCGGGTGAGCCAAGATAAACGCGGCGACGACTGCGGATATCTGTGCGGCCTCCTGCGGCGGCTTTTTCAGAAACTTTAACCTTGCGGGCATATTGAAAAACAAATTCTCGACTATGACGGAGGTACCGTCGGGCAGTCCCGCTGCCTTTATATCGACGTTTTTTCCTCCCACGCCCGTGAGCACGCTGCCGTGCTCCGCGTTTATTGTCTTGGATTTTATAGTGAGCATGCTCACGGCCGCGATGCTCGAAAGCGCCTCTCCGCGAAATCCCATAGTGCAGATATTATACAGATCGTCTAATTTATACAGCTTGCTCGTCGCGTGCTTTACCACTGTCAGGGGCATGTCCTCCCCTGCTATGCCTATGCCGTTATCAGTGACGCGTATGGACTTTATGCCGCCCTCCTCGATGGCTACAGATATGGCAGTCGCTCCGGCGTCTATAGAGTTTTCTATGAGCTCCTTGACGATAGACGAGGGACGCTCCACGACCTCCCCCGCCGCTATCCTGCCGGAAAGCTGCTCGCTCAGGACTTTTATAAGACCCATATCACTTCACCTTTTCCTGTATATCGTTTAACAGCGAAAGCGCCTCGAGCGGCGTAAGCGAATTTATGTCAATGCTCGCTATAGAGCTTATAAGCCGCTTTATCTCGGGCGGCATCTCGTATTTGACCTCATCCGGGACGGAGAGCTTGCCTATCTGTATGGTCGCGCTCGCCTCGAGCGACTGCATGAGCTCCTTTGCACGAGTAAGCATGGCCTCGGGCAGCCCCGCAAGTCTTGCGACCTCTATTCCGAAGCTTCTGTCAGAGCCGCCCCGCTTTATCTTATGCAGGAATATGATCTGATCCTCAAATTCCTTTACGGTGATGCAGAAGTTCTTGACCCCCGGCATAGAGCCCTCAAGGTCTGTCAGCTCGTGAAAATGCGTGGCAAAGAGCGTCTTTGCGCCCTTCTTTATGTTGTTCAATATATATTCTATAGTTGCCCACGCTATCGAAAGCCCGTCCAGTGTGCTCGTGCCTCTGCCTATTTCGTCAAGTATGATGAGCGAGCGGTCCGTCGCGTTGTTCAGTATTCCGGCGAGCTCGTTCATCTCTACCATAAACGTGCTCTGTCCGGATGCGAGATCGTCCGATGCGCCTACGCGCGTAAACACTCTGTCCACGATGGATATGCTTGCTGACGACGCAGGGACAAACGAGCCTATGTGC
>CAYVOZ010000105.1:326-7522 GCA_964453325.1 uncultured Christensenellaceae bacterium | reverse complement strand
TATAGATGAGTTGCGCCATGAGCACGATAAGCCCGGTCTGACGCATATACGTGCTCTTTCCCGCCATATTCGGTCCGGTTATGAGTATAAGTCGGCTTTCGTCCGCGTCAAGGTAAACGTCGTTGGGTACGAAATCCTGCTTCACGGTCTTTTCCACGACCGGATGCCTGCCGCCCTTTATGTCTATAACGCCGTTCTCGGTGATCCTTGGCTTTACATAGCCGTTATCATAGGCCGCCTGAGCAAACGAGCAGAGCACGTCGCAGAGCGCTATGCTCTTTGAAACTGACTGGAGCCGGTCTGTATACGTCGAAAGCTTCTCTCTTATGGAGAGCATGAGCTCGTATTCTAACTTATTGAGCTTTTCGGCAGCGCCCAATATGGACTCCTCCATATCCTTGAGCTCTTTAGTTATATACCTTTCCGAGCCCGCCAGCGTCTGCTTGCGCGTATAGCTGTAAGGCACGAGCGAGAGGTAAGAGCGTGTGACGTCTATATAGTAGCCGAATACGCGGTTATAGCCCACCTTAAGGTTCTTTATTCCGGTGGCCTCGCGCTCGCGCTGCTCGTATTCTATGACCCATTTGTCGCCGTTATCGCGTATATCGCGGAGTCTGTCGACCTCGTCGTTAAAGCCCGGCTTTATCATTCCGCCGTCCTTTATGCCTACGGGCGGCTTGTCGCTTATCGCAGCGCTTAAAAAGTCATAAAGCTCGGGCATAGTATCGAAATCGTTATACATGCCGCTTAAAAGCGGCGAGCTTGCATCCTTGAGCTCGTCCTTTATAAGAGGAAGCTTCTCAAGAGACTGACGCAGGGACAGCGCCGTGCGCGCGTCCATCGTGCCGTAGGCGATGCGCGATACGAGTCTTTCGATATCGTATACGCCGGATAACGCCTCTGAAAGGCTCTGACGGAAGCGGAAGCTGTCCTTGAGCTCTGCGACAGCGGAAAGCCTGTCGTTTATGTCGCTCTTATTTTGCAGCGGCGCGTCTATAAATCGCCTAAGCAGCCTCGCGCCCATTGCGGTCTTTGTGTTATCGAGTATCCAAAGCAGAGAGCCCTTCTTTTTGCCTCCCCGAAGCGTGGACGTAAGCTCCAAATTCCTGTAGGTGAACGAGTCTATGGTCATATGTTCGCCGTCGCGGATACGCGTCAGCGTCGTTATATGTCCCGATTCGGATTTCTGCGTATCGAGCGCATATGAAAGCAGCGCGCCCGCAGCGCATATGCCCGTCGTCAGATCCTCCGCATCGAACAGAGTAAGATCGCTGCGGGAAAAATGCCCCGTCAGCAGTCTTCTTGCGGCCTCCTCGTCAAAATACCACGGTTTTAAACGGGAGATATACGTATTCGGTCTCGCGCTCAGCACATCGTTTCTTATGGCGTCGTCGTCCTCGCTCAAAATGACCTCGCTCGGCTGCACTGAACAAAGCGTGGTATAAAGCTGCTCTTTGTTTATAGTCTCGCGTACGAAAAAATCGCCTGTTCCCGCGTCAAGATAGGCTATGCCGTATATGCCGTTCTTCATAAACGCGGAGAGCATAAAGTTATTGGAGTCGGAAAGCGCGGCGTCGTCTAAAAGCGTACCCGGCGTGACTACTCTCGTTATGGCTCGCTTTACGATGCCCTTTGCCTCGGCGGGGTCCTCCATCTGCTCGCAGATCGCCACCTTGTAGCCCTTGCTCACGAGTCTCGAAAGATAGGTCTCGACCGCATGATACGGAACTCCGCACATGGGCGCGCGCTTTTCGAGCCCGCAGTCCCTGCCGGTTAGCGTCAGCTCGAGCTCGCGAGAGCCCGTGACCGCGTCCTCAAAGAACATCTCGTAAAAATCCCCAAGCCGAAAGAACAGCAGTGCGTCCGGGTATTGCTCCTTGACCTCAAGGTATTGCTTCATCATGGGAGACAGTGCCAAGCTATACTCCTCCTTAAACGTCTTTTGTAAGCGGAGCGCATACCGCGCCGCTCGCCGATATATAGTCGTCGGGCTTAAGCCTTATCTGCATGCCGACCTTGCCCGCGCTTACGGTCATATAGTCAAAAAGCTGTGCAGTCTCGTCCAAATACACAGGAAACGCCGACTTCATGCCGAAAACGGTGCAGCCGCCGTGCACATACCCGGTCGTGGGCAGAAGCCGTTTTAAAGGCAGCATCGTGACAGATTTCTTTTTCGCTGCAACAGCGGCTTTTTTAAGGTCGAGTTCTTCCGCGACGGGTATCACGAACACTAAAATATCCCTGTCCGCAGCCTCCGCAACGAGTGTCTTAAAGACGCAGTCGGGTTTTTCCCCTACCTTTTTCGCCACGGAAACCCCGTCTATGAGGCCGTCCTTTACGTCGTATTCCGCATATGTATACTCTATGCCCTTTGAATCCAGTATACGCATGGCGTTGGTCTTTGTCATAAAAGCTCCGCTCCGTTAAACATGCATATATTTTACATCAATATACCATAAAACTCAATGCCGACAGCCGGACATACACAAGCAAAAACGGAGCAGTAAGGGGACACTGCTCCGCAAAACATCAAATACATAAAGCTAATGACCTAAAAAGCTTAAGCCTCGCTGCCCGCCTCACCGGCGTTCGGGATCTCGCGGTCGCGTATCTGCTCAAATCCTCCGTCCTTCTTGCGCAGAGCAAACATCGCGAAGGCAATTATGACGTTGAAGAATATGCTAAGTATCAACAGAGCAGTCGCCGAACCCGGGCTGCAAGAGCGGTATACCCTGTATATCGTCTTATACAGCAGTACGAGATATACTATCTCGAAAGCCAGGAAGACGACAGAAAAAACAAAGAACGCGATGATAAGCCCTGCCGAGTTCATATCCACGCCTTCCAGGAAGTCTATTCTTGCATTAAACGACAGCAGCATAAATATGACGGATACAGCATAAAGCACGGGAAGCAGCACATAGAATATGATCGTCAGAGTCAGCAGCTTGCTTCTCAACTTCGGGTCTTTTCCCGTCGCTTTCCTGTAATACTGATCTGCCAGCGAGCCCTCTGTCCATATGCTTGCTATCGGGACCCATGCCAACCCCGGAGCCTTGATACCGCGGCGCTTTGCCATGGTGTATATGCCTATGCTTTCAAAAACATACATCAGAATGCCGAATGCAAAGGCTATGCACGATGTTATCAGTACAGTGATAAGAACAAGGGACAACACTGTATTTGCCGTACTGCCGAGTCCTATGTTGTCAAAAAAGTCCGAAAATCCTCCGATATAAAACGATGACACTTTCTTATACCTCCTTTAGTAGAGAAACGTCCTTTGAACGGCTTGTCTGCGCGTTCTTCTTTTGCTCATTTTGATACGCATGCTTCTGCCTGCTATATAAAGCGTTATTGGCGCGAAGAAAAAGAAAACTGCCGAAAGCACGGTGAACAGCACCGCAAGCTTTTCGTATTTCAGCATATATATCCTATACAGAGCCATGCAGTAAAAAACTCTGTGGACTATCCCTATCGCCTCTGCCGATATGACCGCGATATAATACGCCGTTAACAGCCACAGAAGTCTCGGCAGAATTTCCGGCATTTGCATTCCCGACAGCTGCATCGACATAATACTGTAATAAAACACACAGATAAACGCTGCCGTAAATATCAGAGACAGACCGAACGAGGCGAGCCCGGTCAGCAGTATGACCTTGCGCAGCTTTGTCGGCCGCTTGTGCTCTGCGGCCTCGTATCTGTCCGCTATGAGTCCCGTGAGCCACGAAGAGCCTATCGGTACGAACGCCATGGCAAAGTTCTTTATCTCCCTCGCTCTTGCTATCCTCCACAGGCCCAGCCCCTTTAAAACATAGAGCACAAGGACAACAAAAAGCAATGCAGCCGCAACAATGAATCCGACGCCTATATTCGGGTAAATATATTCTTTATAAGCATATAAAAAGTACTCGTAATCCATAGCCGCCTCCGCGGAGCCTGTCATATTTTAACGCCCTCGGGCAGCATGGCCTTTATTATCATGCCGTCGTCGGCATATTCGATTTCCATGCTCTCGGCGTGCTTCTTTATCTCGCTGAAGCGTGCGCCCTCGTTATAGCCGAGCTTTATGACTATCCTTCTGTATGCGGGCTTGAGCTTTTTCTCGATCACTTCCAAAAGCTTCTCGAGCCCCTCGCCTGTCCTTGCGGATATGTATATATCTCCGTCCTCCGGCTTTTCAACGCCCTCGACGTCGCATTTATTCATTACGTTTATCACGGGGAGTGCGGCAGCGCCTATCTCGGATAGCACCTTTAATACGACCTCGTTTTGCGCATGAGCGTCCGGGCTCGATGCGTCTGTAACGTTCAAAAGCAGATCCGCGCGGCAGGTCTCCTCTAAGGTGGCGCGAAATGCGCTTATAAGCTCGTGCGGGAGCTTATCGATAAAGCCAACCGTGTCCGTAAAGAGCACGGTCTCGCCGCCGGGGAGCTTTACTCTCCTTGTCGATGTATCGAGAGTTGCGAAAAGTCTGTCGTCGGCATACACCTCCGAGCCGGAGAGCGCGTTTAAGAGAGTGCTCTTGCCCGCGTTTGTATAGCCCACTAGCGCGACCTCTTTAATACGGTTCTTCTCGCGCTGCGCACGCCTGAGAGTCCTGTCCTCCGCAATGCCGTCGATCTCGCGCTCAAGCTCGTATATGCGCCGTCTTATGCGTCTCTTATCCGTCTCTATCTTCTTCTCGCCGGGGCCTCTCGTGCCTATGCCTCCGCCGAGCCGCGTCAGAGAGACGCCCATCCCGGAAAGCCTCGGCAGCGAGTACTTGAGCTGTGAAAGCTCGACCTGAAGCTTGCCCTCGCGCGTCTTTGCGCGTCCCGCAAAGATGTCGAGTATAAGCGTCGTCCTGTCGATTATCTTGAGCCCCAATATCTCCTCTAAGTTCCGCTCCTCCGTGGGAGTGAGCTCGTCGTCGAATATTGCGGTATCCGCGTCGAGCGCGGACGCTGTGAGAGAAAGCTCCTTCGCCTTGCCCTTGCCTATATAAGTCGCCTTATCGCGCTCTCGCGACTGCGTATCGATATATACGACCTCTGCGCCTGCGGTGTCGGCTAAAAGCTTAAGCTCCTGCATGCTCTTTTCCGTGGAGTTAAGGCCTATGAGCATGGCGCGCTCGTGCTTGTCCTTTGTGTCTGAAAGCCTTATCTTATCGGCTACTATGGCCGTCCTGCGCGATATCTCCGCCATAAGCGCGGACTGCGGAATGCGTCCTATGCGATACGGACCGTAAAGCGCGGGCTCTGTGAGCTCGTCGCCCACCATGCCTATGCATATGGACTTAGCCACACCGTCGCGCACGCTCACCGCCGCCATGGCATCCTGCCTGGAGGATAGAAGCGTTCCGATATCGACGTCCGAAAGCTCGCTCGAGCCGTCCGGATGCGTATGAATACAGCGCACGCCCGAGAGTCCGAGCGTGCTTCTCCGTTTACGCATGAAAGGCATCTGCACGTCGCTGCGTCCGCCGACGGATACGTCGAGCACGCCGCCGCTCCTGGAGATATATACCGATATCTCCCTCATCACGAGCCAGGAGCATTCGCATATGAGCTCCAAAAGCTCCGGCGAAACAAACTCGTCAGACGCCATGCGCATGTCGTTTGCAAGCTCAAGTCTTTCTAATATAGTGTCCTTTATGCCTGCGGTGTTGCCGTTTATCAAGCGTTATACCTCATTCAAATATTCTTCTCTCGCCGCGCTTCTCTATGCTCTTGAGCATTTTTACCGGATCCTCGAACTTTGCAAGGAATATCATTGCGGCGATTATATACGGCTTATAGCCTGCCTGCTTATATAGCTCTGTGCGGTATCTGTCAAACACGCTCGCAGCGACCTCTCCGCGCTCGCAGGAGACTCCGGATATATCGGCGGGCAGGCAGTGCATATAGAGAGCGTTGCTGTTCTTGGTCGTGCTCATGAGCAGCTCGCTGCATTCCCAGTCCATATGAGTTGCGTTCTGGGCCAAAAGCTCCTTTTCGAGCGCTTTTATGCCGTCTGTGTCGCCGTTGCCGTAAAGCTCCGTGCGCGTCTCCATGGCCTTAAAGGGAGCCCAGCTCTTGGGATAGACTATATCGGCGTCCTTGAAGGCCTCCTGCATGCTCGAGGTCTTTGTAAAGCTGCCTCCGCTCTCGACAGCGTTTCTCTGCGCAATCGTCTCGACCTCCGGCATTATCTCATAGCCCTCGGGATGCGCCAATACGACGTCCATGCCGTATCTCGTCATAAGCCCTATAACGCCCTGCGGTACGGACAGCGGCTTTCCGTAGGACGGAGAATACGCCCATGTCATAGCCACCTTTTTGCCCTTGAGGTTCTCGACGCCGCCGAACTCGTGCATAAGATGCAGAAAATCCGCCATTACCTGCGTCGGATGGTCTATATCGCACTGCAGATTCACGAGAGTGGGTATCTGGGGCAGCACGCCGTCGCGGTAGCCCTGTCTCACGGACTTGGATACCTCGTGCATATAGGCGTTGCCCTTGCCTATATACATATCGTCGCGTATGCCTATGACGTCAGCCATGAAGGATATCATATTGGCGGTCTCTCTGACAGTTTCTCCGTGTGCTATCTGGCTCTTGCCCTCGTCGAGGTCCTGGACCTCGAGACCCAAAAGGTTGCACGCGGACGCAAAGGACATGCGCGTCCGGGTGGAGTTATCGCGAAAAAGGGATATTGCAAGCCCGGAGTCGAACACTCTCGGGGATATCCCGCGCTCACGCAGGTCTCTTAAGGCGTCAGCCACGGCAAATACAGATGCGAGCTCGTCCTTTGACTTTTCCCACGTGAGAAAGAAATCATTCATATACAGGTTGTTGCGTGTAAGCGACTCGAGCGCTTTTATATACTTGTTCATGCCTTTACCTCTTCCGTTTTCTCGTATATTGCGGGCATCGCGGCGTATATTGCCGCGCACTTTATAAGATCCTTTTTCCATGTTATCTCGTTCGGAGCATGCGCCTGTGCCTCGGCTCCCGGTCCGAGACCCACGCAGGGTATTCCATAGCGTCCCATTATGGAAACGCCGTTTGTGGAGAACGTCCATTTGTCTATCTTCGGCTCGCCGTACATGCCTTCAAACGATTCTGCCAATGCCCTCACGCCGGGATGCGACTCGTCGAGCACCCATGTCGGGAAGTAGCAGTCCGTGGGATATACGAGCCCGGTATAGCTCGGGCGGTCGTATTTATACA
>CAYVOZ010000105.1:0-316 GCA_964453325.1 uncultured Christensenellaceae bacterium | reverse complement strand
CCTCTGCCGAGTATTTCTTCACGGACGGAAGCGCCTTTATCTCGTCGAGCGCGGATATATACGTCTCTCCGTTCGTAAGCCTTCTGTCTATGGATATCGCGCTCATATCCGCCACAGCGCAGCGCGACGGCGAGTTATAGAACGACTGCGAGACCGCGAGAGTGCCTTTGCCCAAAAACGCATCATAGTGCAGCTTTTCGTTGAGCTCTTTTACCTCCCCGATTATCTCTGCCATCTTGTATATGGCGTTATCCCCTCTTTCCGGAGCGGAGCCGTGGCAGGAGACGCCCTTGACCTCCACGCGGATCTCCATGCG
>CAYVOZ010000104.1:7276-9664 GCA_964453325.1 uncultured Christensenellaceae bacterium | reverse complement strand
ACGTGCTGCCGTCGGTAGTGACCTCGAGCGTGAGCTTGTCATAGTCCGTGACCTGCCCTACGCGCGTATCCTCGACCTGGAAATTCACCTTGCGCACCGGAGTATACAGCGAATCGACGGGTATGACCCCTATCGCCATATTCGGCGTTTTGTTTTTATCTGCAAGCACATAACCTCTGCCGTGCTCAAGCGTGAGCTCCATATTGAGCTTTGCGCCGTCGTCGAGCGTCGCTATGACTACGTCGGGATTCACTATCTCGACATCCGAGTCGAGCGTGATATCGCCGGCGGTCACTACGCAGGGGCCCTCTGCTGTAAGAGTAACTGTCTTTGCCTCCTGGCAATGCAGCTTTGCGCAGACAGCCTTGACATTGAGCACTATGTTGGTAACATCCTCACGAACACCAGGGATCGTGGAAAACTCATGCAGCACACCGTCAAGCTTTATCTTTGTCACGGCTACGCCGGGTAAGGACGAGAGCAGCACGCGCCTAAGTGAATTTCCGAGCGTTGTTCCGAAGCCTCTCTCGAGCGGCTCCATAACGAACTTCGCATACGTCCAGTCACGGCTGTGTTCCACACATTCTATTTTCGGCTTTTCGATTTCCAACATTGACATAAATACCCTCCCTGGGCTAACCCATCATACACTTATTACTTGGAATACAACTCAACGATCAGATGCTCCTCGATAGTAAGATCGATGTCCTCTCTGTCAGGCAGTGCGAGTATCGCACCGGACAGAGCCGCGGGATCAAAGGACAGCCATTTGGGCATATTGCCGCGCTCGCCCGCCTCTGCGACCTGCTTAAAGCGGTCTGTGGAAGCGCTCTTCGACTTTACGGCAATGACCTCGCCCGGGCATACGCGATAGGACGGGATGTCGACCTTTTTACCGTTCACGGTGATGTGACCGTGCATTACGAACTGTCTTGCCTGTGCTCTGGATTCGCCGATACCCATGCGGTATACAACGTTGTCCAGTCTTCTCTCGAGCAGTGAAAGCATGTTGGAGCCGGTGACGCCCTTCATCTTGACGGCGTCATCAAAATAGCTCTTGAACTGGCCCTCGAGCATACCGTATGCTCTCTTGACCTTCTGCTTCTCTCTCAACTGTGTACCGTATTCCGAGACCTTCTTCCTGCTCAGACCATGCTGGCCGGGAGCAACGGGGCGCTTTACAAAAGCGCATTTTCCGGAATAGCAGCGATCGCCCTTTAAAAAGAGCTTGCAGCCTTCTCTGCGGCAAAGGCGGCAAACCGAACCTGTATATCTTGCCATTTCTTTACCTCCTCAAACTCTTCTGCGCTTGGGCGGACGGCATCCGTTGTGCGGGATGGGCGTAACGTCCTTTATAAGCGTGATTTCCAGACCGGCAGTCTGCAGCGCGCGTATAGCGGCCTCTCTGCCCGAGCCGGGTCCCTTTACATAGACCTCGACGGTGCGGAGTCCGTGCTCCATAGCCGCCTTGGCTGCGGTCTCCGCTGCCATCTGTGCGGCAAACGGAGTGGATTTTCTGGAGCCCCTGAAATTAAGGGCGCCGGAAGAGCACTGAGAAAGTGCGTTACCGTTCATGTCCGACATTGTCACAATAGTGTTGTTGAAGGAGGAACGGATATGAGCCGCGCCGCGCTCGATGTTCTTTTTCTCTCTGCGCTTTTTGGTTACCTTTTTAGGCTGAGCCATTATGTGTTTCCTCCTTTACTTTTTCTTGCCCGCGACTGTGCGCTTCGGGCCTTTTCTCGTGCGAGCGTTCTGCTTCGTGCTCTGTCCGCGCACGGGAAGTCCCTTGCGATGACGGACGCCGCGATAGCAGCCGATCTCGATGAGTCTCTTGATATTAAGGCTGACCTCACGACGGAGATCGCCCTCTATCTTAAAGTTCTGATCGATATAATCTCTGAGCTTTCCAAGGTCGTCCTCGGAAAGATCCCTGACTCTGATGTCCGGGTTTACGCCTGTCTCCTTAAGTATCTTTTGAGAGGAGCTCAGACCGATGCCGAATATATAAGTAAGCCCGACTTCAACGCGCTTATCTCTCGGCAGATCTACACCGGCAATACGTGCCATTTATACTGTCACCTCCGTAAAATTCTAAAAATCAATGGTCTATCAAATCAACTCCCGTGCCGGTGTACGCAAACACAGATCTAAACGCCTTCATCCCCCTGCCATTTCGGTGACTTTGGGACGGCGGAAAAATTTTCCGCATCAAAGCATATTATACCCATGCAGCCGCTGCGCAAAACCTTTTGGGAACTTGTTTTTTTATCCCTGCGTCTGCTTATGTCTCGGGTTAGAGCAGATGACCATAACCTTACCGTGTCTCTTTATTACCTTGCACTTTTCGCACATGGGCTTTACAGACGGTCTCACCTTCATTTTTCT
>CAYVOZ010000104.1:0-7266 GCA_964453325.1 uncultured Christensenellaceae bacterium | reverse complement strand
GTCTTTGTTCCATGCTGTATTCCACAAAATCACATCCTTTTTAAATCATATATAAAGCCGTATCTGACCGGCTTTTTTTCGGTTCGGCGCAAAATTGGGCATATTATGCCCTTTGCACCCGCGCAATACGCGCATTTATACAGTTTATATCATCACAGCACGAAATGCAATGATTTTTTTACTCAAACAGCCGATTTTTTTTCAGCTTTTGCCTCTCCATGTAATGCGTCCGCGCGTCAGATCGTAAGGCGACAGCTCGACCGTCACCTTATCCCCGGGCAGCACTCGTATATAGTTCATACGCAGCTTTCCCGATATGTGCGCAAGCACCTTGTGTCCGTTTTCCAGCTCGACCTCGAAGGCTGCATTGGGAAATGCATCCGTTACCCTGCCCTCGAATTCTATCATATCACTTTTTGACAAACCGGCGTCCCCCCTTATTTCTCAAAATATCTGCTCGCGAGTATAGCGCTCGCTATCTCCGCGTCAAAAACCTTTGTTCCGTCCGCGATCTTGGCCGCGATGCCCTCAAGCACCTCCGGCTTGAGCTCAAGATGCTTGAGCTTCTTTCTCTTGGGCTTGGCGGTCTTTCTCATCATGCCGTCGACGATATACACATATTCGCCGTCCAGCACTTCTTTTATCATGAAATACCTGCCCTTGTCTCTGCCCGATCTGGAGCGGCACAGTCTGCCCGTAATGGCGGTGTACTCAGTCAATCCTCCGACCTCCGTTTTCGTCCCGCCGGACGCGAAAAGCTGCGCGCCGGCATATAGCCCCGTCTATTTGTATTCTCATGGCATCGTCAGTATCACCGGACCGTTATCCGTGAGAGCCACCGTGTTTTCGTAATGCGCCGAATATTTTCCGTCTGCGGTGCGGACCGTCCAGCCGTTCTTCTTATCAAAGCTGACCTGCCATACGCCTAAATTTATCATAGGCTCTATGGCTATCGTCATGCCTTCGCGCAGCACCGGACCCTTTCTTGCAAAGAAGTTCGGTACACTCGGATCCTCGTGCAACTCCTGACCCACGCCGTGGCCCACAAGATCCCTCACAACGCCGTAGCCGTGGGCCTCGGCGTGCTGCTGGACTGCAAGGGCTATATCGCCGACGCGATTTCCCGGAACCGCAAAGAAAAGTCCTTTATAAAAGCACTCCTCTGTGACTTTGATAAGCTGTTCGTGTTCTTTTGAAACGGCTCCGACCGCAAAGGTTCGGGCCATATCCGAATGATAGCCGTGATAAAATGCGCCTAAGTCGATGCTTACGATATCACCCTCTTTGAGCTTTCGCTCGGAGGGGAAGCCGTGAACGACCTCTTCATTGACGGATGCGCATATCGCGCCGGGAAAGCCGCCGTAGCCCTTGAATGAGGCCTTTGCGCCCTTCTTTGCAAACTCGCTCTCCGCTATATGCTCAAGCTCCTTTGTGGAAACGCCCGGACGCACCGCTGCCGCGATCTTTTCCATCGCGGCATGGGCAATCTTTCCGGACTCGTGCATCATATCGATCTCGCGTGCGGATTTAAGCAGTATCATATTATATTCTTCTCTCGAGCACGGATATCACGTCGGACGCCACTTCCTTTGAGGAGCGGTTTGCGTCCACGGTATCCAAAAGACCCTTTGCCTTGTAGTATTCCACAAGAGGCATCGTGTTTTTCATATACACGTCAAAGCGGTCCTTTGCAGTCTGCTCGTTATCGTCGGGACGCGTATAAAGCTCTCCGCCGCAGCTCTCGCAGCTATCGCCCTTTAAGAGCTTTACACTGTGAACTGCGCCGCAGTCACGGCATATGCGTCTGCCGCACATTCTGTCCACAACGACGTCTATATCCGCGTCTAACAGTATCACGGCGTTTATTTCCGCGATCCTGCCGAGCGCCTCGGCCTGTGCGACCGTGCGCGGGAAGCCGTCAAACATGACTCCCTTTTCGGCCTTTGCTATGACGTCGGAAACCATACCTATTATGATATCGTCGGGCACGAGCTCGCCCTTGTCGATAATGCTTTTCGCCTTAAGGCCGAGCTCTGTGCCGTTCTTTATCTCTGCTCTCAGCATGTCGCCGGTGGAGAGATGCATCACGCCGAAGCGCTCCTTGATGCTTCCCGCTGCCGTTCCCTTGCCTGCGCCCGGAGGCCCTAACAGAATAAGGTTCATATCAGATCACCCTTACTGCAGGAAGCCCTTGTAATGACGTGTCATTATCTGGGACTCTATTGCCTTGGACGTCTCAAGCGCGACGCTGACCATTATCAGCAGGCTGGTCGCTCCGAACGAGGAAAACGCGGTGGAGGAGGTCAGCTTTGTCATGAGAGTAGGTACTGCGGCCAATACCGCCAGGAACAGCGCGCCGAAGAGCGTTATTCTGGAGAGTATCATAGCCATATAGTCGGAGGTGGGCTTGCCCGGACGGATGCCGGGGATAAAGCCGCCGTACTTCTTGATGTTCTTCGAGACCTCAATCGGGTTAAAGGCTATCTGCGAATAGAAGTATGTGAAGAACAGTATCAGCAGCAGGAATATTATCATATACCACACCGTGCCGGTGGACATATACTTTTCCCACCATACATAGAACCCGCTGTCGGAGCCGAAAAGCTGAGCGATCATGCCCGGGAACTGTATGAACGTGGATGCGAATATCAGCGGCATAACGCCGGACTGGTTAAGCTTCATCGGTATATATGTGGACTGTCCGCCGTACATCTTTCTGCCGACGACCTTCTTGGCATACTGTACGGGAACGCGTCTCTCGCCCATATCGACAAAAGTAATCGCAACGAGTATCACGAGAGCGAATACTACGGTGACAGGCAGTATCCACGGCGCCATCATGCCGCTGAACGTGTTGCTCACCAACGCTATCAGCTGAGCGGGAACTCTCGAAATGATGCTTATAAATATTATAAGCGATATTCCGTTGCCCACGCCGTGATCGTTGATGCGCTCGCCGAGCCACATTATAAGCGCGGTGCCCGCCGTCAGGCACAGTATAATGGTCACATAGTTGAACCAGTGCTGATCCGTGACCGCCTCAGCGCCAAGGCTGAGTATTATTCCGATCGCCTGCACGAGCGCAAGCGCTACGCCGACGATCCTCGTGATCGTCTGTATCTTCTTCGGGCCGTCCTCGTCCTCTTTGGAAAGTCTCTCGAGGGCGGGTATGGCGACCGTCAGAAGATTCATGATTATCGATGCGTTAATGTAAGGCGTTATACCGAGTGCAAACACCGTCATGTTTTCCAGCGCGCCGCCCGAGAACATATTGAGGAATCCCAAAATGTTGTAGTTGCCGACCTGCTGTGTGATATATGCCACGTTGACGCCGGGTATCGGTATATAGCAGCCAAGGCGGTATATCAGCAGTACGAGCAGCGTAAAGAGTATCTTCTTTCTCAGCTCGGGAATCTTCCATGCGTTTGCATAAACCTTAAACATTATTCGGCCACCTCTGCGCTTCCGCCCGCTGCGGCTATCTTCTCCGCTGCGGACTTTGTGAATTTGGCAGCCTTGACGGTGAGCTTTTTGGTGAGCTCTCCGTTGCCTAATACTTTAAGACCGTCGTTCTTCTTGCTTATAAAGCCGGTCTCCTTGAGGAAATCCACATCGATCTCCGTACCGTCGTCAAAGCAGTCCAGATCGCCCACGTTGACCGTGGTATAGGTCTTTGCAAAAATATTGACAAAGCCTCTCTTGGGCAGACGTCTCGAAAGAGGCATCTGGCCGCCCTCGAAACCGGGGCGAACTCCGCCGCCGCTTCTGGATTTCTGGCCCTTCTGTCCTCTTGCGGAGGTCTTGCCGAGACCGGAACCCGTTCCTCTGCCAACCCTTTTCGGGGCTGTTTTAGAACCGGCGGCCGGCTGTAATTCATGAAGTTTCATACTTTTCCTCCTTATACCTCTTCCACCTTGAGAAGATGACAGACCGTCTTTATCTGTCCCCTTATCGGGCCGTTGTCCGGCTGGGTAACTGTGGAATTGAGCTTCTTAAGCCCGAGGGCCTTTACTGTATCCTTCTGATTCTGCGGGCAGCCTATCGTGCTCTTTACGAGCGTGATCTTAAGCTGCTTGCCTTCTGCATTTTTAGTAGCCATCTTATATATACCTCCCCTTACTTCAGCGAGTCGGCGCTCACGCCGCGAAGGCGTGCCACCTGATCCGCCGTCTTAAGCTCGGAAAGACCGGCGATGGTTGCTCTGACACAGTTTATGGGGTTGTTGGAGCCCTGCGATTTTGTTCTGATGTCCTTTATGCCTGCGAGCTCGAGGACTGCACGCGCGTGACCGCCTGCCAGAACTCCGGTACCTTCTTCGGCGGGCATCAGCAGAACGTTGCCTCTGCCAAATACTCCCAGGACCTCATGAGGTATCGTGGTGCCGTTCATAGGCACGTCGATCATATCGCGTTTTGCCTTCTGCTCGGCCTTTCTTATAGCCTCGGGTATCTCCGTCGCCTTGCCCATGCCGCAGCCGACGTGACCGTTTTCGTCGCCGACGACTACCAGCGCGGAAAAGCGCATATTACGGCCGCCCTTGACGGTTTTGGAAACGCGGTTCACCGCGACCAGCTTAGTCTTCAGATCAAGTGCCGAGGCATCTTTGTCTCTGTCTCTGTAACTCAACTTGATACCCTCCTTTTACAGTTTCAGGCCGGCGTCTCTCGCACCGTCTGCTACCTTGGCAACTCTGCCGGTATAAAGATAGCCCGCGCGATCGTACACGACCTCATTGATGCCCTTTGCAAGGGCGCGCTTTGCGATGGTCTGGCCGATCAGCGTCGCAGCCTCGGACTTGGTCTTGTCCGAGATGGCGTCGACGATCTCCTTTTCCACCGTGGAGGCGGCTGCAAGCGTAGTGCCGCTTACATCGTCTATAAGCTGAGCGTACATGTGCTTTGAGCTTCTGAAGACACAGAGCCTGGGGCGCTCGGCAGTACCGCTTATTTTGTTACGGATGCGCTGGTGGCGGCCTTTGCGGATCTCGTTTTTATCAACATTTTTGATCATTGTTTAAGAACCTCCCCTTACATTCCCTTTTTGCCTTCTTTGTGGCGTACAAACTCGCCCTTGTACCTTATGCCCTTGCCCTTATACGGCTCGGGAGCACGGATGGCGCGAATGTTGGCCGCAACCTGACCGACCTTCTGACTGTCGATGCCCTTCACGATTATGCTGGTGTTCGACGGGCACTCGAACTTTATGCCCTCGGGCTCGACCACCTCAACGGGATGGGAATAACCGACAAGTATCGTGAGCTTGTTGCCCGCGAGCGACGCTCTGTATCCGATGCCCTGTATCTCGAGCTCTTTTGTAAAGCCCTTGGATACGCCCGTGAACATGTTTGCAAGCAGTGCGCGCGTCAGACCGTGAGTGGCGCGGTCCTGTCTCTTGTCGGAGGGACGCGCTACGGTTATCTGGCCGTTCTCCTGCTTTATCTCCATATTGCTGCTGAACTTCTGAGTAAGCTCCCCGAGCGGTCCTTTGACCGTCACAACATTGCCGTCGCCGACTGTAGCGGTGACACCTGCGGGGATATCGATCGGAAGTCGTCCTATTCTTGACATAACTTTCTTTCCTCCTTTACCAGATGTACGCTATGACTTCGCCGCCGACGTTGTTCTCTCTCGCCTCTGCGTCGGTGATGACGCCCCTCGAGCTGGAGATGATCGCAATGCCTAAGCCGTTTAGTACCTTCGGGATCTGATCCTTCTTGGCATAGACTCTCAGACCGGGCTTGGAAATCTTTTTCAGACCCGAGATGACCTTTTCGCCGCTCGAGCTGTATTTAAGCTTTATTTTGAGTGTTCCCTGAACACCGTCGTCCACGACCTCGCAACCCTTTATAAAGCCCTCACGGAGCAATATCTGCGCGATCGACGCCTTCATCTTTGAGGAAGGCATTTCGACAACATCCATTTTTACTACCAGCGCGTTTCTAATACGCGTGAGCATATCTGCTACAGGATCTGTAACCGGCATTATTTAGTTCCTCCTTCCTCGCATTACCAGCTTGCTTTTCTGACGCCGGGTATCTGCCCTTTGTAAGCAAGCTCTCTGAAACAGATGCGGCATATACCGTATTTGCGGAGCACCGAGTGAGGTCTGCCGCATATACGGCATCTCGTATAGTTCCTCGTTGTGAACTTGGAGCCTCTCTGCTGCTTCAAAATCATACTTTTCTTTGCCAACGTGCCGTCCTCCTTACTTCTTGAAAGGCATGCCCATGAGCGTCAAGAGCTCACGTGCTTCCTCATCGGTGTTTGCCGTAGTGACTATGATGATATCCATGCCGCGGACCTTCTCCACCTTATCGTACTCGATCTCGGGGAAGACCAGCTGCTCCTTGAAGCCCATAGCATAGTTTCCGCGGCCGTCGAACGACTTGGAGGATATGCCTCTGAAGTCTCTTATACGGGGAATGTTGATGCTTATAAGCTTATCGACAAACTCGTACATTCTGTCTCCGCGGATCGTCACCTTGGCTCCGATCTTCATACCTTCGCGAACCTTGAAGTTTGCGACGGACTTTCTCGCATAGGTCACAACGGGCTTCTGACCGGAGATCAGCGTGAGCTCTGCAAGAGCGGAGTCGAGCGCTTTGGGGTTATCCTTTGCGTCTCCGAGGCCCATGTTGATAACGACCTTTACCAGCTTAGGGACCTGCATGGTGTTCTTGTAGGAAAACTTCTCCATCATCGCGGGTACTATTTCCTGATTATATGTATCCTTTAACCTTGGCAATGCAGTCTACCTCCCCTTGCCTTATTTGTCGAAGGTGTCGCCGCACTTCTTGCATACGCGCACCTTCTGTCCGGACTCGAGTATCTTATAGCCAACTCTCGTCGGTTGATTGCACTTGGAGCAGATAAGCTTTACGTTAGAAGCGTTTATCGCTGCCTCCTGCTTTATTATTCCGCCCGGATCGGACTGTCCGCGGGCCTTCTTATGCTTGGTCGCGATGGCTACGCCCTGCACGACTACCTTGTTCGCATCGGGCTGCGCTACGAGCACCTTGCCCTTTTTGCCCTTGTCCTTGCCGGTGATGACCATGACCATATCGTCTTTTTTGATCTTCATATTGTTAAGCCTCCCCCTATTAAAGCACTTCGGGAGCGAGCGACACGATCTTCATATAGTCGTTGTCTCTGAGCTCTCGTGCTACGGGTCCGAATATACGGGTCCCTCTGGGCTGCTTATTAGTGTCTATGATGACCGCTGCGTTCTCATCGAACTTGATGTAGGAGCCGTCCGCTCTTCTCACGC
>CAYVOZ010000103.1:8380-9672 GCA_964453325.1 uncultured Christensenellaceae bacterium | reverse complement strand
GTTCACAATGCTGTTGTTGGTTTCTAAAACTCCATAACAACTTGACACGGTCCCCTTCACCGATAAATATTGCGGTAATTTTCGCCGTGCGGTATATTTGACCTATGAAAAAAATACTCTTGACCGCCGCCGCTTTCTTCATGCTGACGTTCATGGGCTGCTCGGGCTCCGGGGAGCCGGAACCGACCGCGGGTGCGACAGCGTCGCCCGAAGCGAATACCGATATCGTCGCCATAGTAGACGACGAGCTCATTTTAAAGGACGAGGTCACGAGCCTCGCGGAGGATTATTATGCCTCTATGGGAACGGATGAGTCCGCAGAGGATAAAGAGGAGCTCTATTCCTCTCTTCTTGACGGGCTGATACGCGAGCTCGTCGAGCGTCACAAGGCTGACGAGCTTAAATATACCGAGCTTTCGGATGAAGACATGGCGCTCGCGCTCGAATACCGCGAGCAGCTTTTCGACGAGCGTTATGCCTATTTTTATGACGGGATAAAGGCTGAGACGCCGGACGCGGACGAGGACACGCTAATAGAATACACGGACGCCGCCGTGCTTTTATACATTCAGGAGACCGGCGAGACCGACGAGCAGGTGCTCGAGTCCTATGTATACGAGATAGCGCTCGCGAATATGTATGACGACCTCACCTGCTCGGCTTCCGTATCCGAGGCCGAGCTTATTGCGGGCTATGACGAGCGCGTCGCTGCGGATGAAATGACCTATACCGAGCATCCCGACTATTTTGCGTCAGACAAGACCACGAACCTCATTTACTATAATCTGCCGGGATACCGCTACGTAAAGCACATACTTTTAAACGACGCAGAGACGGCGGAAAAGGTTCTCGGGCTCACAGAAACGCAGGACTTTGACGCGCTCATGGCGGAATATACCTCGGACGCGGGCTCTGCTGACTTTATCAACGGCTTCGCGGTCTGCGAGGACTGCGAGCTTTATACGGAAGGCTTTGCGGATGCGGCGATGGCACTCGAAAGCGTGGGCGATATCTCCGGGGTCATAGAGCTTTCCGACGGCTTTCATATCATAAAATACGTCGCGGATATTCCGGAGGGCGCGGAGCCTCTCGATACAATGCGCGCGTCTCTTGAGGAAGAGCTTTTACAGCAGAAGCGAAACGATATTTACGCTAAGCTCCTCACGGAATGGACGGAACAGGCGGATATAAAATACTATTATGATATTCTGTATCAGTAAAATATCAGTAATAGATGTTATTTTTAGCAACAATACAAAAAGGCGCTTTATCAAATGCGCCTTTTCGCAGCT
>CAYVOZ010000103.1:0-8370 GCA_964453325.1 uncultured Christensenellaceae bacterium | reverse complement strand
CAGCTTTTTTGAGGGCGTACGGATTTCAACCGTATTCAAAAGATTTCTCTTTTGGTTTTCACTCTTAAACTACTTCCCTCATAACAATTATTCCAGACTTGGATTGTTAAGTCAACAGATCATAGTGTAAGTACAGTATTCTTCTCTCTTCTTTTCATAAAACTTTTGACAAAAACAGTTTAAAATCCCGGGCCGATATGCTATTATAGCAGATGTTGCGTAATTTTTACGGAGGACTTTTGCCCTTATGAGTAAAGCGATCGAGAAAATAAAGATGACAACGCCCATCGTAGAGATGGACGGAGACGAGATGACCCGCATAATATGGCAGGCCATAAAGGACAGGCTCATATTGCCCTATATCGAGCTCAAGAGCGAGTATTACGATCTCGGCTTAAAGCACCGCGACGAGACCGACGACGCCGTCACGGTCGACGCCGCCAACGCTGTGAGAAAATACGGAGTGGGCGTAAAATGCGCCACGATAACCCCGAACGCACAGCGCGTGGAGGAATACAGCCTTAAAAAGATGTATAAAAGCCCCAACGGCACTATACGTGCTATACTCGACGGCACCGTATTCCGCGCTCCGGTGCTCGTAAAGGGGATCTCCCCTCTCGTAAAGAACTGGAAAAAACCCATCACCATAGCCCGTCACGCGTTCGGCGACATATACCGCTGCGCGGAGGCCGTGGTCGAGGGCGGCTCAACGGCGTCTTTGACCGTAGAGAGCCCCTCGGGCGAGGTCACGAAGATGCCGGTCTACACATTTCCCGAGGGCGGCGGCGTGCTTATGGGCATGTATAACACGACGGCGTCCATATCCTCTTTTGCGCGCAGCGCCTTTAACTATGCGCTCGATACAAAGCAGGATCTCTGGTTCTCCGCAAAGGACACCATATCCAAAAAATACGACCACACGTTCAAGGACATTTTTGAGGAAATATTCGAGAACGAGTATAAGGAAAAATTCGCGACCGAGGGCATAACCTATTTCTATACCCTCATAGACGACGCTGTCGCGCGCGTGATACGCTCCGAGGGCGGCTTTATATGGGCGTGCAAAAACTATGACGGAGACGTTATGAGCGACATGCTCGCCACGGCGTTCGGCAGTCTGGCAATGATGACGTCCGTGCTCGTCTCCCCCGACGGCTGCTATGAATACGAAGCCGCGCACGGTACCGTGACGCGCCATTATTACAAGCATTTAAAGGGCGAGGAGACCTCCACAAACTCCGTCGCCACGCTGTTTGCATGGACCGGCGCTCTTAAAAAGCGCGGTGAGCTCGACGGGAACGCAGAGCTTTCCGCCTTTGCCGAAAAGCTCGAGAAGGCCTGCATTGCCGTTATAGAGGGCGGCATTATGACAAAGGATCTGGCTCTGATATCCGAGCTTGACGATATAAAAACCGTGAATACCATAGGCTTCATAGACGCTGTGGACGCGGAGCTCAAAAAGAATCTTTAAACGGAGGACGATATGACACTTTACGAAAGCTGGAAGGCTATGGCGGAGGCCGCCACGACAAAGGAAATGTATGACGCATACTGGAACGCATACTTCACCGAGGAGACCGAGAACTACAAGAAGATCTTAAGCGACCACGAGAAGGTATACGAGGGCGCGCTCGCCGACGTCGCCAAGGAGTTCAACATGACTCCCGAGGTGTTCACGGGCTTTATCGACGGAGCCAACACCAGCCTTATAGAGAGCTATGATGTGGCGACCCTCGCGGAGGACACACCCATAAAGCTCGCATTCGACTGGGAGAAGCTTTTCTACAACATGCTCGAGGCCAAGGCAAAATGGCTGTCCTCTCTTTCGGAGTGGGACGGCGTGCTCTCAGAGGAGCGCCGCCACGATATAACTAAGGAGTGGCGTCTTGCGCATCAGGCCGTCAGCGAAAAGACCGTCGGCAGAAACGATCCCTGCCCCTGCGGCAGCGGCAAGAAGTACAAAAAGTGCTGCGGAGCAAATCTGTAAGAGATCGAAAACAGTCCTGTCAGAGTGTCAAAGAAGACCTTGACCTTAGTAAGCTTTAATTCATAGGCGCAGGGCGGCGTGTACGCCCGGGGCCTATCCATCTCGGGTTTTGACGGCCGTGACCGCGAAGCGGGCACAGTCAAAACCCGGCAATCCCGTCAAAAAACATAGTTTTTTGACGGACTAAGGGGCTGCATTTTGAATGCAGCCCCTTTTGTATTCGATCTGTTTTCGGTCGGATCAGGCATTTCGGCAAGCGGCGCCCTGTGCCTCTTATACGTCATAGGATTTATCGATAGCCTTCAGCTCGCGGAACGTATCGATCTCCACAATATCTTCATGAGTGCATTCTCTGAGCTCTACACTATAGTCCTTTGCATAGACCGCAAGCGGGACCTGATCCCAATAGCGTTCTTTTCCGCCGGGCATTTCATATGCCTGCTTAAGGTGCTCTGCCAGCTTCGCTCCGTCACTTTCATTCCAGTACGATATACCGACCTCCTGATAGCAGTTAAGGCCTCCGACCTGCTGTTTGACTATCATACCTTTTTTCGTGAAAAAGCACCAGTCGTCGGTACGGTCAACGTTGATGCCCAGGAAATTCGACTGGTAATGGTATTTCTTTATGAGCTCACGATTGGACAGAAGCAGATCCGCCTCGAATACGTATGCATTCGACAGCAGATATCGCGCACAAACAGCCGATGATATATTGTTAGCCTCATTATACGCGGGGTTTTCAATGAATTTTATCATCGGGTACTTGTAAAGCAACTGATCGAACTGCTCCGCGAGGTATCCTCTTACTATCACTATCTCCTTGATACCGGCCTCTACAACAGCGTCCAAAAGCGTGTCGATTATCCTCACGCCGTTGACGCGGACAAGAGGCTTGGGCGTATTGAGCGTGACGGGAACAAGTCTCGTCCCGAAGCCCGCCGCTATAAATATGGCACGCTTGACCCTGTATGGCTCAAGTGCGTCGAGTCCTTTTTGCGTGATCGACCCGTCTCTTATATATCCGCACTCTCTAAGCGAAATGATCGTGTTATTCACAGATCCCAGAGATTTGTTTGTCAGCTTTGACAGATCCCTTTGCGAAAGCGTATCCTGATTCTTCTCGTACTCTGTAAGAAGATCAAACTGTGCCCTTGATAAAACCTCATTCATAAATACATCCTCATAAAAAAGATTATTTCGACCGGTCGGCGTGACGCCGTGCCGTGTTTAGCCTTACTTTGCCGATATCCTGTCCGTCCTCTTGATAAATGTCAACCCGGCCTTGATCAATATATTGACGAGAAGTATTATCAGCGATACAAATGCCGCGCATTCGATCTGCATTTGCCCCTCGAATTGCGTGATCATCAGTGCGACCGGTTTTGTTGCGACAGTGGATAAGAACGATACTGCCGATATCGTCATCATACAGTTGACAAAGAAGTATGACGCCATTTCAATAATAGTGCTTTTGGACTGCGGCAGCAGCACATCCTTTATTATATGGAACCTGCCTATCCCCAGCGTTGCACCGACAGCCTCCAGATTGTTGTTCAGCTTTCCGAAGGTATTATACATCATCAGATACGGCGACGAGAAGAAATGCATCATATTGACGAGTATCAGTATAGCGAAGGTGCCGTAAATAAAGGAGCCCTTAAAGAAAAGCACATACGAGAGTCCCAGCACAATGCCCGGAATGGCCAAAGAGCTTATAGACATCAGATGCAGAGCTCCCGAGAGCTTCGTATCAAGACGCGCCGTAATATATGACGTCAGTATGGCAATACTCACGCCTATAACGGTTACCGCCAGCGCTATTACTATTGAGTTGATGATATATTTGCCTGCGCCCATCTGCAGCGCACGCAGCACATTGTCGATGGAAAGGCTCGTATCGATAGGGTATTTCTTAATAAAGGAAATACATGCAAAGGTCACTATCGGCAGCAGTACACAAACGCATACTATAATGCAGAAGGTATTCGAGAAAATATCTCTTGCCCTGTTCCTTTTGACTGTGAACGGCTTTGTCACATATGAGCTCTTGCCCTTATCCCGGCTCGTCATATCGATTATACAGTCTATCAGAGTCGGTATCAGCAGCACGATGCCTATGACGCTGCCCTTGCCGAAGTCGAGCAGTCCGATGACGTCCTGATACATCACGACCGGAAGCGTGCTGAATTTTCCGCCTATCATCAGCGGCACGCCGTAATCCGTGACTATCAGAGAAAACGTCGCAAAAACCACAGATATCAGAGGCTTTCTCATATAAGGAAGCGTAATAGCGGTGAATCTGTTCCATTTTGACAGCCCCAGCACGTCCGCCGCCTCGTATGGAGTGCTGTCCTCGTATGAAAGTATGTCGGAAAGCATGAGGTATGCGACCGGGAACGAATACATCACAGAACCTATCACTATCCCCCAAAAGCCGTATATCGTTCCGCTTATATTCAGCAGATTGCGCAGTATGCCGTTGCTGCCGAAGAGTATCACCAGTCCCATTCCGTGCGATATGGACGGGATGAGCATAGGCAGCGTGATCAACGCTTTAAGAACGCCGCTTCCGAATATACGAGTCCGCATCGTGCACCATGCAAGAAGCCACGCCAGCGCAACCGATATCAGCGTTGCGACGGTGCCTACGTACAGGGAGTTTTTAAGGGCATTTAGGAAATTTCCCGAGGTGATAACCGAGAGCACGTTCACCTGCGTCATAGTGGAAAACATCGTGATAAGAGGCATCACCATGGACACGATCCAAAATGCCGCTATCAAAAGTCCTGTGCTCCCCGACAAAAAACGCCTTTTAGTATTCAATATATAAAGACCGGTAGTCGTCTTTTTTGCCATGGCTGCCTTCATATCCCGCCCGTTCCGCGATCCGTATTGACAAACTTGATCAGCGAGTTGATCTTTATCTGTATGTTCTTTATAACAAATCTTTCCACATAGTCATTAGCGGGAGCTTCTATCAATTTTTGAGGAGTGTCTATCTGATGGATCCTGCCGTCGCCCATGACCATGATTCGGTCCGACAGTGCAAAAGCCTCCTCCTGATCGTGAGTAATATATATCATCGTCGTTCCGAACTTCTTTTGCAGCGTTTTTATCTCGCCTCTCAGCGCCAGTCGCGTATCCACATCCAACGCCGACATCGGCTCGTCGAACAGTATGATGTCCGGGTGGAGCGCCATTGTGCGCGCGATGGCGACCCTCTGCTGCTGGCCGCCGGACAGCTTGACCGGCTTCTTGTCCAGATGCTCTGAAAGTCCCATTGTAGAGAGCATTTTTTCGGCTGTTTTCCGCGCGTCCGCCTTGGTATCGGGATGATGCTTAAGGGCATATTCCACGTTCCCCAAAACGGTCATATTCTCAAAAAGGGCATAGTTTTGAAATACGATGCCCATTTTACGCTTATCCGGCGGAAATCCGCTTATATCCTGATCGTCCATGATTATCCGGCCGCTGTCGGCGCTCTCCAGCCCGACGAGAATACGAAGTATAGTCGTTTTTCCGCATCCGGACGGACCAAGGATGGAGAGAAACTCCCCATCCTTTACTTCAAAATTGATATCCTTCAGCACCTCGCTTGTGCCGAATGATTTCTCAAGGCCTCTGACAACGAGTTTGTTATTTGTAGTGTTCATATATGCTCCGCGCCTTGCACAGCTATACCGTCGCTGTGCTGTTTAATATGCCCATTTATCAAGCAGGTCTGTTTTTGCCTCCGAGGTATTGCCGCTCATATCCGCATAAGGTATATCCTCGGGAAAATTCTCGATCTCGAAAGTCTTATCCTTATATATCGGCTCCGGGAAATACAGCTCTTTATCCTCGTCTACAAGCGTTGTATAAAAGAAATCAAAGACTTCCTTTACACATTGTCTGTCCTGCTTGCCTTCGATCATCGAGTAGCCGTAGCCTGTATAAGGCGAGCCTTCCTCAAAGAACAATACTTTCAGCGGCGCACCGTCGTTTATGGCCTTTACAGCCTGTCCCGTCATGCCGAGCCCCACCGCGGCCTCGCTCTGCACGAGGGCGTTGACAGGACCGGAGCCGGACGATGTATACTGAAGTATGTTATTGGTCAGCTTATCAAAATAATCCAAAGCCTCCTGCTCTCCCCATGCATTGACCAGAGACTTGAGGAACATATACCCTGTACCCGAGGATTTGGGGCTGGGCATGGAGATCAGCCCTTCATAAGCGGGATCCAGAAGATCCTGATACGATGCAGGCTCTGCAAGTCCCTTTTCCTTCAGCACTTCGGTGTTTACAATGATAGAACCGCCGTTCCTGTACATAGGCAGGTATTTATGATTCGGCGACAGCAGATCCTCCGAAAAATGAGAGTCGTCATATGACGAAAGGTCTGCGAACACATCTTCAATAAGAGGATAATAGCCGTACTCCATATCCACACTTATATCACAGTCCGTAGCAGTGCCCTCGGCCTGCAGCCTTGCTGCCTGATTTCCCGTTGACATATATTCTATGACGATGTCATAATCCGGAAACTGTTCCTGTAGGCGGGTCAAAAAGTGTTCATTTCTGTAGTCCTCGGCGCTTGAGTAAATGAGCACACTGTTGTCTTCGCCCGACGCCGTTTTATCGCTTCCGTTCGCACCCGAGCAGCCGGAACCGACCAGCAATAGTGCTGAAAAAACAAGAACTACGGCTATTAACATCGTTCTTTTTCTCCCGTGACGGTCACTTATTGTCTTTGCGTGTATCATAACGATCTCCTTAGCGTTCACTTTTTGGTACAGTATAGCTTTTATTTGAACATGTGTCAACGCTTTTTTTCCAAGGGCTTATGTCTTGACAAATATAAAGAAATCATGGTACAATCGTAAATCGAATAACAAGCACAAAGCTTGATTTTCAGGCGGATTTGGAGGCTTTTATGAAAAAAACAGTGTTTTGGGGTATGTTGATCTATTTTATTATAATGTTTACTCTTATGTTTTCAACGACCGCCTATGCATATCTGGATCCGGCGACGACTTCGTATGTTATTCAGGTTGTAGCAGGCGTTTTTATAGCCGGAGGTGCATTGATCGGCATTTTCTGGAAGAAAATACGTATTTTTTTCAGAAACATGAAGATGAAGTCTCTTGAGAAAAAGTTATCAGCAAAGGCAGCCCGGAACGATAAGGCGGTTGACGAGACCGAAGAGAGTCCCGTCTCGAGTGAGCACAACTGAGCAATTGTTTTACTCATGTCAGAGACTCTTATCAGTCTCTGACATTTGGATATATCTCAGCATTACTGCCATTGCCTTTCAATAGACTTTATTCAACCGTCAGTGTCTGATACTTTATACTGTGAGGAGTGGTTTTCATTGCACGATTTTAGACGAATACTGATCGAGAACGATTCAAGCTATCTGCATAGGGCTTTGTATTCAGTTTTTCCCGTTTTTCTTCTCACATACCTTTACATCGTTTTCGGCCCTGTCTCCGTTATAATCGAAAACCCTGATGCATTTTTCGCAATTTTAAATTCGACAACGTTCATAAGGCTGCTTATTTGTGTGGGCGTTACCGCAGTATTGACCGCACTCATAAGTCTTTTGCGCGGACAGTTCTTTAAAGAAGCCGTTACTTTGATTTTTTTTCTGGACATAGCCAGTTATATACAGTTTCTATTTCTTAACATCGATCTCGGCAGCCTGAATTTTGAAACTATCGACTGGAGAAAGCTTCGACTGGAATCCTTATACAATCTGCTTATATGGATCGCGGTGCTCGTCGTCATTCTTATAGGAGTCCGCCTGTTAAAGAACCACAAATACAAGATAATTTGTGCCGTCTGCGCAGTCTGTCTCATCGTGCAGACAGTCACGATCGTTAAAGGCGCTTCAACGCTGTCCGAAAGCAGCGGTGAAGATGGCTTTTTATTCGATGTATCCACAGAGAAGCTGGTCTCCACGAGAAAGAATATCATCGTTTTTGTCCTCGACGATTTTTCAAACAGCGTAGTGGACGAAATGCTTGACGAGTATTCCTACAGATTGGATTATTTCAACGATTTCACGTATTACCGCAACTGCGCTCCCGAGTATTGTTCCTCGTATCTGTCGCTTCAGTATCTTCTCACCGGCAAAACTTATTTTCCGACAGATACCAAGGAGGCTAACACAGAGGCAGCCTGGTCCTCCTACAATACCGAGAAATTTTATTCGGTCCTTCATCAGAACATATACCGCACTCAGTTGTTTACCGCACATCCGGACTATATCGCCGACAAATACGAGCAGATAGCATATGCCTATAACAATATAATTGCCAAGTCCGATATCAGCATCGAACAGGACATAAGCGGCCTTGACTCCATGGTCAACAGTCTTTCGCTGTACAAGCTGTTTCCGTATG
>CAYVOZ010000102.1:0-9677 GCA_964453325.1 uncultured Christensenellaceae bacterium | reverse complement strand
GATTTCGTATCCGTCAAGGTCAAAAGTCCCCTGGCCGAGCGCTGCGCGGAGTTTCTGAAAAAGAGCGATAAGATCGCGGCGTATGGGGACTTTGAAACCATCGTCACGGATGGCGCCAACACCGGCTTCCTCATCAAAGCCAACGAGATCGAGTTCCTGACGCCCAAAAAGAAGGAAGATGCGCCGGCGGATGCCCTGGACGCCGACCTTTCCCTCCCCGATGGGATTGAGGAACTGCTGGAAGGCGTCGAGAGATGAAGAATACAGGCATAACGTATGAGCCCACGGAGCAAACGCCGGTCATCTCGCCGGCGTTTGCCGATCTTTTGCCCGCCCTGTCGGATGAACAGTACGCCGCCCTGGAAGCGGATGTCCTGCAGAACGGCTGTTACAGCCCCATCATCGTCAATGAGGACATGACCATCGTCGATGGCCACCACCGTCATGAGATATGCGAAAAGCACGGCCTTCCGTATCGGATGGCCGTGTTCGCGTTTGAGGATGATCTGGAGGCCCGGCAGTGGGCGCTGGACACGCAGAAGGCCCGGCGCAGCCTGTCGGCATGGGAGCTCGGGCAGATCGCGCTGAAGCTCAAGCCGGAGATTGAAGCCAAAGCGAAAGAACGGCAGGGCAGCCGCACAGACATTCTGGCAACATTGCCAGAATGTTCAGAGTCCTCTACAACCCGAAAAGAGCTTGCGGATACAGCTGGAATCGGTGAGCGTACGATGGGCAAAATCATGCAAATCGATGAAAATGCCCCCGGCACCGTCAAAGAGGCGCTTGACAGAGGCGATCTGTCCGTCAACGCCGGATACAATATCACCCGCCTGCTGGAGAAGCTGCCGGAGGAAGCGCGGGAAGCGGCGGCGGAGCGGGCTGTCGAACTCGCCAAACAGCGTAAGGACTACAAAGCCGCCTTCGACATCAGCCTCGCGGATATGAACTCCCTGATCAAAGAGGACAACGAAGCGGAAGGCGCCATCCGCGACGCGCTCAGCCAAGGCGACCTGTCCGTCAACGGCGGCAAAGAGGTCGCAATAACGCTTCTGGACATGCCCGAGGAAGCGCGCAAAACCGCCGCGGCTGACGCGGAAGGGCTGGCTGAACTCGAAGCGGGCTACAGGGAGAAGACCCAGGCCGTGGATGATAACGCCGCCGTCGCCAAAGCCTACAACGCCGCTTTTGAGTGTGCGGCGGATATCAACGGCACAGAGCGCGAGGTGCGTATCTGGATCGAATGGGCGGGCATCCGCAAGGACGAGATCAGCGGCCTGACTGAAGAAGCGGAAAACGCCGCCGAAGTTTTCTCGCAAATTGCCGGAACGCTCAAAAAAATCCATGAGCAGGAGGTGGCGCCGTATGAAAGCGTGCATGAAAGCAGCCAGGGATAGAGCCAAAGCGGAGATATATTCCGTTTTATCGGCCGATATGAAAATCAGCGCGGAACGTATGGACAGCATTCTGGCCAAACACGGCGTCCGGCGCCATCCCAGGGAACTGCAGCGGGCTTACCGCCTGGCTGTGGGGCAGCGCATCATGGCCGGCATCCGTGACGCGGAGGGTAAACGTGAGATACTGGCCGCCAGAACAGACAACAGTACGGAATATATCGTAGTGGACGCCTGCAGCGATCCCAAAGTGTTAAGAACGCTTCAGCACCGGTTGCGCGGATGTATATCCAGCTTGGAGAGCACATCCGGCAAGGTGAAGGAGCGGCAGACCGCGTTGGCCTGCATCCGTCAAAGACTAATGCACAGGAGATGAAGCATATGCAATATCCATCAAAAGAAACCGTTTCACGGCTGCGGGACATGTATCCCGCGGGCACACGGGTTGAACTTATTTCAATGGATGATCCGTATACAAAGCTCCTGCCCGGCGACCGGGGCCGGGTTGATTTCGTGGACGACGGCGGCACCATCCATATATCCTGGGACAGCGGTTCCCATCTCGGAGCCGTCTATGGCGTTGACAGTATCAGAAACATCGACGGTGAAAGAGAAAAGGCGCAGCCTGACCTCGCTCCCGTTATGCGCCCCAATAGCCGGAAGTCGGGCCCCAAGCACAGTCGCGGGAGGTGAGCCGTATGGAACCTGTCATCATCGGCGTCGACCACGGCAATGCGGCGATCAAGACAAGAAGCGCCGCCTTCCCCAACGGCATTGCCGAATACGAATTCGAGCCATACACAAAGCAAAACGTGCTGGAATATGGCGGCAAGTATTATGTCTGCGGCTCCGGGCGCCTGCCTCTGCTCAAGGATAAGCATAAGGGTAAACGGCCACCGGTTGCGGGGATTTAACACCAGCAGCCCAAAGCGAAGCATGGGAATGGTCACGCAGAACAGCCCTGCGTAGGTCATGGCATACAAAAGCGACGGAAAGGGCACAAAAAACGCCGACAGATCGCATTCTCCGAATATCCACACGCCTGCCGACAAAGAAAAAAGCCCCAGCCATAGGAAAGCTCTGCCGGAAGGAAGCTTTTTGACGATCGTCAGGGCGATCATGCTCATTGCCAGTCCCAAAAAAATCAGAATCAGCGAAAACAGCAGAGACGCACCGTTTGCATGGAACAAGCTGCCCAACAGCGCCGCATACCCGCCTATATAAAACGCGGGCAGGGAAAGCGTGCTTCGCTGGGTCAGGGATTGGTACTCCGCCCGCAGGGAAAATGTACCGCCTTCCTCAGGCAGCTCGACAACAGCAAGACCCGTGGGCGGATCGTTCAGATACAATGGATAGCTGTCTTCCTGCCCGTATTCATACATCAGGATATCATTCAGATACAGCTTTACGGGTGCAAACACGGATTTGATCAACAGGCTGTCACCGGGCTGTGCCTGAATCTGCGCGCTGAGAGTTACCGCCGTGCGGGGCGCAAGCCCAGACAAACTCCCGGGCAGAGAAAGAATGCCGGTTTCTCCTGTTTCGGTCTCGTAGGTCACATCGGAAATAGAGCGGACAGCCTGGGTATCGGCGCCGAGGGGCAGGCGATATTGCAGGGAGAAGAATGCAAATACACCCAGTGCTGCCAATAAAGCGCCCGCAAAAAGAAGCGGAATCAGCTTTCGCACCCGTTTCATTGCCCACCGCCTCTCGCCGCATCAAACAGGCAATTTTCATAGGCTCGTATAGCCTTTTTCGCATCGCGGTGCCGTATGTAGACCCGGCTGCCGTCCGTCATGACAAACACCATCAGATCTTTATCCGCTTCGCGAACCGCCCGCAGGTTCACAATGTAGCTGTGATGACAGCGAAAAAAGGTATCCGGCAGCACCGGTTCGATATGGGTCAGCTTAATCGACTGGCTGGTGCGCAGAATTCCCGCGTGGGTATGCACCATCACAGCGTGGTTCTGCTGTTCAAAAAACAGGATGCTTTCTATCGGAATCTTCCGGCTCACGCCTTCGATGAGAAGCGTGATATAGGCAGCGGTGTTCCGTTTGGCCAGGCAAAGCGTCAGGGCTTCCCGCACATCCGCCTCTTTCACCGGCTTTTCCAGATAGGCGGTTGCCTTCAGCCGGTAGCCCTCCAGCGTGTGCTCGGTACTGGTGGTGGTAAAGACCAGCGTCACCGTCCGGTCCGTTTCCCGTATCCTTCCGGCCGCGTCCACACCCCGCAGCCCAGCCATGTAAATATCCAGAAAGATAATATCGTATTTCCCCGGAGCAAAGGCGGAAAGCAACGCTTCTCCGGAGGAAAAGGCCTCGCACCAATAGGCAATCCCGCTGCCCCGAATATGAGAAAGCAGCCGATCGGCGTCGGCGGGGTTGTCCTCACATACGGCAATATTCAGCGGTTCCATCAAGGCGTGCCCTCCTTTCACGGAATTTTGTCTATTTTTAGTATAGCATAACAGAACGAATTCACAAAGCACAATTATTATGTTTTGTCAATAGTCGTTTTCGTTGAGAAAGCCAACGCCGTTGGGGCTTTTTTTCAGCCGGAATTTCTCTCATAATTGTATGTGTAAAGGCGTAAGCAAAAAACATCCTGAAGCGGATGTATGAAATACGGGAGGATGAAATATATGGAACAGGATGTCCGGGGGTATTTCAGTCGCTTTGCGAGTAGCGGCGATGTCCGGCTGGCGCGCTATACCGGCTCGCAGCTTGCGCGGGGCGGCGTGGAAAACATGGAGATTCTCTGTGCGCTGCTGGCGGATTCGCCGGAGAAGCTTCTCAAAATACGTAACATTGGTGTAAAGAGCATGGCCGTGATACAACGCGCCTGCGAAAGATACTTGGGCGAGAAAGATAAGGAGAGAACGAAATGAAGCGAAAAATAATGGGTATGCTGCTGGCGGCTGTTATGTTGCTTGGAAGCATAGCGGGTATTCCGCCCATACAAACCGCGTACGCGGTGGATACCGACAGCCTGGAAGAAACAATTGAAAGCTATACGGGAGGAGAAGGCGCCAGCGGTTCGCTTGAAGCCGCCGTCAGCGGAAGCATCGTGACGGTGACGGGCAGCATCACAAACGCCGTGGAATCTCTCGCGTTGTATATTGATGAAGGCGTTACGGTAAAATGGCAGGCGCAGCTGTCCGCCAAAACAGATATGGATGATTACCTGAACCTAATAGATTTGAGCAGCTTTAACGGCACCTTTGAGGTTGTGGACGGCGGCTTGGTCAGCGCAACGAAGGGGTACGCGATCAAATCCGAGGGCAACACCGCAGCCATCAACGTGAGCGGCGGCGAGGTGTACAGTCGGGACTCCATTGGCATTTATGCCAATGGCAGCAATGCTGCGGTGACGGTTAGCGGGGGGTTGGTGCACACCAACACCAGTTTTGGGTATTTGCACGGTGCTATCCGCACAAATAAAGTGGATTCCAAGGTGACCGTGAGCGGAACCGGCGAGGTGCGCGGCGACTCTATGAACGCTTGTGCAATTCATGCTTTAGGTGATGTGGAAATCAGGGATTCCGCCAAGCTCAGTGCCGTTAGCGGCGGTAAGGCGATCTACATGGGTAGCGCAGACACGGAGCTGGTCATTTACAACGGAACCCTTGTCTGCGAGTCCGGCGTAATTAGCGTGGAACTCGGAAAGGCTGTAGACATAACGGTTTATGACGGCACCATTAGCGCAAGCCAAAAAGGCCGTGCAATCAATAATGGAGCAACAGGCGCCATTACAACCATTTATGGCGGCAATATCAGCGCCCAGGCGGGAATCGCAATAGAAGGCTACACCGTCAATATCAGCGGTACGGCAAAAATATGGGCTACCGGAAACGGGGAGGGCGAGCCCTATGTCTTGGGGTATGCCATTCAAGGGCATTCCGTAACGGTGACCGGCGGCGAGGTCAGCGCAACCACAGGCCATGCGTTCTACGGCTACCTTACGCAAAGCCAGATTACGGTCAGCGGCGGGCTGGTGTTTTCCTACGCGGATGTCATTGAAAGCACAAACATCGGTGAAGGCGTCTTTTATTTGAATGATTACAACCGAGTTGAGTCGGGCTTTACCGGCGCCACTGGTACGGGTGTGGTGATTGGCTGGGATCAGGCGGCCGGAATCACAAGCTATACCGCCGGCAGTTCTAACGACATTGTCAAATCCCCAGATACCGCAGCGGCGGTTTGGGGCACATCAGGTGGGGAAAGCGGCCTTTTCTACGCGAACGGCACTGCTTCGGGGTTTATCCCTCTGCCCGTCACGGTTGAAGCCGGCAGCGGGTCCCTGCTCTTCGGCGGTACAGCAACCCGCACAAGCGGCATCGAAGCGACCATCGGCTTTACGACAAGCGAAGAAGGAACCGCCTATTATCAGGTGGTGGAAGACGGCGCAACCATACCGGGTTTTGATGCTTCCAACTGGACATCCCTCGGTTCGGTCAGCGGAATGGTGACGGACAAAAGCGTAACGCTTACGGCCGGGGCAAAAGACATTTACATCGTGGTGGTTGACGCGGCAAACAACGCCAGCGCCGCGCTGAAAATTGACGTGGGCGCGACCTTCCCCAAAAATCCGATGCCAACGCTGGAGGTTTATACCCTTGGCCAAATAACAATTAGCGGCGGGGACGTTATTGAGGGAGCAAGTAGTAATACCGAATTGGAGATTCTCACGGAGCCGGATTCTGAGATTGCCACGTTGAGTGATACTGCTGAGGGCCTTACAAGGATTACCGGCTTAGCGAAAGGAACAACCAGCATGGTCGTTTCCGCTTTGGGCGTCACCGTCACCGTGCCTATTTCCGTTGTAGACCCGCCGGACGGGCTCAAGCCGGTTCTTTCAAACGGCTCGGCAGAGCGCACCGGCAATACGGCGGCAACCGTTTCTGTCACAACGGATAAGGCAGGATTTTTGTTCTACTGGGTGCGGGGGCCTGGGACGGCCGCGCCGGTTTTTCCGGATGACGCGGCGGATATGGTACCTGTTGAAGAGCATGTTAATGCGGGAAGTGTCAGTGTTCCCGTGGTACTTACAGCGGGTGCAAAAGACGTGTATGTTCTAGTTGTAGAAGAGGAGTATATGCTTCCCAGCAACATACTGAAGCTTGAGGTACAGCCGTATCTTCTGACTGGCACCGCGGTCATTGACAATACCACGCCGAAAATTGGAGACACCCTTACAGCTTCGCTGAGCGGCGGAAATAATGCGGGTACGCTTTCCTACGCATGGAAGGTTGGCGGTGTGGCAGCGGGCACCGGGGAAACATATACGGTAATGACCGCCGACCTTGGCAAGAGAATTACGGTCACCCTTACCTCCAGTGAGAAAGCGGGCGAAATTGAGAGCGCCGCAACGGCGGAGGTTGCCAAGAAGGACGCGCCCGCCGCGCCCGCCGCACCGGGTCTTGTCAGCAAAACCAAAACCGGCGTCACACTGGAAGCAAATGACCTGTATGAATTTTCGTATGACCTGACCACTTGGCAGAGCAACACCTTTACCGGTTTGACTCCCGGCACGGCATACACCTTTTACCAGCGTGTGGCGGCCACGGAGGATACGCTGGCCTCCGCCGCAAGCGAAGGGTTTGAAGTGACAACCGACCCTCTTGTAAAAACGGTGTCTATGGGAACACAGCAGGGCGGTTTGTACGGAGGAAGTATTCTTGCTGCTGCTTTTTTGGTGACAACCACCGACATTGCGGCCGGCGCAGCCATTACACTGAACAACACAGACAACGTGACTGGCATCAACCTCCTAACGACGGTCACATCAGGCGACAGCATGACGGTTCTCATCGGTATAAACGAGCTGACACCTTGCGGAGAACATCCGCTGACGCTGACCATTGACGGCGTCACGTCGGAAAGCTTTACGCTCACCGTGCTGGAAATTCCCGTCATGAGCATCACTGTCACAGGGGAAGAGAGCATTACAACCCCTGGCGGCACACTGCAGCTTGGGACTCAGATTGCCCCGGATTTCGCCACGAACCAGTCCGTGACGTGGAGCATCACGGAAGGGAGCGCGTACGCCACGCTGTCTTCCACGGGTCTTGTCGCTGCCGTTGACAACGGGACCGTCACGGTCCGCGCCACCGCGCAGGACGGTTCGGGCGTGTATGGAGAAAAGACAATTACCATTTCCGGACAAAGCGATGACCCGGATCCCGGCCCCATCGCACCGCCCACTGTTTTGAACATTACTGCCACACCCTCCGCTGACGGCACCATACTGGAAGTATCGGCATCCGGCGAGGGGCTGTCCTATCAGTGGCAGGTGAAGGGCTCGTGGATCGACATCCCCGGCGCGACCTCCGCGCGGTACGATTACAGCGGTCTTGAGCCGGGACGGAGCTACACCGTGCGCGTGATTGTCACCGACGCGGCGGGCAACAGCACCATATCGCCTGAAATCAGATTCACCGTGGGCGCGACGCCCATCACCGGCCTGCCCGAAAGCTACACGCTGATAAAAGGCAAGAGCGTCAGCTTCACGCCGTCTCCCTCGGGCGGCGCGTGGACGTATGACAGCGATACCTTGAGCCTGTCGGAAAGCGGCGGCAAAGCGACGTTCACGGCAAAGAAGGCAGGCAAGACGTATGCGACCTATACGGCGGGCGGAACGCAGTTTGTGGTGACGATTACCATTAACGACAATACCATCCCGCAGACGGGGGATACGATGGGCATCGCCGATATATGGCCGTATGTGCTGGCGGCATCGCTGTGCATGTGGGTATTGGCGATGCTGATAAAAGCAAAAAGACGAAGCGTAAAATGATTAAACAGCTTGCGCTAAGAAATAGAGAAATATGAAGGAGAATCGCAAGAATGAGACAGTTCATGTGGAAAAGAAAATTTCCGGCGGTCGTTTTGGTATTGATACTAATGCTGACCATGATGCCGACAGCGGCATTGGCGGTCAGCACACCGGACAGCAATACTTTTGATATCAGCGAGGGCAATATCATAATAGAACCGGGAACCGACCCGGATACCCTAAAGGTTTCCTATGGCAGATCAGACGTAAAAGATAACATCGCCAACACCAACGTTATTACCATAACCGGCGGAACGTCCGACTTGCCAACCAATTACATGATCACTGTGCAAGGTGGTGTGACAGCCAACATTAAGCTCAACGATGTGCACATTTCATGGTCTCACTATTCGCCTTCACCGCCCATGCAGATAATCGGCGGCTCTGTGGTGAATCTGACCTTGGAGAACAACAACGTTTTAGCAGGGTATGCTGATTATGCCGGTTTGAATGTAAGCAAACAAGGGACGACCATCAATACGGTGAATATCAGCGGCTCCGGCAGTTTGACAGCCACGGGAGGGTATGATGCGGCAGGAATAGGCGGCAACAGCGGCCAAGATGGTGGCGATATAACCATAAGCGGCGGCACCGTGACAGCCACAGGCTCTTATGGCGGGGCGGGCATCGGCGGTGGCGGCAGCAACAGCGGCATGGGAGGCGCAGGCGGCATTGGAGGCGCAGGCGGCAGCATCACCATTTTCGGCGGAATCGTTAATGCCACCGGAGGGAGTAGCGGCAGCGGCTTTGGTGGTGCGGGCATCGGCGGTGGTGGCAGCAACAGCGGCAACAGCGGCGCTGGCGGTAACATTACCATTTTCGGCGGCACTGTGACGGCAAAAGGCGGCTTTGGTGGGGCGGGCATCGGTGGTGGCGGCAGCAAAAGCGACATTGGAGGCGCAGGCGGTAGCATCACCATTTCCGACGGTACGATAAGCGCCGAGGGCGGTAATGGGGGTGCGGGTATCGGCGGCGGCGCCGCTACTGTATTACAAGATGGTGACGGCCGTCATGTTGGTACTGGAGGAAGCGGCGGTACAATTGAAATATCCGGCGGTGCGGTTTCCGTTTTGGGTAGCAGTGGCTCTTCGACAGGTATTGGCGGAGGCGTAGCCGGTATGGGCGGCACCGGTGGCGATGGCGGCAGCCTCACAATTTTGGGTGGCACGGTGAGTGTAGCGAGCACAGTCGGCAATGATATTGGCCCCGGGATAAGCTACAATAGCGGATATGGAACAAACGGTACGATAACCATAGATGGAGGCAGTCTGTTCGCTCAGAATGGAACGTTATCGCCGCTGCCTGTCAACAGCGCAGGGCAAAGTGTTTACCTCAATACGCTGACGCTGGAAACAAACCCGGCATTGACCGAGATAACAGCGGGCGATATCAACGGCCGTGCCTTTTCAGATATTCCGGATGCGTCAAGTGGCGTTTACGGTATTAAGC
>CAYVOZ010000101.1:0-9706 GCA_964453325.1 uncultured Christensenellaceae bacterium | reverse complement strand
CCGAGCCAGTACGTTACGGGCAGAAGCAAAAGCAGCATGATAATACCCGCGCTTATGAGTATCCACGCTATCTGTTTTTTGCCGTTCATGGCATGCCTCCCCCTCTTTCACTACTACATACTACTCAAACGCCGGCTTTTTTGACACACCGCCTTGAGGTTTTTATACGTGACCCGTGACGGCCCGAACGCCTAAAGCATACTACTGCACAAGCTAACTAAGCGATATTTTAACAAAAAGAACGGATTTGATCGTATAACCGGCTCTCATACACAATAAAAAACCCCCGCCCGAGCGGCGGGGGAAAACAAGAAGGAAATCTGAAAAAAGATAGTGATCTGATTTACGGGGACTGCGTTACACGCACTCCCATACCGTAGCGACTCCCATACCGCCGCCTATGCACAGCGTAGCGACTCCGCGAGTGCCGCTTCCGCGGCGCATGAGCTCGTGAATGAGCGTTACGGTTATCCTCGCGCCCGTAGCGCCTATGGGATGTCCGAGTGCTATCGCGCCTCCGTTGGGGTTGACTACGTCAGGACCCACGTTGAGCTCGCGCATAACGGCTATGGACTGCGCCGCAAACGCCTCGTTCAGCTCTATTACCGATATATCGCCCATTTGCAGGCCTGCCTTTTTAAGCGCCTGTCTCGTCGCGGGCACTGGGCCTATGCCCATTATCTGCGGATCGACTCCACCGTGGCCCCAGCTTATGAGCTTTGCAATGGGCTTTAAGCCCAGTCTTTTTACAGCGTCGCCCGACGCCAGCAGCATCGCCGCCGCGCCGTCGTTTATTCCGGAGGCGTTGCCCGCAGTCACCCTGCCGCCGCCGTCCTTTTTAAAGGCCGGGCGCAGCTTTGCAAGCTGCTCCGCCGTGACGTCCCCGCGTATATACTCGTCCTCGTCAAAGGTGCGCATGCCGCCCTTTGCCCTGACGCTCAACGGAAGTATCTCGTCTCTGAATCTGCCCTCGGCTCTCGCCGCAAAGGCTCTCTTTTGCGAGCGCAGTGCGAATTCGTCCATCTCCGCTCTCGTGACGCCCCATTTATCAGCGACGTTTTCCGCCGTTATTCCCATATGATAATAGTAGAACGGATCTATGAGCGCGTCCGTCATCATGGTGTCTATCACCGCCGCGTCGCCCATCTTTGCACCGAATCGCATATCCGGCAGCGCATACGCCGCCCTCGACATGCTCTCCGCGCCTCCCGCGAGTATGATATCCGCGTCGCCGGATATAATGGCGCGCGCGCCCTCTATCGCGGCCTTCATGCCCGAGCCGCAAGCCATGCTCACGGTATACGCGGGTACTTCCTCGGGAATATGCGCATGGATGGATACCTGACGCGCGACATTGATGCCGAGTCCCGCGCTCAAGGCGCATCCGAACATTACCTCGTCTATCTCCGACGCGTCGATCTCCGCTCTTCTCACCGTCTCCGCGGCGACCGCAGTACCCATCTCGACTGCTCCGAGGTCCCTTAGCGAGCCCCCGAAGGAGCCCAATGCGGTGCGGCAGCAGCTTATAAGATATACGTCTCTCATTTCCCGTTCCTCCGTATTTCTACCATACAGATTATGCTTTTTCGGGCGCATAAAATCAAATACCTATGTGTTTGCGCAAAAGATAGAAAAAAGTAATAGCTCATAAAAATACACAATTATGTATATTTTATGAATATACTTGCAATTTATGTCCCGTATAGGTTAGAATAATGAAAAAATGACCTATGAGGAAAAAAATTGAAAAACACGATATTTACAAAGGAACAGCTTGAAAAGATAACCGAGACCTATCCGACCCCGTTCCATATATACGATGAATCGGGCATACGCGCATGCGCCCGCCGCGTGAACGAGGCTTTTTCCTGGAACAAGGGCTTCCGTGAGTATTTCGCCGTAAAGGCGCTGCCGAATCCGTTCATATTAAAGCTCCTGCACGAGGAGGGCTGCGGAGTCGACTGCGCGAGCATGCCCGAGCTCATTATGAGCCACAGATGCGGCTTTAAGGACAGCGAGATAATGTTCAGCTCCAACGACACTCCCGCGTCCGAGTTCCGACTTGCGCGCGAGTTAGGCGCGATCGTCAATCTCGACGATATAACGCATATCGCCATGCTCGAGGCGAACGGCGGCATACCCGACGTCGTCTGCTGCCGCTATAACCCCGGCAGAGTGCTCACGCTGACCAACAGCATAATGGGCAATCTTGCGGATACGAAATTCGGCATGACCAAGCCGCAGCTCGTGGAGTCCTACCGAATACTGAAGAGCAAGGGCGCAAAGCGCTTCGGCATACATGCGCTGCTCGTGAGCTGCTCGATGGACGCGCGGTATTATTATCAGCTCTCATGCGAGCTCTTCAGGCTTATCGCCGAGATAAAGCGCGAGACGGGCATAGAGATAGGCTTTGTGAATCTCTCGGGCGGCATAGGCATCCCCTACCGTCCCGACGAAAAGGCCATAGACATATCCGAGGTCGGTGCGCTCGTAAAGGAGGCGTACGATAAGATACTCGTCCCCGAGGGCATGGACGTAGAGATATATACCGAGCTCGGGCGCTATATGACCGGCCCGTACGGCTGGCTCGTGACGAGAGTGCTGCATAAAAAGATGACGTACAAGGAATACATCGGCGTGGACGCTACCGCCGCCAACCTCATGCGCCCCGCCATATACGGCTCGTATCACCACATCACAATCATGGGCAAGGAGAACGAGCCCTGCGACCATATCTGCGACGTCACTGGCAGCCTCTGCGAGAACAACGACAAGTTCGCCGTGGACAGGCCTCTGCCCGAGACCAATATAGGCGACCTCGCCGTGATACACGATACGGGCGCACACGGCTTCTCCATGGGCTATAACTATAACGGAAAGCTCAGAAGCGCGGAGCTGCTTTTATGCGAGGACGGAAGTGTCCGTCTCATACGCCGCGCCGAGACCGTGGACGACTACTTTGCCACGTTCGACTTCTGCGATATACTGAAATAGCCGCCGAGCGTACTATGTAAAAGGCCTCCCGATACTTTCGCCGGAGGCCTTTTTCTATATGGATCGTCTCTTACTTTGCGTCGTTTATGACCTTTTCGTACGGCGCTATCATGCCCTCGTTCATCCTGTTGCCCATCTTTGACTTGATCTTCGGACTCGATATGAGCGCGCCGACGAGCTTCATTTTTAACACCGTACCTTTTTTCTTCTGAGGGAAGTCGTACAGCCCATGCTGACGGTAGAATTTATCGTCAGCCTTCATCATTCCCCGCATGAGCCATATGAGGTCGCGGAATATCTTCATGCCGCCTACGCCCAAAAAGCTCGCGGGCTGAGTCAGACTCGTTTCGAGCGCGTATTCGAGCGTCTCCGCGAGCTCGGCGATGCCTCTTTCGTCCGTGGCCTTTCCGGCTATGAAGTTGCCTCCGACCTCTCCGCGTCCGTCGATTATCATATTCAGATTCGGCTCCGCGCCGAGGTCTCCGGAAATTATATAGCCCATCGGCATGCCCGCCGTAACAGTGCGGTGTCCGTTGCAGAACTGCCGGTCGTCATAGAGCTTCATGCGGGAGCCCATGGAATGATCCTTTATCGTAAACGCGTATACTATCGCTCTCGCGGTCTGTATCTCGCTTCTTAAAAAGTCGTCAAAGCCGTCCTTATATACGCATTTTCCGCTGACCGCACACTCAAAGCAGCCGAGGTATCCGCCGGAAAACGGGTATTTTTGCAGATCCACCACACCGGTCTCATACCGGCACTGACCGCGAAAATCCTCTGTCATAGCGGCAAGCCTGGTGTCGGAGGGGTCTATATCCGCGACTATCACCACCCTGCCGTCCTTGTCCTTCGGTCTTTGTATGCCGGACGGAGCATACGGCTCGGGGGTGCGTTCCCCGCGCTCGGGCAGGGGCTCAAAAATGCCCTTTTCCGCTCGAAAGCGTACGAGCCTCCAAAAGGCGGCGGCCTCCTCTCTGCCCTTTTGGCAAAGCAGATCCTCCATGTCCGCACACAGACCGCCGACGTATTTAAGCCCCATATCGAGGCAGTTTTCCTTTATATAGTTTTGAGCCGTGACGTCGTAAAAATGCTTGGAGGTGCTTATCTGCGCCGCAAGCCTGCCGGATATGTCGGCGCCGGAAGCCTTTAACAGCTCTATGAAGCGGTGCAGCTGATACGGCGCGATAAACGTATACACAGGATAGCAGAAGAGCAGCATATCCGCGCTTTTGATCGCGTCAAGTGCGGGTGTGATATCCTTTTCGAGCGAGCGTATGCTCCGCGCGACATGCACGGTATCAAAGCTGTCCTCCGGGAATACCTTTTCGAGATACCTCACGGTCTGATACGTTATGCTGTATTTTCCCTTCGGACTGCCCGTCAGCACGCAGATCTTCATATACTCTCTCCCTTACTCCGTTCCTTCGCCCTTTATCTTCTCGACCCACATATCGTAAAGCGCTTCTATATCGTCGGCAAATTCCCTGTCCGTCTGGCTCTCGCCCTTTTTCAGCTCCTCCAAGACCTCAAATGTAAAAGAAGCAGCGCCGTACTCGTCGCACTCCTTTGCAAGCGAAGGATCCGGACATGTCCCCATCGACAGCGCAAAGTTGAATCTGTTCCTCAAGCCCTCGATATTCCTCGTCGATTGCAGATACTCGCGTCCGTTGCCGCTGCATTTTATACAGCATACCCCGCCTATGACCGGCTTTTCCTTATATGCGTTCATCAGCGCCTTTTTCCTTGCCGCGTCCATATGAAACACCCCGTTTTCTTATTATCGTTTTTGTTATGAAGCTGCTACGTTCCTATAGGCTATCATTGAATGCCGTCCCCGTCAAGTGCGCCGGATCGTCTTCATGTGGGTCTTGACCTTGACCCTTCGCCCCAAGAGCGAAAAGAAACATCGATACGATATCCCACCACCGTCAAATGCGCCGGACTGTCTCCATATGGGTCTTGACCTTGACCCTGACCCGCTCGAGAACCATATTTATTCCACATATTAATTCCATTGTAATAATCTATAATGAGTTAACCCAACAGACCCCGCGTCGCATGAGCGGTCGTTTGGGGGTGGTAGAGGATTCCAAAGGAGTGTAGGAGGGGAAATCGAAATCCCCTCCTCATTCCTTTGACCGCCGGAGGCATCCCCACACCAAAGCAAACACCAAAGAGCACAAACTAAGGATAGTAAACCCCTCAGCGCATCACCGAACAAAGTGAGGTGATAAAGCGAATCAAAATCCCCTTATCATAAAATATGACAAAGCATATCCATCCTTCATTCGCATATCGGTATCGCCACCTGCGTGATATAATCATCGGCGTTTTTGCCCCGGTTTGGCGGACCCTCTAAATAAACAGATCGGGACCGCCCTGCGGTTTTGACGGCGTTTTCCCCAGCGTACCGCTTCAGTGCATCAATGGCGTTTCCCGTACCCTCATACGGACCCCGGTAGTAGATACATATACACGGCGTTTTCTCAAACGCCATACGCTCCGGCCCGTCGTAGCATGCGTCCACGGGAATACAGAACATAAGATCCAGCACTGTCGGATCGTCGTTCATGCGTACCGTAAACATTCTGCCTGTTTTCTGCATCAGACCCGTGCGGGCCGCGTCTATATAGGTTTCTCTGAGAGCCATGGTGGCCTCTGCCGTATCCCTGCATGTATGACGGCGGCAAAAGCAGATCTGCTCCGGCAGTGTTGCTCTGCGCACTATCATTTCGCCCCGCTCGGAGGCGCGAAGCTCAAGTAGCTGGATATTTCGGTCCAGTATCGCCCGAAGGTCGGTCAGCCTCTTTATGTACGCCTCGATATTGGTCTTGTCGTAGTAGTACTCCCGCACCTCCGGCAGGGACAGACCCAGGGATTGCAGAGAACGAATGGAGCGTATCTGTGTGAGGTTATCGGCGCAATAATAGCGGTATCCGGAGTGCTCGTCCTTGTAGGCGGGCGTCAGCAGCTCCAGCTCCTCATAATGCAGTATCATCTTGCGGGACACTCCCATAAGCTTTGCAACCTCGCCGATTTGGAAAAGACCTGGATCGGGCTTAGACATAATATTTTACTCCTTTATGTTAAAACATATTGACTCGTCCCCTTGGGGTCGACTTATACTGATTATACAATAGAATATACAAAACGGCAACCGATCTGCAAAGTTTGTATGCCCGTATGTATATAATATTGACTATCATACGGACCGTGTCACACACGGCCGTAATTACAGAATGTGGAGGAAATTCTATTGAAAACCAACAAACTGCTGGCTATGGTCCTGGTGCTGATCGTAATATTCAGCCTCACCGCCTGTGGCGGCCCCAACGTTGACGAGCTTTCCAAAAACTACGATGCGTTTCAGGTAAAGTTCAACGAACTGGCGGATGTGATCGAGGCAAACGGCTGGACGAAGAGCGATGAAGTGTACTATCCCGTGGAGGAGGTCGCACAGACCATGACGCAGTATGCAGACGCTATTGAAAACCCCGGCAAGTACGAGCAGTCGACCATCGACCAGATGTCCCAGAACTGCATCGACCTTTTAGCATGGGTAGACGAAGTGATGGCCATAGTTTCCGTACCCTACGAGGGCTGACGCAGAAGCTCTGACTATACTTAAATAACGGCGGGTGCGGAACTATCCGTACCCGCCGCTGCGTGTCAAAAAAGTGGTAAAACCACTTTTTTGAGATCGCCGCATTTGTACTGTTCGCTTCGCTCGCGGTCGTACAAATACGATTGGTGCCGCATTGCGCGGCAGAGCCACACAATGTGGGATTTTTACTTTTCAAGTTAAGAACAGCATTAGTTTCATGAATCAATAAGTTTATGACGGGGTTGCTCTGCAGCGCCGCACACACATGCACATATATACCTGTATACATATCATTATTCGACATTACGCGATGTTTCGCCTTCCTTTATTATGAATGAGGCAGCGGCGAGCTGCGCTGCGGCTGCCGCCTCGCACGCCTTGCAACGCGCGCGCATAAAGAGTATACTTTTCGTTAGTAAAATTTGTCGCCGGTCGATCTCTTTCCGGCGGCGTGAAGGAGATGCTTTATATATGAGCGAAGAATTTGAGAACTGCACACACAACTGCGAGACCTGCGGAGCGGGCTGCGGAAGCGCGCAAAAGTCCGAGCCCGAGAGCATGATAGAAAGGCCCCATGCGCTCTCCAGCATCAAGAACGTGATAGCCGTTTTGAGCGGCAAGGGCGGAGTAGGCAAATCCCTCGTCACGTCGCTTTTAGCCGTGAGCCTGCAGCGTCAGGGCTATAAGGTCGGCATACTGGACGCCGACATAACCGGCCCGTCCATACCGAGGATGTTCGGACTTTCGGAGAGCAAGGCAGAGGGCAGCGAGGACGGCCTTTTCCCCGTCTCCACCAAGACAGGCATAGACGTCATGTCCATAAACCTGCTTCTCGAGCACGAGACCGATCCCGTCGTATGGAGAGGACCCATCATCGCCGGCGTCGTAAAGCAGTTCTATACGGATGTAATATGGAAGGACATCGATTTTCTTTTAGTTGATATGCCTCCGGGTACCGGCGACGTGCCTCTGACCGTTTTCCAGTCCCTGCCCATAAAGGGCGCCGTGGTAGTGACCTCGCCCCAGGAGCTCGTGGGAGTCGTCGTGGAAAAGGCCGTGAGGATGGCGGGCATGCTTAACATACCCGTTATAGGGCTCGTGGAGAACATGTCGTATTTTGAATGCCCCTCCTGCCATGAGCGCCATGCCATATTCGGCGAGAGCCATATCGACTCCGTAGCCGCGGAGTACGGCGTGATAAACGTGGCAAAGCTGCCCATAAACCCCAAGCTCGCCGCAGCGGGCGACACGGGCATGATAGAGCTTTTCGACGGAAACTGGCTCGACGGACTGACAGAGTATATAGAAGGGATAAAGTAAAAGCGATATGGAGATATGCGGACTGCAAAAGCTGACTCTGCTCGACTACCCGGGAAAGGTAGCCTGTACGGTCTTTACCGGCGGGTGCAATTTTCGTTGTCCGTTCTGCCATAACGCTTCTCTTTTAAAGGCCGCGCCGCCCGCCGCATGCATAGAGGAAGAGCTTTTCGCTTTTCTTGAAAAGCGAAGGGGAGTTTTAGACGGAGTATGCGTAACGGGCGGCGAGCCGCTTTTGCACAGCGGACTTAAAGACTTTCTGTTAAAAATAAAGTCGCTCGGCTATTCCGTAAAGCTCGACACAAACGGCAGCCTGCCCGACCGGCTCATAGAGGCCGTGCGCTCCGGCGCCGTCGACTTTGTCGCCATGGATATAAAAAACTCGCTCGGGAAATACGCCGTTACGACGGGGCTCGATATCTGCGATACCGCCTCGGTAAAGCGAAGCATAGACTTTCTCTTAAGCGGAGAGGTCGATTATGAGTTCCGCACCACCGTGGTATATCCGCTGCACAACGAGGACGACTTTTACGGTATAGGCATGCTCATAAAGGGTGCGCGCCGGTACTATCTGCAAGGCTTTGTGGACTCGGGAGACATACTTTCCGAGGGCATGGGGGCGTATGATAAAGACAGCATGGAGCTGTTTTTAGGCATTGCAAAGCGGTTTGTGCCGGGTGCGGAGATTCGCGGAATGTGAACTATATTTAGTTGGGCTTTTGACTGATTTTAAAAAACATACACAATATATAGATATTATCTATTGACACCCTGACTGTGTTATGCTATCGTAAAAGCACAGACAAGGTGTCTTTTAATAGCTCCTTAACACACAGGCTCTTATTTTCGGGACGAACGGCTTTCCCGACGGCATCACGGTTTTTTCAGCTAAGCACACGGAGGAATGAAATGTATCAGGTCATAAAAAGAGACGGAAAGGTTGCGGAATTTGACATATCCAAGATCAGCCACGCCATAACGCTCGCGTTCGACGCTCTCGAAAAGCAGTATCATCCCAGCGTCATAGATCTCTTGGCGCTCAAGGTCACCGCAGACTTCGAGCCCAAGATAAAGGACTCGCTCATAGCGGTTGAGGATATTCAGGACAGCGTGGAGAGCGTGCTTTCCGAGGCGGGCTATTCCGACGTGGCGAAGGCATATATACTCTATCGCAGACAGCGCGAGAAGCTGCGCACGGTCAAGTCCACTATACTCGACTATAAGGAGCTCGTGGACAGCTATGTTAAGGTAATGGACTGGCGCGTAAAGGAAAACTCCACCGTCACCTATTCCGTGGGCGGACTCATACTCTCAAACTCCGGCGCTATAACCGCAAACTACTGGCTGTCGGAGGTATACGACGACGAGATAGCGAACGCGCATAAGAACGCGGACATACATATACACGACCTTTCGATGCTCACAGGCTACTGCGCGGGCTGGTCCTTAAGGCAGCTCATAGAGGACGGACTCGGCGGCGTACCCGGAAAGATAACCTCCTCCCCCGCCAGCCATCTCGCCACGCTGTGCAATCAGATGGTGAACTTCTTAGGCATAATGCAGAACGAATGGGCGGGCGCGCAGGCGTTCTCCTCGTTCGATACATATCTTGCGCCGTTCGTAAAAGCGGACGATCTTTCTTATGAGCAGGTCAAGAAGAGCGTAGAGTCCTTTATATTCGGCGTGAATACCCCCAGCCGCTGGGGTACGCAGGCTCCCTTCTCAAACATCACGCTCGACTGGACGGTACCCGCAGACCTCGCGGAGCAGAACTGCATAGTCGGCGGCAAG
>CAYVOZ010000100.1:1849-9709 GCA_964453325.1 uncultured Christensenellaceae bacterium | reverse complement strand
AACATATCCAACAGGTACGATATATATAAAATATACAAATTAATAATATGAATATTAATATTGATGGAAATTGGAAAAGTGGAACTACAACATATATTAAAGTTGAAGATCAAAATTTATTAGATTATAGTGACTGGTCATCTGATTTATCAGGTAGTACAAAGGAATTTACCGCTGTTACAGGGTTTAATGCACAATTAAATCAATATCGACAGCTCGATACAGATCCATTTGGTAATACAAACTATATATGGATAGCTTCAGGTGTAACAGCAACAGGTGCAACATATGGTGGTGGTTATTTATCATCAGGTGTTACTATTGATTCAACAAAAATATATAGAATAAGTCAATGGTGTTATAGGTTTAATTCAGGTGATACAAGCAATGGTTATTACTTTGGTTATAATACATATAATATAGATGGGACTATTACAGGTACAACAAGGAGTGATGGTGCATATAGTACAAATTATTATACATATCAAAATATTAGTGCAAATATGGTAGGTGTAAATGGATGGTTTTTAACAACAGGTTATTTAATGCCTTACACCTGGACGGGTAATACAACAGCATATCAAGGAAAAATATATTATAATAATGGGTTAACCCAAACTAGTAATGCATATAATTATAAATTTAATGTGAATGCAAAATATTTAGCATCAAGAAGTTATTCACCTTATAATGCGCCGTCTTATTCAGGTACAAAATATAGTTATCCACGAATAGACCTAGTAGATGGTACAGAACCTTCTATTAACACATTGTTAAATAACGAAGGTATGTGGAGATCGGGTACAACAATGATATATGTTGATGATGTTTGGAAAAATACATAAATAATTATGAACAGAATATATTATAATGATAATGGTGTTATTTTAGAAAATAGTAAAATATTATTTGAACCAGTACCAACGACAACAACAACAACAACAGTATATATTCCACAAGTTGGTGATGACTATGGTGGTGGTATTGTAATAAGTGGTAGAACTAATGGTGGTTTAATTGCAATGAAAGGAAATATTGGGGGTGCTGTAGCAGCAGGTTGGGGTTGTTTTGGTCAAGTTATAAATACACTAGGTGTTGATGGATATACAGATACAGAATCAATTGTAAATCAATGTTCAACTGCAAATATAGCAGCAAAATTAGCTTGGAATAGTACATATTTATATAGTGATTGGTTTTTACCTTCTAAATATGAATTATCTTTAGTTATGTTACAATGGGATAAATTAAATATGATTGATGGATTTTATTGGTCTAGTACAGCATGGGAAGGCGATATGCCAGATGAAGCTTGGGGAGCAATATTAAATGGTGGATCAATATCACCAGCACATACATCAAAATCAACAATGACTGGTCTGGTAAGGGCTGTAAGAAAATATACATTATAAAACAAAAAAAATAATTATGAAAATACCAAGAAAGAAAAAAGATATTCTAGCAAAGACATATATAGAATATGAAAATTATATTAAATCTTTAGATAAAGATAATTATAATAATGATGAAATTATACAAAATACTATTAAAATATTTTATAATTTAAATGATGAACAATATAAAAATTTAACTTTAAATAATATAAATGATTTATATCAAATAATTAATAATATATTAAGTATTAAAGAACCAATAGTTCTTAAATTTAAACATAATAAAAAAACATATGCAATCAATCCAAATTTTAATGATTTAACTTTTGGTGAATGGGTAGACCTTGATACTGATGACATTTTAAAACAAATATCAATTCTTTATAGACCAATTAAACATAAATTATTTAAAAAATATACAATTGAAAAATATAAAGCAGATATTAAAATATATGATGATATGAAAGAATGGTTGACTTTAGATGTATATTTAAATTTTATAGGTTTTTTTTTGAATTTAAACAAAGAATTACTGAATTATACCCTGAATTATTTAATGGTGGATCAGGATTTAAATCACGAGCAGAAGAACAGTTTGCAGAAAATTTTGGATGGTATTGCTGGTTTGATGGATTAACTGGTGGAAATTTTTTAAAAGAAACAAAATTAACTGAACAAAATATTCATAAAGTACTGTTTAAATTATGTTTCGAAATAAGTAAAGTACAATTAGAAAATAATAAATATAAATGACACTAAATGAGGCACTTACAAAAATAGGAAATGATATAATAGCAGATGCAAGGTCAACTTTGAATAAGCAAGGTCACAGAGCAACGGGCAAATTATATAATTCACTAAAAGCTGTTATAAATAAAAGTGAATTAAGTTTTGAAATGGAATCATATGCTCGTTATGTTGATCAAGGTAGACGAGCTGGTAAATATGCTCCAGTAAAGGCAATAAAGGATTGGTGCAAAATTAAAGGTATTGATCAAAGTTTAGCTTATGTTATAAATAGATCAATATTTGAAAAAGGTATTAAACCTTCATTATTTTTTACTAATGCTTTTGATGCATATGAAGAAAATCTTGATGAAGTATTGGATAAATACTGTGAAACATTATTGGAGAATATATAAAAAATAATATATAAATTATGAAAAGTACTGGAATAGGTGATGATATATTAAAAATCACCAAAGCAACAGGGATAAAATCAGCAGTTGATTTTATATCAGATAAATTAGGAATAAAATGTGGATGTGAAGAAAGACGTGAGAAGTTAAATAAACTATTCCCATACAAAAAGATTGAATGTTTAACTGACGATGAATATAATTATCTTAAAGAATTTAATTTTAATATAAATCAATTAACACCAGGTGTTCAAAGTCAATTATTAACAATATATAATAGAGTATTTAACGAAAAAAGACAACCTACAAGCTGTGGTTCGTGTTGGTCTAGTATATTAAAAGAATTACATCAAGTATATGATGAATATAATCAAATATAATATATTTTAGTTTTTAAATAAAACTAAATAAAATGGCGTTATCATTATCTTTTCAACCTTCTGGTTCAACAATTATATACGCAAATTCTCCTATTGTATATAAATTTGAAGGTGCAAACCCATTATATACATATATTATATCTTTATCAGCTACAACAGGATTACAAAGTGCATTATCTGAATATATTACTATAAATATATCACCTGATTTAGATAATTATATTATTGTAAATGTAAATAATATAGTAAAGAACTATATACGTTCGAATTTTAATAAGAATACTGAAAATGCAGCCTATATTAAGGTATCATGTATTGAATATAACGGATTAACTGTTAATACAACAGTGGTATCTAATTTAACAATTGCTGTATATGGTAATACAAAATATATGGATGGTTTTAATTATAGTAATAGTGCCAAAGCATATATATTATCGTCAACACCTAAGATTATAGAATTACCAAATTATGGAGGTACAGGAAATACTTATTCTATACCTTTTTGTAATAATAACCCATGTACTTATCATATTAATTATTATTCTTTAACCAGTGGTGCAACATATACCGCAACACAATCATTCCCATCAGTTACAGATGCAAAATCAAACATATTATCAATAGCTTGTGGATATTCTGATATAAATTCTGATGTTGATACTACAAAAGATATGGAATTAGTTGTGAATGATAATACTATGACTATTATACATTCAATTAAGATAAAACCAATACAATGTAATGGGAATCAACTACATGTATTAAAGTTTATTAACAGGCATGGTAGTTGGGATAGAATATTTATTAAAGGTAAAATAGAAGAATCACAAAAATCAACAAGTGAAACATATAAATATAATAAGATAAATAGAACAACGATGACATATGCTACAGATGGTAGTTATCATAAATTATTTTCAAATAGTAAAACACAATTTAAGTTAAATACTGGATGGATATCAGAAAGTATGAATATACTTTTAGGTGAATTAAATGATAGTGATTATGTATATTATGATAATATGCCTTGCATAGTTAAAGATACCGAAATAACATACAAAACACACAAATACGATAGATTAATTAACTATATGATAACAATAGAATTAGCTTATGATAATAAAAATAATATTATATAATATGAAAATATATGTTACAATAAAAGATCAAAATATTGAAAGACAATTATCTGTTTTTGCAGATGAAAACATCGAATTAACACGTTCTTGGAATGAACAAAGTATTGTAAGTGGTTATGGATCATATTCTAAAACATTTTCTGTGCCTTGTGATGAAAATAATAGTGAAATTTTTGGATATTATTCAATAATTGGTGCTGAAATGGTTAACAATAATATTGATCCTAATCAATTTATTGATACTAGGATAATTGTCAATGAAAATGAATTCATTGGTAATTTACAACTAGTTGGTTTCACTGTTAAAGGTAATGAACCATATTCATTCACTGTGATTTTTTATGGAGATGAAAAAAATTTAATTAAAACATTAAATAGTTCAACTAAAAATAAGTTAAATAACACTTTAGATGTTGAAAACTTTAGATATACTTATCAAAATGTTATAGATTCATGGACAAATGATAACATAATATTCACACCGTTAATGGCAAATAAACGACCATTAACTTATAGAGACAAAGATAATTCTGATGCAAATAATATCGCTTATAATGAATGGGATGGTGGTAATTCACTAAATTCAGGTGTTACGATGGATGATTTAAACGCATCATATCGTTTCACATATTTATTAGATACTATTTTTCAAAAAAATGGTATGACACATGTACCTTCTAATCAAGTAGCTAGCTTTTTAAGTGAATTATTTATGATGAGTTCATCGAACAGCGAACAGTACAATGGTGATTTAACATTATTTACTGGAGCAGTATATGAAACAGATACTTATATACCAAATTTACAAGGTCCAGAAGTTACATTGAACATAATAAATGGTGTTGAATATTTAGATTCAAGTGAAGATAATACAAGTTTTGATTTTGACACAAAAATATATACAGCACCAAAAGATGGGATTTATAAATTTAGTTTTGATTATAAAATAGAAAATTTGAATTTAAAAGCAGGTCAATCATTAAAAAAAGTTGATTTTTGGGCTGCTGAATATCAAACAGATAAATTATTACAATATGTTGGTTGTCAAGGTTATGATAATAAAGCTGAAATGGAATTTTATTTAGAACAAGGTCAGCAAATAAGATTCTATACTAATTATATTATATCAAGTCATAAACATTATTTGGGTATTGGATATACTGAATCTACAAATAAATATTTTTTAGATAATCAGTTGATATTGAATCCTATTAGAATTGCAAATAGTGAATTAGATAATTATGATTATATTAAAAGTATACAAAGATTTCCTGATACTTTAAATTCAGATTTTTTTGTAAATTTTTGTAAATCGTTTAACATATTTTTTATTTATGATGAAAAAACAAAAGAAGTTAAAACATATTTCAAAGAAGAACTTCCTAGATATGCTTGGGATCTTAGTCAACATCTATTATTAGATAAAGATTATGTTTTTAATCATAAACAAAATTATAAAAAGATTGATTATAAATTTGCTGAAGGGAAAGATATAAATAATATTACTTATTATAATGCAATTGGTCAACAATATGCTGAATATAAAAAAGATGAAATTTATGATGTTGGTAAAGATAAAATAGAATTTAAATCAATATTCACAGTTTTCCCTAGAACAGTTTTAAATAAAACAAATTCTGATAACGATATTTTACAAAATACAGATATATGTTTACATAGTGAAATAAACGAAAGTTTATCTCCAATTCAAACTGATTATTTATTATTTTATAAATTACCAGTAATAACAGGAACAACATATGCATATAATTTACAAAGTTCAGTACGAACAGGATCCAATCAATATTGTTTTACAAAAACAACGATAAAAAGTAACTATGGTCCTGAACAACAAGATTATATTAACACACAAGGTCAAACAGGTTATACTTTAAATTATAATAATATTAATATAATTGATAATAAATCAAAAAAATATGAAACAACATTATCTTTTTTATTAAACACAAATTTAATTAATAAAATTAAAGTTTATGATTTAATTATTGTTAATAATATTTGGTATGAAATTAATGAAATAACCACTAATATAAATGATGGTCTTACAACTATGAAATTGGTGACAACTGGTGTTGGTGTGGATGGAACAGCAAGTGATCCACAAGTAATTGTACCACCAGCACCACCATCACCAGAACCATGTCCAGAAGCAACAGGTCAAAGTGATTATATTAGTTTACCATATAATATAGTTTGTAATATATGTTTATCAGCCTTTACATATAGTCCAACTGGTCAGACTGTTAAATTTATAATTAAAAATTTAAATATATCTCATGGTGCAAATTTAAAATATAATAATTCTGATGTTTATGAAAATCAGGAAATTATATTAGATGAAAATCATCTTTTTAAATATCCAATTTTATATTATCCAAATCCTTTATATTTAACAGGATATACAGATTCTTTTGATTGGTCAATAGTATTAGACTGTGGTAATTATAGTATTAATTATACTAAAGAAATCCGTGTTGGTGCAGCACCTATCGTAACAACCACTACAACAACAGCAGCACCTGGTACATCAGGAACTAGTGGTACATCAGGTAGTTCAGGTGTGGATGGTACATCAGGTACAAGCGGTACGAATGGTAGTTCAGGAACGAATGGTACATCTGGTAGTTCAGGATCATCAGGAAGTTCAGGTATAAGTGGATCATCAGGTACATCAGGTACATCAGGTACATCAGGTACATCAGGTACATCAGGTACATCAGGTAGTTCAGGTAGTTCAGGTGCAAATGGGACAAGTGGTACTTCATTTTTTTCTGATCATATTGGTGACGATGGATGTGCATGGGTATTGGCTGGTACAACAGGTGCAACAGTTGGTACACAATTAGTTACTGAACCTAATTTTAATACTATATTTGATTGGAATGGAATATGTGATCCACAATATGGAAGTTGTGGTGCAAGTGATTGGTATTGGGATTATTATAATTCAAAAACAATTTATATAAGGAATAATAGTCAAGCTGTTGTTAGTCATGATGCAAACATATATCTTGAACAATATAAAAAATATAGGATAGGTATAGCAGCATCATCTCATGCATATGCTCCAAATCCTTCAGGATCAACTCTTGAATTTTCAATAGGTAATTTAAATATTTCACACATTGCTGAAAATGGCAATATGAAATATTATTATGTTACTTGGGATCAAGTAACAGGAAATTATCCTTTTGAATTTTATTGTGATTATGCTGCTGAAAATATAGGAAGTACTTGGTGGTATATGGTAACAGGTATAAATATAAATGAAGCAATGGATTCTGTATCTTGCGGATTAAGAATCGTTGATAATAATCATAATGATGTTTATAGGATGCCCGCAATAGATGGTGAATATGGTGATGTAATGATGACTGATGGTCAAGGAAATGTTACCTTTCAAAATATAAATATTCCAGATGTTGAACAACAATGGGTAGAAGGTATAAATGCTGGTATATTCCGTCAAGGTAGTGTGAGTGTTGGCGGTGATTTACAAATGAGTCCAGGTTGGGATTTTGCTACATTGTTGGGTATCAACACAGATGCATATTTTATGGACGGTGAAGGAATACAGTTAAATGCTTTACAATATAGTAATTATTCTGGACATACTGGTGAATTTTTATCAGTAAAAAATGGTTATCCAGCATGGGTAGAAGTTAGTGGTGCTACAGGTAGTTCAGGAAGTTCAGGTACAAGTGGAAGTTCAGGTACAAATGGATTGTCTGGTACATCAGGTAGTTCAGGTACATCAGGTAGTTCAGGTACATCAGGTAGTTCA
>CAYVOZ010000100.1:0-1749 GCA_964453325.1 uncultured Christensenellaceae bacterium | reverse complement strand
TGGTACATCAGGTAGTTCAGGTACATCAGGTAGTTCAGGTACATCAGGTAGTTCAGGTGTTAATGGTGCAAATGGTACATCAGGAAGTTCAGGTGTTAATGGTACAAGTGGGACAAGAGGTACATCAGGTACATCAGGTAGTTCAGGTGTTAATGGAGATAGTTTATGGAAGGCCGTTTCATACGGTATAACAACAGTTTCAAGTACAAACGTTGGTATAGGTAGTGCTGCTGGTCCTATTTATGGTAGGTTGCAAGTATATGATGGATTACATCTTAAAAGTGGATCAATTTGCTTAAATGAAAGTCATGGAAATATTGGACAAATACTTACCAGTCAAGGATATGGAAATTTACCGACCTGGTCTGAAGCGGGTACATCAGGTACTAGTGGTACTAGTTATCAACCGAATGGAATTTCTGGTACAATGTTTTGGGTTAGTAATGATGGAACAAATAGAGCGTTATCTTTCGTGAATGGTATTTGTACTCAATTTACAAATCCATAAAAATAATTATAATAAATATGATACATTTTTACATAACATTTGGAACATTACTATTAGGATTAATTATATTAATTATCCATGATATTAAATATCATAAAAAAAGAAATAAATAATATGAATATAATATATGCAACTATACAAAATATAAATTCTGATAAATATTATGGAATATCAGAAAATATTGAAATATTGAAAGGTAAAAATAAATTATCGTTATCTTCTGAACTAATCAAAAGAAGAATTATGATGTTTTTAAGTAAAATAAGAAAGTAAAATGGCTGAAGATACAGAGAAAAAAATTAAGATAACCGTAGATTCTGATGATGCAAAAGATAATATTAAAGATGTCAAAAACGCTGTCGGTGATTTAAAAGATAATTTATCCGTAACAAGTATAGCTTCTAAAGGGTTAGGTGGTACTATTAAATCATTGGGTACTAGCTTTATGTCGTTAACTAAAGCTGCGTGGACTTTTGTTGCAACACCAATTGGAGCAATATTAACTGCTGTTGCATTGGCAGCAGGTGGTCTATATGCAATTTTTAAAGATTTTCAACCTGTACTCGATAAAGTTGAACAATTATTTAGTGCAATATCTGCTGTTGGTCAAGTACTTAAAAATACATTCATTGGTTTATTCACTGGTACTAAGTCACTTAAAGAAAGTTTTTCAAATTTAGGTGGTAGTATGAAAGCAGCAGCAGATGAAGCAATTGCTTTGACTAAAGCTCAACAAGATTTGGATGACCAATTAAAAATAAATGAAATAAGAAATAAAGAAGCTGAAGCTCAAATAAATAAATTATTAGTTCAGTCTAAAAATAGATCACTTAGTGAAAAAGAAAGAACAGCACTTATAAATGAAGCAATGGCTGTTGAACAAAAAGCTTTCGAACAGACAAAGAAAAATGCGGATGAAGAGTATGATATTGCAATGCGTAGGCTTATCAATGGGAAAAATTTAACAAAAGAACAAATAGCTGATCTTAAAGAAAGAGGTATCGTAGCTGCGTTCGATTTGCAAAATATAGCAAAAATAAGTGATGAAGAAATTGATCGATTAAAAAATGCTTATATTCAAAAAATAGATATACAGAATAAGTCTACACAGCTTGTTGAAAAATCACAGAATAGATTAGATCAATTAGCTGATAAACAAAAAGCTGACGAAGAAAAAAGACAAGCAGATGCAGCAGCAAGCAGACAAAAAAATATTGATAAACAATTAAAAGATTCAGAAG
>CAYVOZ010000099.1:3899-9878 GCA_964453325.1 uncultured Christensenellaceae bacterium | reverse complement strand
GCCGCAGACCTTTATGAAATTCAGAAGGCTGTGCACGTCCTGCTTGACTCCGCAGAGCCCCACGAGTCCGTCGAGCTCGTCTATGAGCTCTTGCATGGACGCCTCGTTTGCGGGTCCGTCGGGACGGTCCGCCGCAGGGGCGTCCCCGGCGGAGCCGCCGGCCGACGCGGAGACACCGCCGTCTCCTATATGCAGCCGCAGAGTCAGCGTGAGCTTTCCTTCGCCGTCCTTGGGCTCTGTCTTTTCTTCCTTTTTATCTTCGTTATGCTCCCCGGTGGTCGCTTCGTCTTTCCGGGGCGGCTGAGGACGGCAGGGCGGCGTTATTTTAAGCGACGGGTCGAAGTCAGACTCATAGCCGTTAACGCCGTTTCGGTCACAGATGCTGACGAGATTTTTGATGATGCTTTGGAGCGCGGAGGCCTCCTCCATCGTAAAGTCTCCGTTGACGAACGCCAGCCCGACGAGCAGCCTGTTGAGCTTATCGGCTGTTTGCCGTGACCGGTTTGTGCCTCGCTCAAGGTCGCATTCTACGAGCTCGGTAAAGAACGGAGGTATCGCCGTCAGCCTCGCGGGATCGGCAAAGCAGGAGAGCGCCGTCACGATCTCCGCCGCAGTGTGCTTTTTATCGGTAACGGCGTCGAGCGCCGCGCGATAGTCGTCGGTATAGTATGAGCTGCTGCCCCATATGTGCAGGGCGCAAAGGGCGACATAGCTTTGCACGTCCTGCGCCGATGCATAGTATGTGTCGTATAATACGTATGCGGTCAGTTCGGCGCATTCCTGCTCCAACTCCGTAAACTTTGTCATATGGCGATATCCTCCGCGCTTTATTGCGCTTATGCCGTGCGGCTAAGAAAAACCGTTGCGCGCCTGCTCTTAAATATACTGTATGCTGTGTCTATAATGTATCATACGGCGCGCGTTCCTTCAATAGTCGGGGAATGCGGCTATACCGCCAGCCCAAATTCCTTGATGAGCTTTGCGGATATGCACGGCTTAAGCGTTGCGATTGGTACGTACAGCGTGTCGCTGCCCCGTTTCCGGATCCGATGGCTGCCGCGTTGTCTGACGGGCGACCAGCCGTTTTTTAGGAGTATACGTTGAAATTCTCCGGGATCGAACCGATGTCTTAGCATTACAGGCTCCTTTCAAAAAACCAAACTTTGTGCTTTTTTTCGGTTTATACATACATTCTCCCATTTTTAAAGTACCATAATAAGGACTTTTGCCCTGCGGAACAAAAAATCCACCCGGGAACCGGGTGGCAGAGAATGTCAGGAAGCCTTTGACCTTAGAATGCTCAATCCTTCGGCTTTTCGGGATACCATTTGATCTCCTCGGCGGGATATCCGCTGCGCTGCTTGCTGCCTAATTCTATAAGGCAGGAGATCTTAGGCGTCGAATCCACGTAGTAATGCCTGTTTCCCAAGAGATCGCCTCTTTGTATAGGCATGATGCCGACCTCCTCAAATTCCTTTACCGCGGCGTCGAGGCTTTCGTTGTCGAGATATGAGAATTTTATGTGCTGAGGGCATGCTCCGTGCTCCTTCAAAAATTCGGAGTATGCATTGGGGCCGTAGCACGGCTGTATAAGCTCAAGCTCTATGCCGTTTACCATTGCTATCGCAACGATGAACTTGAATGGCTCGGTCACCCTTTCACCGTTGAATACGAAGTAATCGCAGTACTTGTCGCTGTATTCAAGTATTCTCCACGGGCCGACCTTTGCATACTGCACCCATGCTTTTACCGCCTCGTCCACATCGGGAACGATGATGGAAAACTGATTTAGATCGCGGTGTTCATTGTACTTCAGAAGCTCGTCGTAAGTCATTGTCATTGTATTTTTCTCCTTTGCGTTTAGCTCATGCGAAGTCCGCCGCATACATTAAGCGCCTGACCGGTTATGCAGCTGGAAAGATCCGAGCAAAAAAACAGCACTGCATCGGCGATGTTATCCGGGGTCTGGGCAAAGCCCATAGGAATGACCCGCTTTACGTATGCCTGCCAGTACTTGTCCACTATCGCGGGATCGGTGGAGTTTGCCTCCTTTACCATGCGTGCCTGCAGCATAGGCGTCCTTATGAGCCCCGGGCATACCGCGTTGCAGCGTATGTTATCTGCGGCGACGGATTTTGCGAGGGACTTGTTGTAATTCAGGATCGACGCCTTTGTCATATGATAGAACGGGAATCTCGGGTCGCCTGCCCTGGCGGCTATGGATGCGATGTTCACGATAGAACCGCCATTTCCCGTACTGCGCATGTTTCTGATCGCAGCCTTGCAGGCATATACGGCCCCGAACAGGTTTATGCTCGTGATCTTCTTTATTTCGGCTTCTTCTATGGTATCTACGGTATCGTAGGAGAATATGCCGGCCACATTGACCAATATGTCGAGCCCTCCGAAAAATTCCGCAGCGCTGTCTACTGTGGCGTCGACCTCGTCCTGCCTGGATACATCAACCTTTGACCAGCCGGATCTTCTGTCCATGGCCTCGATCTCGCCGCAGGTCTGCTCCGCGTTATCCGGAACTATGTCCACTACCCATACATTTGCTCCCGCATCAGCCAAAGAAAGAGCTATCTGCTTGCCGAGCCCCTGCCCTGCGCCTGTTACGATCGCATTTTTGCCTGTTAAATCAATTGTTTTCATACTATGATCGACCTCTTAATCGTTTTAATTGTAGATTACTGTTTTTTATGATATCACCCGCAGTCCTGACCAGCTATCGAGTTTTATCGTCTGTTTCTTTAATATCTGTATTGTTTGTCGGAGCTGCGTCTGCGGCAGAAAACGGAGCCTCAGAATATGTTCAAAATTTATATGCGTTTGTACTGTTTTTTTTGTTCCGGAATCACACAACGCCGAGCGACAGAAGACAGTGCCTGCAGGCGAAGCAGGCAGCGTGTATATTGTTCAGCGCGAGCCTCATGCGTGCATAAACAAAAGCGCCTTTCAGCCGATGAGGCAGCTGCGGCGCCTTGGTTTTTGATATGGACACAGGGTATCACTGCTTGTTTTTGCTTCTGTATTTAAGAGGACTCGCCCCGACCTTTTTCTTGAATACGGTAGTGAAGTAGTTATGGGAAGAGAAGCCGACCTCGTCGGAGATCTCCGTAATGCTTTTATCCGTCTGCTTGAGAAGCGTCTTTGCGTTCTGTATTCTTGTATTCTCGAGATAATCGCTGAAGGACACCCCGGTCTGCTTTTTAAACTGCTGACTGAAATAGGACGGATTCAGATAAACGAGCTGAGCAAGCTGATTCAGCGATACTCTTTCACCGAAATGCTCCGAAATATATGCAATGGCTTTCTTAACCTGCTCGGATACGGGGAGACATCTGTTCTGCATATACAGGGAATAGCTTTCGGTAAACTCGCTGACAATGTTCTCCATTTCCGTCCGTTTTGACGCATTGGTTATTCTGTTGACGTACGAATGATGGTTTGCGTTATATATTTGCTGTTCCTGCTTGGAATCGTTATATATACTGAACAAGGCGATGCAGCTCTGCACGATGGATTTAATCTCTTTTGGAGAAAGCAGCGCCGCGTGAGAGCTGTCTACTATTTCCTTAAAGCACTTAAACGCCTGATCGAACATACGCGCATCGAGGTTTTGAGCAATGCTTCTCAGCGATTTTTGTATTTCCAGTTCTTCGCGGTTTGTTTTTTCCAGACCCTTCGAAGAAAATCCGTAATATGAATACGTTTCAAGAAGATGATAGCAATTGCGAAGACCGAGCATGAGTGAAGCAGAGGGCTTTACGGCAGTATCGATGGAATAAGCGACCTTGTTGTTGTCCGACGCCGTTGCAATGGTATTGTATATTGTGAGACTGAGCCTGTTGAGCTCGACATGCAGATACTCGGGCACGTCGATAGGCGCAGGAAACGCCGCGATTATCATATCGGCGGACGGGCAGGAGCAGAATGCGGTAATGCCTTCCGAATAAAGCAGATCCGATATATCTATACACAGCCTGATCCTTGCGGTTTCATCGGTGATCGCATTCTCCAAAGAAAAGCCGAGCACGCATATACTCTTGTTCTGAGGTCTGGCGTCGAGCGAAAGCGTTGAGAAAAGCTTGCTTTCGTCGTCCAGACCGGCGATTATTTCAGAATAGACGGAATTATACAGCTTTATTCGTTCTATCCTGGCTTTGTCATATACTGTGTTGGCGCTCAGATACCGCTGCACCTTTTCGAGTATGGATTTGATATCCTCAATATTCAGCTTGGGCTTGAGCAGGTAATCAAGCGCCCCGTTTTTAAGTGCAACGCGGACATAATTAAAATCCTCGTATGCGCTGAGCACAACAACCCTTATCTCGGGATGTGTTTCCTTCAGAGCCTTTATGAGGTCGATGCCGCTCTTGTTGGGCATTTTTATATCGGTAAAGATCAGCTCGGGCTTCTCCTTTTCTATCACGTCAAATGCGGTGGAAACGTCGCATGCTTCAAAGACGGTGATATTATAACCGCTGATCTGATTAAGCAAAAGAGAAAGCCAGTTTCTTATTAGAGTTTCATCGTCAACTATTAATATTCTCATGAAAATCTCCGTTCTCTTCAGGCATAATACATGGTATACGCAGATATACGGTCGTACCGCCTCCCTGTGAAGTCCGGCTTTCAATGCTGATGCCGTATTCGTTTCCGAAATGCAGCTTAATGCGGTTGTTTACGTTATACATTCCTATCGACGAGCCGTTGCTGATGGTCTTCAGCTTCTCCCTGATCTCGGGTGTAACTTCAAAGCCGCCGCCGTTGTCTATTACGGAGAATAGTATATCCTTGCTGAGTTTTTCGCACTTTATATGCAGCTCCGGTTTCTGCATTCCCCACAGCCCGTGTATAATAGAGTTCTCGACTATGGGCTGCAGCATCAGCTTTATAACAAAGCACTCCGCCAGATCGGGATCCGCCTCAATGGTGTATTTGAAATCATCGGCAAGCAAATGCCTTTCAAGATTGATATAGTCCCTCAGATAGTCAAGCTCAAGCTGCACAGAGATAAGCTCGTTGTTGTTGGACAGTATATTATTGAGAAGATTTGTCAAAGAGAGGAGCATGCTGTCCGCCTCGGCGTTATTGCCGATCATGATCTCATATCTGATCTTCGCAAGCGTGTTATTCAGAAAATGCGGGTGTATCTGAGTCTGAAGAGCCTTTATGTCCGAGGCCCTTTTCATTTCCTCAATCTTTACGACCTTGCTCATAAGGTGCTCGATCTGATCCAGCATGTCGTTGAACTGGTGGGTCAGTGCACCGATCTCGTCATGGCTGGACCGCTCCGCTCTTACCGAAAGATTTCCGCCCTGAACGAGCTTCATTTTATGATGCAGCGCCAGGATCGGCTTTGTAATGCTCTTTGATCCGAAATAAGAGATAATGAAGACAACGACGAGATAGATGGCGGCTATGAACAGATATATCTGATAGGAGGAATACAGCGAGTGACGCTGGAGATCCAGATCCGAGACCAGTACAACGCGCCATAAGGGGTTGTCTATAGCCCTGTGCAGCACAAGGTAGTTTTTGTCGTTCTTCTTGTACTTTATCGTACCGCTGAAATCCGAGTAGCTCTCGTCCTGTATGAAATCAAGCTCTTCTCCCATCCCCAGACCATCCGAATAGGCGATTATGCGGTTATCCGGGCTCATAAGATAAATGCTTCTGTAATCAGCGGTAGAGCCGGAAAAAAGCTTATGGAGCTCTGAGGGTATGAAATCTATAAATATGAAATTTCGCGTGCTTATCTGATCGACGACCAGATTTCTTGCATAATATACAACGGATGTTTTTTCGGACGAGTAAGAGTACTGGCCCCATATACCGTTTTGATACTGCATCAGCAGCTCGAGCGTATTGTCGTTGTGGGCGTCATTGATAATATACTCGGACTGAGAAGAATTTGTAATGACATCTCCCGAGCTTGTGAGCAGAGTTATTCCGGGGAATATGCCGTCGTTC
>CAYVOZ010000099.1:0-3889 GCA_964453325.1 uncultured Christensenellaceae bacterium | reverse complement strand
GGGAGCGCAGCATGAGCTGCCGGTGTATAGCGAGACGCAGATCATCTTTTTCCTGCGAGACGCACATATCATATTGCTTTATCTTTGAGCAAAGCTCCTTGTCGATGCAAATAGTGTTATAGGTATTGGATATTTTTGAGATCTCGGAGTTGATTTTTTCGCAAAGCTGGTTAAGCTCTCTCTCGTTTGCTTTGATTATCTCATTCTCAAACCTGAGGGTCTGATGCTCAATGAAAAAAAACAAAACAAAAATAAACAGAACTACTTCGGTCAGTATGCAGAAAATAAACAACTTCATCTGAATCTTCATATCAATTTAACACCCGATACATAATACCATACTAAATTACTTGTGCAAAACCCGTCGGAGCAAATGATACATTTTTTAAAAAAAAGACAATTGAAATTAAACTTATCAAAAATTTAAAGCTTTTAAATGCACAGGGATCATAGAAACTGACAAATAAACGGTATAGTTTTTTCGGTGTGGATTGATATCATTTACTTTATGATAAGCAAACTGTTGTTTGAAGCGTTTTAGCTGCTTCAGGAAAGGAAAAACTATGACTATGACCTCTCGTGAACGCGTCAGAGCGGTTCTGGAAAGAAGGATACCGGACCGTGTGCCTATCGATATCGGCGCAAACATGGCCACTGGCTACAATATCAACGGATACATAAGACTTGCGGAATACCTGGGCCTTGACAGCGAGCTCCCGGCCACGATCTATGAGCCGTTCTTTATGCTGGCGCGAATGGGAGAGAAAATTCGCAAACGGCTGCACTGTGATGTAGTTCAGCTCGAAAACATATCATATGAGGGGATGGACAACCGCGTTCTGAAGCCGTGGATAAACGAGCAGGGATATACCGCGCTGATATCGGAGGATTTCGATCCTGTCGAAGAAGACGGATATATATTCATAATAGACAAAAAGACAGGAGCCAAGCTGGCACGCATGCCCCGGGGCGGACACTATTTTGATTATTACGAGGAGCCCGGCGCGGGGGATATCGAGCTTATTGATACGGAGGCTCTGAAAAAGACAGTGCCCGTCTATACGGATGAGCACCTTCGCCTTATAGAAGCAGAAGGGAAGCGCCTGTATGAGGACACAGACTATGCCATATGCGGCGCGTTCGGCGGAGGCGGACTCACAATGCTGACGGCGGCAAACGGCTATACGCTCACAGACTGGCTCTGTCTGCTCCTCATGGAGCCGGAGTATTGCTATGAGGCGCTGAAAACGATCGCGCTCGTAAAGAGAGAGAACCTGAAGATGTATTTACAGGCCTGCGGAAAGTATCTCGATATAATTACAATGTCGTATACGGATTTCGGAACGCAGAACAACGAGCTGTTCTCCCCCGACATATTTAAGGAGATTTATGTTCCGAACTACAGGATCATGACGGACTGTGTTCATGAGAATTCCCGTGCCAAGGTGTTTTTCCATAGCTGCGGGTCGGTCTATAATCTTTACGGGCATTTTATAGACGCCGGTGTGGATATCATAAATCCGGTACAGATAAGCGCCAAAAACATGGAACCCGAAAAGATAAAAAAGAATTTCGGAGACAGAATAATACTTTGGGGAGGCGGAGTGGACACTCAGCATGTGCTTCCGTTCGGAACGCCGGAGGAGGTGGCGCAGGCTGCGAGGGCCTCGCTTGAGGTCTTTAAGCCCGGCGGAGGTTATGTCTTCAATCAGGTGCATTGTATCCAGGGCGAGGTGCCCCCGGAGAATGTGCTGGCCATGGCAGACGCCGCATACGAATTCGGCGCATACTGAAGAAATGCATAAGCTCGCAGCCGCCCTGCGCCTGTGATATATGCTTTTTCGGTCAGCGGCTTTTTTTGATACTCTGAGACGACCCGGAAACAGGATCGTCTCTTTTTTACTATTATATATATGTAAATACAGTCGCATATTTTCTGTAGAGCAGTGCAGACGGCGCCGGGCAGCGAACGTTTAAGTTTGAAAACCCGACGGCTGTATCGCATTGTATTAATAAAGATTGTGACCTAAAAACAAAAATATTTATAGAAACAGCTTCTATTTCAAACTTACTGCCGGCCCACCTAAAAAAAGCACGCTTCAACACATACAGAAAACTGAAAAACAAGTAATCAAACACGATTGTGATAAAAAAGACGCGATGGTAGTATGAGTGCATCTTAAGACACGGATGATTCCGTAACAAAAGCTCTAATATAAAAGGAGGAAACTATGAAGAAGATTTTTGCCCTTGTCCTTGCCGTCTTAATGCTGAGCTGCGCGCTCGCAGCCTGCAGCCAGCCGGCACCGGCCGCTGAGGAGCCCAAGACCGAAGCTCCCAAGACCGAAGAGGTAAAGGAAGAGAAGCCCGCAGAAGAGAAGCCCGCAGAAGAGCCCGAGGCAGCCGGAGAGCCCATAAAGGTCGGTTTGGTAACATTCCTTACCGGTGCATCGGCCCAGGCAGGCATCGAGAACGAAAGAGTATGCAGAATGGTCATCGATAAGGCCAATGCAGCCGGCGGTATCAACGGCAGACCGATAGAGCTGATCGTATATGATGACGAAATGCTTCCCGAAACAAGCGTCAAGTGCGTGACCAGGCTTGTGGATGCCGACAATGTCGTCGCTCTGCTCGGCTGCCATCTGAGCGCCAATGTTCTTGCCGCTGTCGATATAACCGAAAGTGCAAACATGCTCCATCTGGCCGGCGGCACGTCCGCTCTGCTCACGAACGCAGGCTATAAGAACGTATACAGAACCACCGTTTCCAGCGGCTTTGTAGATCCCACCTGGGTAAACGTAATGTGCGACGACATGGGCGTCAAGAAGGTCGCTCTGATCTCGATAGAGAACGAGTACGGCCAGTCCGGACACGAGACGATCCTTAAGACCCTTGAGGAGAAGCATCCCGACGTAGAGCTCGTAGCTGATGTTACCTTCCAGGTCACCGACACCGACTTCACTGCACAGATCAATAAGGTCCTCTCCAGCGAGCCCGACGGCGTTATCGTATACTCCCTTACCGACAATGCCTGCATGGTCATAAAGCAGCTGAGACGCATGGGCTGGACGGGCCATATCTATGGCGACGTCTGCATAGTCCAGCAGGATGTTCTTAACATCGTCGGCGACGATGCCAACGGAATAATCGCAGGCGCTGCATACGTTATCCCCGCAACTCCCGAAGAGGGCGCAAACGAGAAGCAGGTCCTTATGCTCCAGGAGTACTATGACATCTATAACGAAATGCCCGTATACGACAGCGCATTCAGATACTATGACGGCGCAAACATGCTCGTAGAGGCTCTCAAGACCGCCACTGACGTTGATGACAGGCAGTCTGTTGCAGACGCATACGGCAGCATAAAGGGTTATGAGGGCATCGGCGGCGTGTTTGACTACACCGACGGCTCCGGAGACGGACTCACCGCGGCCAGCATGTTCATGATCCAGGACGGCAAGATCCAGGCTTATGACAAAAGCAAGCTCAAGGTTTTAGACTGATTAGGTAAAACAAATTACTGATTGATTTCTATACAAACCATCGACAAGTTCGTCATATGCGTAAAGCATATGACGAACTTACTCAATAACAGTAAATAACGACTATGAATGGCTATGAGTTTAGCATAGAGAGGGTAACGATATGATTCTTACACTGATTGTAGGAGGCCTGATGATGGGCTGTGTATACGGCATGACCGGTTTGGGATACAGCCTGATATACAAAGCATCCGGATTGATGAACCTGAGCCAGGGCGAATTCATGATGCTTGGAGCTTACTTGGGCTATACTTTTTACGGAGTTCTCAAATTTCCGTTCATACTGGCGCTTTTATTAACGATAGTCATCATGTTTATAATAGGATACGGAACGAATGCGGGCATAA
>CAYVOZ010000098.1:0-10079 GCA_964453325.1 uncultured Christensenellaceae bacterium | reverse complement strand
CAGCGAGGCCGCCGTGACGTTCGCGGACGGAGTTGCACAGGGCAAGATATTCAACAAGGGCGTTTATTATGAGGACACTGACGAGCTCACGCCCGAGGAATGGATAGCGGAAAAGCTGACCGCGTTTTATCCGGGCATGCTCGACGCGGTATACGCGGAGGACGAGCGCATGGCAAAAATGGCGTTTGACGCATTCAAGGCCAATGACAGGACGGACGCGGAGGTCGTGACTTCTTTATATACAGAAGAGCTCATAAAGCTCATGCCCGAGAACGGCTATGTGCTTTATGCTCAGGCGGCTCCGAACGTATACTATGCGGGCGCGTACATAGGCGCGGCGGTGATATCTGCGCTCGGCGGAGAGCCTGCGGGCGGCATAGACTTTAAGACGGACGTGCTGTATGCAGCCGACCTCAAAAACGGTGAAGAGGGCTATATGACGGCGAGAATGACGGAGCTTTATCCGTTCTGATAACGGCATATTCGGTGATACAATGACTACAAAAAGGACGGAGCAGGCTCGTTAAGGATCATTGCCCCGTCCTTTTATATTGGATCAACAATATCGGTTACTTATTCAAAAATTGCTTTTTCCTTGCGGCCTCGGCGGCGTTTTCCGCGGCGCGCTTCTTTGCGGCCTCGTATCCGGGAGAGGGAGTTATCTTCTCCGGCGCCTCCGGGTAGCTATAGACCGTGCCGGTCGTGAACCGGTCGGACTGTATAAAGCCCGAAAGACCGTCATAGACCGCAAAATACCAACCCTCGGCAGCCTCGACCGTGACACTGACGCCGTCTCCGGGGACAAGCCTTGCGAGGCGTACTTCCGCGCTCTCCTTCATGGACGAATACAGCCAGCCGTCCTTGCATATCACCGTACCCTCGGAGGAGCTTATGCTGCTGTCCGGCTCGCAATAGACATATGCGGTCTTTACATAGCCCACGCGGCCGGAAAGGGTATGGGCCTTGCACCATTTTTCGCTTATCTGACTAAGAAGCACCTTATCGCCCTCGGACAGGCTCGCTACGGTGCGGTCGCTGCCGTTGAAGCCGCTCCTCAGCCTTGCGCTGTCCGAGGTTATGACGGCGGGTACCATCAGGGGCTCGCTGTGCGTATCGTCAGAAAGCGTCTTATAGTAGTCGAGAGGCTTCATCTCCGCGCGGAGCTTTTCTCTGAGCTCGTTATCGCGGGCCTTGGCGCGCGTGACGCTGCAAAGCGTGCCGGGCGGGCAGTTATAGAATATCCACTGCGCCACGTCGGGAAGAACGCGTATGCAGCCGTGGGATACGTTGCGCCCGAGGTTCTTGTATGCTGTGTCGGATATGGTGGAGAGGTCGTTCTTATCGTCGTAAAGTATCGAGTGTATATAAATACCGCGCACGACCTGAGACCAATACTGCGCATACTGACCGAACGCCACGAAATAGCCGAAGCGCTCCTTTAGATCGCCGAGAGGATAAACTCCCGAGCTCGTCGGGTATTGCCCTCCGCCGGAGGTGCAGAGGCTCTGAAGTATTATTGCTTCGCCCTCGTATACGGTTATGACGGCGTTTCGCACGTCCACTTCTATATTATATCTGTTCGGGTCGGTGTTGTCGTAGTCCACCTTGCTCGTCATTCCGGGCATGGTTTCGGCAAACGCCGTGGTCGTGCAGACAAGGAGGATCAGACACGCCAGAACGGCGGCTGTGAGCTTTTTCATATTTATCTGATAGTCCCCCAGCCCTTCTTGAGATTGGAGGATCTCATATATCCCGTCTCGCCTCTGTATTCTATCTTTGTGAACTTTCCGTCCTCTGTGACCTCGAGCACCTTGACGGACGAGAACGTGGGGACCTTGACTATCTTTTCGGAGTCCGTATCGGCCTCGGTGTATATGTATTGAGTCTCCTTAATTATGTCGGCGTCCTCTTTGGACTGCATGACGCCCTGCTCATAGGTGACATAGGCCAAGAGCACATAGCCCTCCTTGCCGTCGTACTTTACCTTTACCCACGGATCGCCCTCCTGGAGCACCTCGACCTCTGTTCCGAGAGGCAGCCTTGCGCGTATGCCGTCGTTCGTGCCGTTGCCTGTGCGCATGGGGGCGTCCTCCACGACTGTCCATGCGGACTTGTTGGGCAGCTCGGGCTCGTCGTAGAAGGTCTTCTGCATTTCCTTATATTCGCCGACGGGTATTTTTGACTTGAGCGCGCGCTTGAGCTCGCCGTTGGCGGGCTCGTTCGTGGAGACGTTGATCGTAGTGCCGGGGCAGGCGTAATAATAAAGCCACTTTGCGTCCTCGACATAAAGGCGCACGCAGCCGTGAGATACGTTGTTGCCGAGACTGCCGTATGCGCCGCTCTTCATAGTGTCGACGGTGCGGTCGCCGAACATTACGGAGTGGAAGTAGTTGCCGCCGACTATCTGCGTCCAATAACGGGCAAACTCGTTGCCGAAGGAGGCAAATTTTCCGAAGCGCTCGCGCGCTGTTATCTTCCATATGCCCTTGGGCGTGGGAGTGCCCTGATCCTCGGGGTCGTCGGGGTTGAGCTCTGTCCTTCCGGAGGAGCATAAAAAGCAGCGCACAAGGCGGGTATACTCGCCGTTCTCGTCGCGCTCATAGCAGAAAACTATCTGATTCTTGAGGTCTAAAACGATATAATACCTGTCGGGATCTGTATTCTTGAGCTCGTCCCTCGCAAAAGCGGCGGAGGGCACGAGGCATATTATAAGCACGATAGCGAGTATGAAGGGTATAAATCTCTTTTTCATCTTGATCCGTACACCTGCGTTCCAATATTTTTCTTAACACTCCAATAATAAGAAAACGCGGGTGCTTTGTCAACTTTTTGCTGATGCGGGGCAGGGCTGTCCCGGTGACCGGGAAGGCTCGCGTAAAGAAGCGTGCATCTGACTTCAGAGCGCGGAGCGGCACGGCTTCAGTTCAGCTGAGGTATGTCGAACATAGCGCTCAGAGTATGCCAGCCCTGAGAAAAGCGCCTGCCCGCCTGCCAGAAGCCCACGCCCTTAAGGCCGTATTCCGCCGCGAGCGAAAGCTTTGCGCGCATGCTGCGCGCGTCCTCGAACCAGACCTCGTGAGTACTGCCGTCGGGAGCGTAATAATAGAAATACGGAGCCTCGGAAAAGAAGCTGTACTGAATGACGCTGCCGTACATCTGTGCGAGAGCGATGGCGTCCTCGGGAGATATCGACGGCGCGGGCGGGTTCCCGGGGGAATAGGGGAGCGTCCAGTCATAGCCGTATATGGGTATGCCCAAATATATCTTTTCGCGGGGTATGACGCTTACGGCATAATCTAAAACTCTTCGGACATTGCTTATAGGTGCGACCGCCATGGGCGGGCCTGCCGAATAGCCCCATTCGTACGTCATGAGAAATACGGCGTCCGAGGCCGCGCCTATGAGGGCATAATCGTGAGCCTCGTATAAAAGCCCGGGCTGCTCGGCATAGGTCTTGGGCGCGAGGGCGGTTATGACCTCATAGCCGTACGGCGAGAGCAGCTCCGTGAGCAGCAGTATAAATTCGTAATAGCTGCGCGCAAACTCAGGGGGTATGTACTCAAAATCGACGTCCAGCACGGTATAGCCCTTGCTTAGCATATTTACAAGTACGTTTTCGGCAACCGTTCTTTTAAGCGCGGGATCGGCTAAAAGCCGCGCAGCCGCGCCGCTGTCAAAACGCCCCTCGTCGGTGAGTGTGGAGAGGTGCATGGCGGGCTCTACGCCGTAGGTATTGGCGAGGGCTATCATTCTGTCGTCGTCCGGCGCGATAAGAGTTCCGTCCGGGCGAAAGCCGTAGGTAAAGGGTATGAGCCGCGTGAGGAACGGAAGCACCTCGCGCAGCAGTCCGTCCTCTATGAACGGGTATGCATAAGCGTTCGTTATGAGAGAGCCCATGGGGTCTCCGCGAAAGCGAATAACAAGCGTCTGCCCGATGGTCAGGGGAGCAAGCGCGCCGACTGAGGGATTATTGCGCAAGATCGTGTTTACGGATACGCCGTAAAGCTGCGCTACGGAATATAGCGTGTCGCCCTCGGTGACAGTGTGCGTTTCGACGGGTATGAGCACAAGCACAGCCATGCCGACGGGAAGCGGGGAGAAAGGAGCGACGCCGTTTATGAGCGCGAGAGACTCCGCGTCCACGCCGTAAAACGCCGCGATGCCGTTTATATCCTCGCCCTCTTTTACAATGTGTATTATCATATGCCGTTTTCCTTTTATAATCGGTATGCAAAAAGGCCGCGCCTGCCGGTGCGGACCTTTGCCCATGCATGCCCTTTGGCATATGCTTATGAAAGGAGCGGCGTTTTTATTACCTCCCGATTTCGGGAAGTGTCTTTTTCTTTTTTAAAAGGGTGTTGACGAATAAAAGCAGGAGCAGTAGAGCGGGGAATGCTATAGCCGCTAAAATGCCGGACCGAAGCTCTCCGGTGACTCCGGACACGAGGCCGACGAGTCCCGGCCCGGCGGAGCAGCCGAGGTCGCCGCCCAGCGCGAGCAGCGCGAACATAGCCGTTCCGCCTGCGGGCAGGCTCTTTGCGGCGAGACTGAATGTACCCGGCCAGAGTATGCCGACAGCAAAGCCTGTCAGTCCGCAGCCTATGAGGCCGATTACGGGCGAGGAGAAGAGCGACGCCAAAAGATAACTTATAATACACAGTGCTGTGCTCATATACATGAAGCGGTCGAGGCTTATTCGCTCGGAGATGCGCGAATAGAGCAGACGTGAAACGCCCATGAGCGCGGCAAAGGAGCAGGGGCCTGCGAGGTCGCCCACTAGCTTTGACACGCCGAGACCGGCCTCCGCAAAGACGGACGCCCACTGGCAGAGCGACTGCTCGGACGCGCCGGAGCATATCATGAGCAGCAGAAGTATGATGAATACGCGGTTTTTGAAAAGCTCCTTTATTCCCATGCCCTTGCCGTCCTCGGTGAGGGTATTTATAGGCACAAGAGAGAAGTAAAACGCGTTAAGCAGCGGTATAAGAGCCCATCCCACTGCCAGCCAGCGCCAGTGCTCTATGCCCGCGGTCACAAAGAACAGCGTGGAGACGAGCACGACGAATACATGGCCCCAGCAGTAAAAGGAATGCAGCAGGCTCATTGCGGCCTCCTTGCGCGCGGTCGGGCAGCCCTCCACGACGGGGCTCACGAGCACCTCCAAAAGCCCGCCGCCGATGGCATATATCACTACTGATACTATTAGGCCTGCATAAGCGTTGCCTATGAGCCCGGGCAGAACGGTCAAGCCGACAAGCCCGGCGGCGGATAGTATATGCGCAGCGATCATGCAGGTGCGATAACCTATTTTATCGGCTAATTTTGCCGAGAGCAGGTCGACGAGCAGCTGAACTCCGAAGTTTATGGATATCAGAAGAGCGACGTTCTCGAGCGAAATATCAAAGCTTCGCTGAAACGTGAGAAAAAGCAGCGGAGCAAAGTTGTTGACGATGGCCTGCGTGATATAGCCTATATATGCAGCGCATAGCGTATGGTTATAGTTCTCTCTGATCTTCATGCCCGAATATGATCCCTTATGTGCGTTTTGCCGTTTTTCTTACAGCTCTGTAAATTCTATCATATAAGCGAAAGCCGGGCAATGTGCGTCCCGGCTTCAACTTTCACTTTTGTTTTGACTGTGCTGTATTATCGTTTGGGATATGAAAAGTCGTTGACCTTGATGTGTTGAGATCCATAGGCGCAGGGCGGCGTGTACGCCCGGAGCCTATACCTTTCGTGTTTTGACGGCCGTGACCTTTAGGTCAAAGTCAAAACACGGTAAGCCTGTCAAAAAACTGGTTTTTTGGCGGAGTAAAAGCCGGGCAATGTGCGTCCCGGCTTTCGCTTTCACTTTTGTTTTGATTGTGCTGTATTATTGTTTGGCGTTTATGGGCAAGTCCGTGAGCTACAGCCTCTGACCGCAGTTCATGCAGAAGAGGGCGTCGGCTTCGACGGGGCTTCCGCAGGAGGGGCATACGCGAGGCGCGGGTGCTGCCTGGGGAGCATAGGTCTGCTGAGAATATATCGGCTGCTGAGGCTGCTGATAGAACTGCTGCTGATTCTGCTGCTGATACGCAGGCTGATAGGGCGGCTGATACGGCTGTTGATACTGCGGCGGGTACTGCTGCTGATACTTGGGCTGCTTCGGCTTTTTCACGACGGGAGCGGGCTCCTCGGCCACGGGGATATACTTGCCTTCGGGGTCGGACGCGGAGGCTATGCGGTCCATTTTGTTGTTGATCTGGACTAACTGTTCCCTTATGGATATGAACAGCAATATCACTTCGTAGCAGATGCGTATTGCAACAGGTGAGAGTATGAACACAAGAAGTCCTATAACAAACGTCGTCTCGAACATGAGTATGACGCCTGCGAGCAAAGAAACGAACGTAAACACCATGTACAGCACCTTCATTATCGGGGAGATAAGATAGGTCGAGAAATTCAGAAAGTCGTAGAGCTTGCGCATAAAGCCGGAATAATTGCCCTTCTTTTTCTCGGGCAGAAAGAGCAGCAGAGCGACGATAGCGCCGGCGATCGCGAGTACGGTAAAGATGATAAAGATGATAATTGAAGCCTTTGAAAAGAAATAAGGAAAACTCATAATATGACCTCCGAAAACTGTGGAATGGGACCGAAACACGCTCTTCGTGCTTTGTGCCGACATGCATGTATACGATCCCTATGGCACAATAATATAACGCAAGCTTTTTTTTTGCAACAGTTTTGTATATGAGGCCTATTCTGAAATTGAAATGATTTTGTTACAAAAAACCGATCAGAACGTTGCGATCAGTATTGAAAAGCTTTGTGAGTATATGCTAAAATCAATATGCAACAGGATAACTAAATATATGACCACGGGGACGCCTACGGCTCGCCCGCAAAAAAAACAACGGGAGAGAGTGATCATGGGTTTTTTGGACAGAGCGATAAAGAACGGCATCAACAAGGCGGTCGGCACCGCTGTACAGAAGGGCGTTGAACAGGGCGTTTCCAAGGTCGTGGCCCCGCGTGTGGAGCAGGCTGCAAACAAGGCGGCAGACTCCATAAATAAGGCGACCAACGCTCCGGAGTATACCGGAAGGGTCGACAATGAAGGTATGGAGAGAGCCGCAGGCAGCCTCGGCAGCCTTTTCGGCTCATATCAAAACGCCGCAATGAGCTTTGCAAACGAGGCGGCAAAGAATATGAAGATATGTCCGTCCTGCGGAGCGTCGGCCTCGGCGGACACCAAGTTCTGCCCGTCCTGCGGGGGAAAGCTTCCGGACGGTACTGTTGCGGGCGGAGCAAAATGCCCTCAGTGCGGCAAGCAGAACAGCATCGGCGTGAGATTCTGCGCGGAGTGCGGCGCAAAGCTGCCCGCTGCGGAGGAGGAGGAAAGGCTGAAGCGGTCGGAGTTCGATGCGGTGATGTCGAAGTGGGACACGCTGCTGCCGCAGTACCCGAAATGGAGCTTTGGCGGAGAGGAAGCGGATATAATCGAGTGCGGCACGACAGACGACGGACAGCCGTTTTATCAGTTTTCCGTAAAGGTCGCGGACCGGAGGGATCTCGGTGAGTACCGCGAGCTGCTGAAACAGAACGGCTTTACAAAAGCCGGAAAATATCCGTCCGAGGACAGCTTGTATAAAATGATTGGCGGACGGTGCTATATGATGGATTCGTCAGAGGCGTTTTCTTCAGGCGAGAATTATATGACGATAAGCTTCGCCGCGCAGGAGCCTGCGGGCGGATTTGATTATAAGGAGCCGGAGAAGAAGATACCCACGAGCTTCAGAGATCTGTTCAGATAGCTTTTGTGACAGGAAAAAGGCCGGCTGCTGCTCCGTTATATCGGGGCGACAGCCGGCCGTTTTTGGGTTAAAAATATAACAGCTTCAGTCAGCCTTTTTTAAGAGTTTCTGGACCTCGGAATAGGAGCCCATTACCATGAGCGTTTCGCCGTCCGAAAACACATGGTCTGCGGAGGGTATGACGATATGCTTGTCGCCGGAGCTCACGGCGAGCACATTGACGCTGAACTTGGCTCTGAAATCGAGCTGCCGCAGGCTTTTGCCTATCCATGCGGGCGCACAGGCTATCTCGTATATGGATATATCGGGAGTGAGCTCCAAGAAGTCCTTTACCACAAAGGACGAGGACACGCGGTGGGCGAGCTTTACGGCGCTGTCCCTCTCGGGATATATTACCTCGTCCGCGCCGTTTCTGAGCAAAAACTTGGCCTGTATGGCGGTGCTGGCCTTGCTTATCACGCGGGCGGCTCCGTGATCCTTTAAAAGCGCGGTCGTTTCGAGACTGCTCTGGAAATTCGAGCCTATGCAGACAAAGCATATATCGAAGGTGTTTACCCCTATGGATTCGAGAACGCCGGGCTTTGTGCTGTCGCCTATCTGAGCGTTTGTGACATTCGGCGCAAGCTCGCTCACGATATCCTCGTTTATATCGAGTATCATGACCTCGTTTCCGCCCTGCATGAGCTCAAGACTCAGATGCCTTCCGAAGCGTCCCAACCCTATGACTAAAAATGTTTTCATATATCCTCCTAAAAAGAATCAGCCTATGTTTACGTTCTCCTCCGGAAGCAGCACCGGAGCGGGAGCCTTGCGTTCCGTAAATACCATTATAAAGGATACGCTGCCGACGCGCCCGAGATACATGAGCATTATCAGTATCCAGCGCGAAAAGGTACCGAGCCCGGCCGTTATGCCCACCGTCATTCCGACGGTGCTCTCCGCGGAGACCGCCTCGTAAACAATGGAGGTCAGGTCTGTGCCGGGGTTGTCTATGCAAAGAGCCATTATGCCAAAGACAAGTATGGCGAAGTATACGCTGAGCACTGTGACCGCGCGCTTTGCGGCCTTTTCGTCGAGCCGTCTGCCGTATATGTTGTCGCTGCGCGAGTTTCTTATGCTCGCCCAGGCCGTCACGAACAGCACGGCTATAGTGGACGTCTTTATGCCGCCCGCGGTGGAGCCGGGGCTTCCGCCTATCATCATATACAGTATGGTGAGCATTATCGAGCCCGTATGCAGAGCCGACGCGTCGAGCGCGTTAAAGCCTGCCGTCCTCGGCGTGACGGAGGAGAACAGCGATACGCAGAGCTTATCGAAGAACGAAAGCTCCGACAGCGCGCCGCCGTATTCGAGCAGCAGTATTATGACCGTGCCGACTACCGTAAGAGAAAGCGTCACGAGCAGCACTATCTTTGAATGGAGCTTATATCTCTTTATATGCAGCTTGTTTTTGGATACATCGTCCCATACGAAAAAGCCTATGCCGCCTATGAGTATCAAAAGCGAAAGCGTTATCATTATCACACTGTCCTGCGTAAACAGCGTGAACGAGGAATTGGGCTCCAATATGCCCATGAGGTCAAAGCCCGCGTTGCAGAACGCGGATACGGAGTGGAATATACCGTAGTATATACCGCGCCCCCAGCCGAACACGGGTATAAAGCGGCTCGAGAGTATCACCGCGCCCGCGCCCTCGAATATCGCAGTGCCTATAAGCACCTTTTTGATGAGCTTGACAACGCCGCCGAGCTGCTGGACGCTCATGCTGTTTTTTAAGAGCTCGCGCGAGCGCAGACCTATCTTGCTGCCGAAAAGGAAGGAGAACATCGCCATTATGGTCATAAAGCCGAGTCCGCCTATCTGAATGAGCGTTATTATCACGAGCTGCCCGAAAAGGCTCCACTGCGTAAAGGTGTCCGCTACTATGAGCCCGGTAACGCAGGTCGCAGAGGTGGCTGTGAAAAACGCCTCGGTGAACGTGGCGCCCCGCCCGTTTGATGCGAGGGGCAGCATTAGCAGCAGCGTACCCGCGACTATAAGGAGCAGAAACCCGAGAGCTGCAAGCTGCGCAAAGGTAAGCTTGTGCTTTGCTTTTTTGATATCCGTCATGCTTGTTCTGCGCCTGTTTCCTTTCGGTTGTTTTTATCCATGAGCAGCCTTACGATGGAAGCCATGAGAGCGGAGTCGTCCTTGCCAAACCGCACTATCAGCGTGCTTTGTTCTCCGAGATGCTCCTCGGTCTCTATGCTGCGGGCGTCTTTTTTGAGCGCGGCGGTGGTGACC
>CAYVOZ010000097.1:6567-10153 GCA_964453325.1 uncultured Christensenellaceae bacterium | reverse complement strand
AAAGAAGGTTATTTATCCGTTACGGAGCGGATGCCGCCCAAGGGCCAGGACACGAAGAGCGCGTGACCTATGATCTTGTTTTCCTGTATAGGTCCGACGTCGGCGCTTCTGCTGTCCAGAGAGTCGTTGCGGTTATCGCCCATAACGTATACGCAGTCCTCGGGAACGGTGGTGGCGGGCATATCCCAGAACATCACGGCCTCGCGCGTAAAGGGCTCGTCTATGAGCTCGCCGTTTCTGTAAAGCTGGCCTTCCTTTATCTCTAAAACATCGCCCTCCATGCCTATCAGCCGCTTTACATAGGCGCCGGTCCTGTTCGGATAACGGACTATAAGTATCTCGTCATAGTCATACCCGGAAACGATCTTTGTTATCTTCTCCACAAAGACCGCCTCGCCGGTGTGGAGATTCGGCTCCATGGAGTCCCCCTTCACGAGCACGAACTCAAACACGAAAAGCCTGAGTACGAGCGCTACGGCGATCGCTATGGAAAGGCAAAGGATCCAACTCCTCAGCTCTTTTTTCTTGTCGTAAACAGGCTTATTGTCATTCCGGCTTTTGCTGTGTCTGCTGCTTCTCAATATCGGCCCTCCTCACGATCTTCTTTACCTTTTTAACAAAATCCTCATACGAAAGCATGAGCGTTCTTCCGCAAGTGAGACACTTTATTTTATAGTCTGCGCCTGTGCGCATTATCAGCCATTCCGAGCCGCCGCAGGCGTGCGGCTTTCTCGTCATTATAACGTCTCCGACGGTATACGCCGCTTCCGCTGGCATGCGTCCCTCCCAAAAAAAATGACCTGTCGCCACGGCCCGGGACCGGAAAGAAGCTCCGGACGTAGGAACCGAAATAACGGTTTTACGTCAGAACAGCAGCTTTCGGCGGATAAACGCCGTATATAACGGTCCCCGACACTGACTCCAGTATACACCAAAACGGCAAAAAAGCAATACAGCCCGCGCGCAGTCGCGGGAAATTTCAAGGATGATCCGATAAAGGGAAATTCTGTAAGCCGCATACCCATGAAATTTCGTTATTGTAATTGTCTGAGTTTCGGAGTAAAATAATATAACCCTCAGTGTAGCTCTTATATGCTGCCGGGGAACAGGAAAAACAGTTAGGCGTCCGTCAGACGGACAATAGGCTTGATATGGAGGACATAAGAATTTATGAGCAAGATGACTGTAAAAGACATTGACGTGGACGGCAAGCGCGTACTGGTACGCGTGGATTTCAACGTCCCTCTCAACGACAAGAGAGAGATAACCGACGATACACGTATCAATGCGGCCATACCCACAATAGATTACCTTATCAAACAAAACGCAAAGGTGATACTCTGTTCACACTTAGGCAGACCGAAGGGAGTCGTCGATCCCCAGTTTTCTCTTGCGCCGGTCGCAAAAAGGCTGGGAGGCATACTGCCATCAAAGGTGACGCTTGCCGAGGACGTGATCGGACCGAGCGCGCATAAGTGCGTGGAGGAGATGGAGCCCGGAGACGTAGTGCTGCTGGAGAACGTGCGTTTCCATAAGGAGGAGACCGAAAACGATCCCGAGTTTGCGCGTGAGCTTGCGAGCCTTGCGGATGTATATGTAAACGACGCCTTCGGCGCCGCGCACAGAGCGCATGCATCCACGGAGGGAGTGGCAAAGTATCTTCCGGCAGTCTCTGGCTTCCTTATAGAAAAGGAGCTTGAGATCATCGGAGGCGCGCTCACTGACCCGAAGCGTCCCTTTGCAGCCATATTGGGCGGCGCAAAGATATCCGATAAGATAGGCGTTATCGACAACCTTTTTGAAAAGGTCGACTGCCTTATAATCGGCGGAGGAATGGCAAACACGTTCTTAAAGGCAAAGGGCTATTCCATGGGCAGATCGCTCGTGGACGACAGCAATATAGCCACCGCAGAGAGACTCTTTGAGAAGGCAAGACGAGAGGGCATAAAGATAATGCTCCCCATAGACGTTATAGTAGCGGAGGAGATATCCGAGACCGCTGCCACGCAGCAGCTGCCCGTAGACGCCATACCCGATAACATGATGGCGCTCGACATAGGCAGATCCACGCGCATGCTCTTCTCTCAGGAGATAGAGAGCTCGATGACCGTTATCTGGAACGGGCCGATGGGCGTTGCGGAGATACCCGCCTTTGCAGAGGGTACTCGAGCGGTCGCAGAGGCGATGGCGCAGTCCAAGGGTACGACTATAGTTGGCGGCGGAGACAGCGCCGCGGCAGTCAAGAAACTCGGCTATGCAGACAGAATGGCCCATATATCGACGGGCGGCGGCGCATCGCTCGAGTTTATGGAGGGCAAGGTGCTGCCCGGTATAGCCGCGTTGCAGGATAAATAACAGCATATCGCTCCGGGGGCGCCGCGCCCCCGGATCCCTATAAAGAAATCATATTGGAAAAGGAATGTTTTAGAAATGAGAACACCGATCATCGCAGGAAACTGGAAAATGAACAACACTCCCGAGCAGGCCAAGGCGCTTGTGCGCGAGCTCGTGCCGCTTGTAAAGGGCGCACGTGCAGAGGTCGTGGTATGCCCGCCCGCAGTATGCCTTACGGCAGTCAGAGACGAGATAGCCGCCTCCAACATCAAGCTGGGCGCGCAGAATATGCACTTTGAAGCCAAGGGCGCATACACCGGCGAGATATCCGCCGCAATGCTCAAGGAAATAGGCGTGGAGTACGTCATAATAGGACACAGCGAGCGCAGACAGTACTTTGCGGAGACCGACGAGACCGTCAATAAAAAGGTCAAGGCCGCGCTGGAGGCGGGGCTTACGCCTATAATCTGCGTCGGTGAGACGCTTGAACAGAGAGAGAACGGAGTTACGAACGAGTTTGTGAGCATGCAGGCAAAGCTGGCGCTTGCCGGACTCACTCCCGCACAGGTCGCGGGCCTCGTTATAGCATACGAGCCCATATGGGCGATAGGCACCGGCAAGACCGCCACGGCGGACGAGGCGGACGAGACAGTCGGAGCAATAAGAAAGGCTGTCAAAGAGGTATACGGTGAAGCGGCTGACATGCTGCGCATACAGTACGGCGGCAGCATGAACCCCAAGAATGTTTCCGAGCTGATGAGCAAAAAGGAGATAGATGGCGGTCTCATAGGAGGAGCCAGCCTTAAGGCCGAGGATTTCTCCAAGGTCGTAAACTATTGACCGTTAAGAGCTCAGAGGGAATAATGGCGAGACGTTTTACTGCACTGGTCATAATGGACGGCTTCGGCTGCCGCAAGGAGACGGAGGGCAATGCCATAGCCCTGGCGGGTACACCGCACATTGACGCGCTTAAAAAGGAGTATCCCAACACGACACTCGGCGCATCCGGGCTTTCTGTGGGGCTTCCCGACGGCCAGATGGGCAATTCCGAGGTTGGACACTTAAACATCGGAGCGGGCAGGATAGTATATCAGGAGCTGACGCGCATATCAAAGGCCATCAAGGACGGGGATTTCTTCGGGAACGCCGCGTTCAATAAAGCCGTTGAGAATTGCATAAAGAACGGCAGTTCGCTGCATCTCATGGGGCTTTTGTCCGACGGCGGAGTGCACAGCCATATGGAGCATATGTT
>CAYVOZ010000097.1:0-6557 GCA_964453325.1 uncultured Christensenellaceae bacterium | reverse complement strand
GCAAGGACAGCAAGACGGAAAGCACAGCGTGAAGCTCTCGTGGAGCTTGCCAAGCGCAAAGGGCTTAAAAGGATATATGTGCACTGCTTTATGGACGGGCGCGACGTGCCGCCCAACAGCGGCAAGGGCTTTATAGAAGAGACCGAACGCAGACTTATTTCGATCGGCGCGGGAGAGATAGCCACCGTCGAGGGCAGATATTTTGCCATGGACAGGGACAACCGCTGGGAACGGATATCAAAGGCGTATTTCGCAATAGCCGACGGAGTGGGCAGACGCGTGGATTCTGCGGCAGAGGCGATGGACGAGTCCTATAAAAAGGGTGAATACGACGAGTTTATAGAGCCGTCTGTCGTCATGAAGAACGGAGAGCCGGTCGCGAGGCTTTGCGACGGCGATTCCGTTATATTCTATAACTTCCGCCCGGACAGAGCGAGGGAGCTCACGCGCGTCATCACGGATAAGAGCTTTGACGGCTTTGAAAGACGCAATATCGAGCTTTGTTATGTATGCATGACGCAGTACGACAGAACGTTTGAAAACGTGCTCGTGGCATACGAGCCGGACTCGCTTAAAAACACGTTCGGCGAGTATATAAGCGGCGAGGGACTAAGGCAGTTCAGGATAGCCGAGACCGAGAAATACGCGCACGTGACGTTCTTCTTCAACGGAGGACGCGAGGAGCCGTATAAGGGCGAGGACAGGTATCTGATACCCTCGCCAAAGGTCGCGACATACGATCTTATGCCGGAGATGAGCGCGTATCAGGTCGCGGACAAGGCAGCAGAGCTCATAAGGAGCCGGGAATACGACGTAATGATACTGAATTTTGCCAACACCGACATGGTGGGGCACACCGGTGACCTCGACGCGACGATAAAAGCCGTGAGGGTGGTCGACGAATGCGTCGGAAAGGTCATCGAGGCTATAAAAGAGGTCGGCGGCGAGGCGATAGTGACGGCGGACCACGGCAACAGCGAGTACATGATGGACTTTGCGACGGGCGTACCCTTCACTGCGCATACCACCAACCGCGTACCCATGATACTCGTTAGCGACAGGCGCTTCTCACTGAGAGAGGACGGCATACTCGCGGATATAGCGCCGACGCTTTTAGAGATGATGGGCATAGAGAAGCCGGCGGAGATGACGGGCAGCCCGGTGATAGAATAGTTATACGGTTTGCGGGAGACCGCAAAATATCGATAATTTGATAAGCGGTAAATATCCAACCTACAAACAAAAGGAGGACAATGTTATGGTTCAGTTGATCTACGGGCCCAAGGGAAGCGGAAAGACAAAGAGACTGATCGACATGGCAAACGCCGAGATCGGAGTCACGAAGGGTGACGTGGTTTTCATCGACGACGACAAACGCTATATGTATGACGTAAAGCGCCAGGTGCGCTTTGTGGACGTAAAAGAGTATGATGTGGACAATGAGGATAAGCTGTTTGGCATGATATGCGGCATACTCTCTCAAAATTTCGATATAACCGCCATTTATCTCGATGCACTGATGCACATTATTAAGAAGACCCCCGCAGAGATCAAAACTCTGATCGAAGAATTAATTAAGATAACAGAAAAACATCATGTTAAATTAGTGATAAATATAAGCGGGAAGTTGGAGGAAACGCCCGACTTCCTGAAGGATTACATTATCTGACCTGTTGATATCGGCAGGCCGGGAGCATTTTTCGGCGCAGTCGGAGCCGTGCGCCGCACGTGCGCCGGGCTGCAGACGAACCGGGAGTCCGTGTGGGGCATACGGACTCCCGAAAAACCGATCTGAACGGTCGTATAAGTCGTATAAGAAGAACGTATATGCGCGTAATGCGGCGGCAATGAGGGAGCGATCCTAAAAAAACGCCGCTTATTATATGTAATAATGATATAATATTTTGAAGGACTAAATAAACAGTTCCTTCGGGAGGAATACATGCTTTTACTCAGCACAAGAAACGCAGCCAATGTAATAGATTCGCTTTCGGCGGTCTTAAAGGGCATATCCGACGACGGAGGGCTTTTTGTTCCGTCCTCGTTCCCGATGCTGTCAGTCAGCCAGATAGAGGCTATGGCGGGCAAAAGGTATACCGAGGTGGCCACCGAGATACTGTCCATGTATTTTGACATAGACACGGACAAGCTCGCGGTGATGGTGGACAATGCGTATGCAAGCTTCGACACTCCCGAGGTCGTGCCGATAGTAAAGCTTGGGAGCAGGGAATACGTTATGGAGCTGTTCCACGGGCCTACGCTGGCCTTTAAGGATATTGCACTGCAAATGCTCCCGAGACTCATGAGCGAGGCTATGAAGATAAACAATATCTCCGAGGACGTGCTCGTGCTGACCGCTACGTCCGGGGATACGGGCAAGGCCGCACTGGAGGGCTTCAAGGACGTTCCGCGCACGAAGATAGCCGTATTCTATCCGGAGCAGGGCGTATCGGATATGCAGAAGCTGCAAATGGTGACCACGGAGGGAAACAACACGTTCGTAGCCGCCGTGAGAGGCAACTTTGACGATGCGCAGACGGCTGTGAAGGAGGTTTTCGGCAGTGCGGAGCAGAACCACCGCTTAAAGAAAATGGGATATCTCATGTCCTCCGCCAACTCCATAAATTTCGGAAGACTTGCGCCGCAGATAGTGTACTATTTCTACGGCTATGCGCAGCTCATAAACAACAGCGTTATAAAGCCGGGTGCGTCGATAAATATTTGCGTTCCCACGGGCAATTTCGGCGACATACTCGCGGCCTACTATGCAAAGCGCATGGGGCTGCCCGTGCACAGGCTGATATGTGCGTCCAATAAGAACAACGTGCTGACGGACTTTTTCGACTCGGGTACGTACTTTGCGAACCGCCAGTTTTTCCGCACGATATCGCCGTCCATGGATATACTCATTTCCAGCAATCTGGAAAGGCTCGTGTTTGAGGAGCTGGGACGGGATTCGATGCGTACGGCGAGCTGCATGCGGGAGCTCAAGACGGCAGGCAGCTACAGCATAGCCGACAACGTACAGAAGCGCATGTCGGACGATTTTTACGCCGATTTCTGTGACGACAACAGCACGCTCGGCACGATACGCAGGGTATATAACAGGGACGGCTATGTGATGGATACTCATACGGCGGTCGCCCAGTCGGTCTACGAAAAATATATAGGCCATACCGACGACCCGACTCCCACGCTGCTGGTATCCACGGCCAGCCCGTATAAATTTGCCCAGAACGTGCTAAAGGCCGTTTCGGGAGAGACCGTGGACGACGCTTTTAAGGCGGCACGCAGGCTTTCGGAGGTCACGGGCCTGCCCATTCCGCCGGCGATATCCTCTCTGAAGGAAAAGCCGGTGCGCTTTACGAATGTATACGATAAAAACGAGCTGGCGGACGCGGTGACAGGCTGCGCGGGCGACAGACGCTGACGGAGGATATGAGGATATAATGGACAAAAAGACCATACTGAGCGGCATACAGCCCTCGGGAATGCTGACGCTCGGGAACTACCTCGGCGCCGTAAAGAATTGGGCCGAGCTGCAGAACGAATATAACTGCTTTTACTGCGTCGTGGATATGCATGCCATAACCGTGCGTCAGGATCCGGCGGAGCTCAGAAAGCGCTGTCTCGATACGCTGAGCCTTATACTCGCCGCGGGAGTCGATCCCGAGGCGCATCCTGTCTTCATTCAGTCGCATGTGCACGCGCACGCCGAGCTTGCATGGGTGCTCGGATGCTATACCTACATGGGCGAGCTTTCGCGCATGACGCAGTTCAAGGACAAGAGCGCAAAGCACGCGGACAACATAAACGCGGGACTGTTCACATATCCGGTGCTCATGGCTGCGGATATACTTCTGTATAACGCCGATCTCGTGCCTGTGGGCATCGATCAGAAGCAGCATTTAGAGCTTGCGCGCGACCTCGCCGGACGCTTCAACAATATATACGGCGATGTGCTGACGGTGCCGGAGCCTTATATTCCCAAGGCCGGTGCGAAGATAATGAGTCTGCAGGAGCCGGAGAAGAAGATGAGCAAGTCAGATCCCAACCCCAACGGGTATATAGGACTTTTGGACAGCGCGGACGTGATCCGCGGCAAGGTCAGAAGAGCCGTCACGGACAGCGACGGAGAGATAAGGATATCCGCGGAGGACAAGCCCGGAGTGACCAACCTTTTGCTCATATACTCCGCGATGAAGGGCGTTTCGCCCGAGCAGGCCGAGAGCGAGTTTAAAGGTCTCGGCTACGGCGCGCTCAAGGAGGCGGTCACGGAGGCCGTCGTCGAGGGCCTGAGCCCGCTGCAAAAGCGCTATGCCGAGATACGCGCGGACAAGGCGTATCTTACAAAGGTAATGACCGAGGGCAGCGAGAGAGCCGCATATACCGCGGACAGGACTGTCTCGAAGGTGTACAGAAAGATAGGCTTTGGGGCAAGAAAGCTTTAAGACTTTAACAGGAGGCTTTTTGTTATGAGAAATATAGGCTTTATAGGCACAGGCGTTATGGGCTCGTCCATGGTGAAGAACCTCTTAAAGGCGGGGTATGACGTCAGCGTATACAACCGCACGCCGGAAAAGGCCGCCGAGTGCGTCGCGGCGGGCGCGTCGCTTTGCGCAGATATAGCCGAATGCGTACGCGGAAAGGACGCCGTCATAACGATAGTTGGCTTTCCGAAGGATGTTTCCGAGGTGTATTTCGGAGAAAACGGCATAATAGAAAACGCCGACGCGGGCGCATATATAATAGACATGACTACGACTTCGCCCACGCTTTCCGTGAGCATCTACGAGGCGGCGGGGAAGCGCGGACTTTTTGCGCTAGACGCGCCTGTATCCGGCGGAGACAGGGGAGCACGCGAGGCGACGCTCACTATAATGGTCGGCGGCGATAAAAAAGACTTTGATGCGTGCTATGAGCTTCTCGCAGCAATGGGCAAGAGCGTTGTATATCAGGGCAGGGCCGGCAGCGGTCAGCACACCAAGATGGTAAACCAGATAGCGATAGCGGGCTGCATGGCCGGGCTTTGCGAGGCGATAGCGTATATGAATGAGAAGGGGCTCGATCCGGACAGCGTCTTTTCCTGCATAGCCAAGGGCGCGGCAGGCTCAAAACAGATCGACCTTTACGCCGACAGGATGATAAAGGGCGACTATGCGCCGGGTTTTTACATCAAGCATTTCATAAAGGATATGACCATTGCCGAGGAGGAATACGAGGGCGAGCTGCCAATTCTCGAAAAGGTGCTCGAAATGCACCGCGAGCTCGCGGAAAAGGGCTGCGGCGACCTCGGCACACAGGGGTTCATAAAGTATTATACGGATAAGGACTGAACCGGCAAAATCAAATAAAAAAGCATTAAGCCGCGCTTCGTGCGCGGCTTTTGCGTCTCTTAAAAACAGCTTTTTACATGACCGACTCTCAATAGCCCTTTCCTATCCACTCCGAGGCGTTTGCCGCCGTTATCTCGCGAAAAGTGACGAGTATGCGCGGATTGATGGACTCTCCGTCCCAGTATCGCTCTGCGATGCTTATTACCGATCCGCCTATTCGCGCGTTCAAGTCTATGGTGTTATAGAGCTCTCCGGTCGCGACTGCCTTTATCGCGTCCTCAAAGCCGCAGTTGGAGGTGATTATAATATCTCCCTTTGACGGGTCGCAGCCGGGTGTGAGACCGGCGGTCTTGAGCGCCTGTATAACTCCGAGGGCGTCCGCGTCGGAATGGCAGAATACCACCTGAAAGCTGGTGTTTGACTGTATCACGCTTTCCATAGCGTCGAGCGCCTCGCGCGTGCTGTAATTGTGGTTTTTGGTGGTGACTATCCTGTACTGAGGATAGCTTTCTATCGCTCGGCGAAAGCCCGCCGCTATGCTGCTGGTATTGCTTGCGCTGGGGTCTCCGGCCAGCTCCACTATGCGGCAGCCGTCGCTTCCGAAGAGGCGTATAAGACTCATGCCCTGCACATAGCCAACCATTTCATAATCGCATGCTATGAGAGATATATAGTCCTTTCCCATGAGTCCGTCGGCGTTCCGGGCGACGAGTAAAACGGGTATGCCTTTACCCTTGCATACCGAGAGGCACTCCGCGCCGATGTCCTTATCCACGGTTGCAAGCAGCAGCATGTCGGTCGAAAGGGGATCGAGGGCCTCCACATCCGAAAGCTGCTTCTCCGCGCTGCCCTGCGCGTTGAGTATCGAAAAGCCTATACCCTTGGCCTTGGCTGCGGAGTCGAGATCCTTTGCCAGAGCGATAGGCCACGGGTTGTTGTCGTTATAAAGCGAAAGCACTACTGTCCGCGTATCCGCGGGCGCCTGAGACGGGGTCTCGCTTTCCGGCGGGAGAGCATGGCACGCACACAAAAACATCAGCAATACCGATGCCGCAAATGCCGAAATATATCTGTTTTTCATACACTCGCCTCCCGATGATACGACGTCGTCTACGTACACTAAAAATAAATGTAAGCACGCAAAAAGTCAAGCGCTGTAAAACGGGCGACCGTGTCAAGTTGTTATGGAGTTTTAGAAACCAACAACAGCATTGTGAACAG
>CAYVOZ010000096.1:0-10165 GCA_964453325.1 uncultured Christensenellaceae bacterium | reverse complement strand
GCGAAGCGACTAACGCTCTTCGTAACGATGAGGTCTATCTTTCCGGCGAGAGCATTGCTTTTACCTCCCATGCAGTATACATAAGCGTCCTCGAGCGTCGCGGAAACGCTTTTTGCCTCCGGAAAGGCGTTGTTCCCGTCCATTATCCTCGCGATGATCCCGTCCGCCTCGTATACGGTCGATATAACGGATGCCTGCTTTTGCAGCTCTATTAGCTCACTGTCTCCGCGCAGACAGACAGTCTTTATTTTCCCGTCGATGCGCCGCATCAGCTCCGCAGGGCTCCCCGCATAAAAAAGCTCTCCCTTCCTCAGCACCGCGAGCCCCTCGCATATCTGATAGACGTCCTCCACGATATGCGTGGACAGCAGCACCGTTTTGCCGTCCTTTGCAAAGCGGGACAGCACTCCGCGAAAGCGTACCCTTTCCTCAGGATCGAGCCCGGCGGTCGGCTCGTCCACAACGAGTATCCGCGGATCTCCGACCAATGCCTGCGCAATACCTACCCGCCGCCTCATTCCGCCGGAAAGCTGCCCTATCTTCCGACCGGCAAACTCCTGCATGCCCGCCTGTTCGAGCGCGTCCGTGACCGCCGCCCTGCTGTATACCCCCTTGAGCTCCGCCATATATCTCACAAAATCAAATGCGCTGAGCGAGGGATACATAGCCAGCTCCTGCGGAAGATAGCCTATGCGCTTTCGCACCTCGACGCCCTGTCGCGCGGCGTCATAGCCGCATACTCTTATACTTCCGCCCGTAGGCTTAAGTATTGTAACCATCGCTTTCATAAGCGTGGTCTTTCCCGCTCCGTTATGCCCGAGCAATCCGAAAACCCCTCCGCCTACGGAAAAGCTCACGTCTTTGAGCGCTTCTGCACCCTTTTTATAATGCTTTGTTAAATGCTCTATCTCTATGCTGTTCATATATCCTCCTTATAACTACTTTTGTAGTTTATTCGGGCAAAAAACTATGTCATTCCTCCGCTGTATCGGCATATACCGCATACTCTGTTTCGGTGTTATAAGCCGGATACGGGTAAAAATAGCCGCGGCTCATATAAACCGAGAAGGCCAGAACTGCTATCAGGAAAAGCGCCGGAACTGCGATATTTAAGAAGCGTTTTTTTGCGCAGGGCCTGTCGTTCAGTATATTGAACATCCTCTGCTTTGCGAGCAGAAAGCCGAGCGCATTCAGGCCTCCCGTTTTACCTGTTGACCGGCCCAAGGACAGCTCCATCAGGTAAAGCATCGTCCGGGCGTATTCGGTCGCGTTCGTTCTGCCCTCCAAAACGGACAGCGCCCTTTTATCGCAGTCCGTTTCGCAGTTCGCCGCAAAGTCGTTTTTGGCTATCCATACGAACGGATTTGCACAATGCAGAACGCTTATCGCGTCGAAGATGCTCCTGAAAATATGGTGTCCGCGTTTTATGTGCATGAGCTCATGGCAAAGCACCGTCGTCAGCATTTCGTCCGAGAGCTGTAAAATGACCTCCTCGTTCAGTATCACGGCAGGGCGCAGCGCTGATACGACGCACGCCGGCTCCTGCAGCGTGCCGAAGTACAGCACAGGAGCCTTTTTCAGCCCTACTGTCTCCATGCAGCTTCTATATATACTGTTTACGCGTTCGTTCTCACAAAATGCATACTTTTTCAGCGCGCGCCGGGCGAGCAGAACTCTGACCGTATAATACGCGGCAAACGCTATAACGCCTGCCAGCCATACGATGCAGGCAATATGATATCCGCTTGCCCATAGCTGCTCCTCCGGGGGTACGAGCCACAGCGACGGCATTATAACGGGGACGATAAACGCCGCTATACCGCACACGCTGAACCACAGCGGCAAAGATATGTGAAAAGCCTTTTTCGCCAGAAGAGACAGCGCGGTAAAGACGCTGCCCGTCACCGTCAGGAAAAGCATAATATTAAAGACATTTCCCAATATCGCCGTCATTTGTTTTCGTGCTCCTCTATCAGCTTTTTAAGCATAGCCAGCTCGTCGTCCGACAGGCTCTCACTCTTTATAAAGCCGGACACCATGCCTGCAAGCGAGCCGTTATACACCCTGTTAAGAAAGTCCCTGCTTTCGGCCTGCTGACACTCCTGCTCCGAGACCGCCGGATAGTAAAGATAGCCCTTGCCCTGACGCTCCGTCAAAAGCGCGCCCTTCTTCACGAGCCGCGCAAGATAGGTCTGTATCGTGGTCTGGCTCCATTCCGTATGCTTCAGACCCGCCAGTATGTCCTGTAGCGTCTTTGGCGGCTCGCTCCATACGATCCGCATCACCTGCCACTCGGATTCCGATATCGATATAGGCTGCTTCATAAATTCCTCCGTTCATTGACAGCTTGTAGTTTTATTATATGCATTAAACTACAAATTGTCAATGAATATTTTCTTTTTTTACGGATAAAAAGGGGCTCCGCTAAGAAGCCCCGCTTGCTTGTCCGTTATATGTTCGGGTTCCGCGTCCTTATCTCGACTCCACCGTATAGCTCGTGACTCCGAGCACCGTCTCTCCGTCTATCTGCAGCGCGGTCGGGCGGTCGAACTCGACGGTTATCTCGTGACCGGTCAGCACCGCCACCATGTCCGTATGCTTTACGTGCTCGCCCTTGAATATGGACGGGAATACTATGAGCGTCTTTAGCTTGCCCGTGCCGTACATGACCATGACGGTCGCCGTGCGGTCCCCGCCCAGCCTGTCCTGTCCCGGCGTGGGTATCATGCCGCCGCCGTAAAAGCGTCCGTGCATAGTCGGAGCCAGCCATACCTTTTTGAACTCGCGTCTCTCTCCGTCCACGGTAACGACGGCGTTTGTGGGCTTATAGTGAAAGAGCAGGCCGCTTATGGCTATCGACGTATAGTTCACGGGCTTGTCGCTCGTCTCGCGCTGCTTGTCCCCTACCTCGCAGCAATATCCGTCTATGCCGTAGCCTATGCCGTTTAAAAAGCGGCTGCGCTTGCCGTTGACGGTGACAAAGGGCAGATCCTTTATATACTTTTCTATGCGGAAGGGCTCCGCTCCCTTCTCCATACCCAGGTCGTGCAGAAAATCGTTGCCGCTGCCCGTGGCATAATAATAGAGCTCGTTTTTGATATCAAGGCCGTCTGTTTTGTTTACAAATCAGTTGATCGTTCCGTCGCCGCCCGAGAGTATGACCGCGTCGTCGCCTATCTTCCCGAAAAAGCCCGCAAAGTCGGTTATTGCGGTCACGTCCTCAAAGACGAGCTCGCTGTCCTTCATTATCTCCGAAAGCTTCTCCGACTCCTTTTTTCCCTGTCCGTTGTTGGCCAACGGATTATAAAGTACCTGAAATCTCTTCATTATGAATAATAACTCCTTTTCCGACATTGTCGTCATTATTAAAACTGTTCATCATAAGCTCTCTCGCATGCTCCGCAAGCTCGGATGTTTTCTGCGAGGCCGCGCGCTCTGCGCTTATCACTTCTGTTACGTTTAAATATACGTGCGTCGTGTGCCACGGAAAATTCTTCATGATGTTCTCCGTTCCCTGCACCGTCATTACTGCTATGGGCGCGCCCGACTTCTGCGCTATTTTGAAAACTCCGTTATGAAACGGCAAAAGCTCGCCCGACCTGCTGCGGGTTCCCTCGGGGTACACGCAAACGGACGTCTCGTCCTTCTTTATGAGCCCGGCTGCCTTGTTTATAGTGACAATGGCGTTTCTCGGGTTCTCCCGGTCTATAGCCATAAAACAGCATTTTCTGATTATGCGCCCTATTATGGGCTCCCTGAAATTCTCGCCCTTTGAAATAAAAGCGAGATCGTGGTCTTTGAAGACATGCAGCGTAACTATGGGATCGTATTTAGAGCGGTGGTTGCAAACGAGCAAAAAGCGTCCCTCGGGCAGCTTTTCTCCCGAAACATGCATCTTTATCCGCGTCAGCGGAACGGCTATATGAGTGGCGGTCAGAAGCAAAAATCTGTAAAATCGGCTCTTTTTATCGTATTCGCGCCGCGGATCGACTATCAGTGCGCACACGATATACATGAGAAAAAACGCAGCCAATGCAAGCGCAAGGCCTATTAGCACCCATTTTACGATCATCACTTTTGTCTACCTCCGGTACCGTGCACAGTATTCGGTGATCCTTAAAGCATTATAGCACAAGGGCTGACGTATTTCTGCTATATTTTACAAGAAAACGCCAAAAATAGCGTTTAAGCAATACCGTTAGATACAACTGAGCCTGTCCCGGAGGACAGGCTTATACAGTGCCGCTCTTATTACGCGCGCATTCCGCCCATTTCGGCTATAGCCTGCGCGGCCTCCCGGGGCGTGATATTCGATACATTCAGCTTGACCGTATCAAGGCGGTCGTAAAGAGGCAGATATTTAAGGCTGCGCTCTATAACGTCGGGCTGTCTCTTATGCGCGTTCACGTCCGCCGTGAGCCTGCCTTTAAGAGTCCCGGCGCCGCACACCAAAGAAACCGCTATGACCTCGCATCCCGAGGTGTCTATGCGTGAGAGTATACCGTCTATTATGCTCTGCTCCTGCATCACCCAGTCGAAAATAACGTTTTCTATCGCGGAGCATTGCAGGAAGCTGCCGAGCAGAAAGCATATATTCTCCGTCACCATGGCCTTTGTCTCGTCGTTCACCGTGAACGGGTGCATGTCCCAGCAGTCGTCCCCGCATAACAGCACGCTCCTGTCGAGCATGCCCTTGAGCTCCCGGCAGACGGCGCTTTTGCCCACGCCCATAGCGCCGCCTATCATGTAAAGCCTTTTCATGGCTCTTATGCCTACAGCATCCTGCGCCGAAGCTCCTCGCCGGAAAGCGCGGAGAGATACGCGGGCGCTATATCGAGCACCGTTCTCGCGCCCGCGCCGCCCTCCGCGTTAATGCGGTATGCCGCTCTCGCATAGGCTATGAGCACGTTCGACGTAAACTCCGGGTTGGAGTCCAGTGTCAGCTTGTATTCCATGATATGGCCGTTCTCTGAGTTGACGCCTGTTTTTCCGCTTCTTATGACAAAGCCGCCGTGAGGTATGCCCGCGTGCTTTTCCGCAAGCTCCTCTGCGGAAATAAAGGTCACCGTGGTATCGTACTCCGCAAAGTAGTTAGGCATCTCTTTTATCTCGCGCTCGATGCGCGCCTTGTCCGCGCCCTCCTTTGCCACAACATAGCACTCGCGCGTATGCATCTGTCTCGCGGTAAAGCTCTCGCGCGACCCGTTCCTTGCCGCCTTGAGCGAGGATTCCACCGGCACGGTATACTGTCTCGCGTCCGCCACGCCCTCTATGCGGCGGATCGCGTCGGAATGTCCCTGACTGACGCCTCTGCCCCAGAACGTATAGTCCTTGCCGTCGGGCAGTATTGCGTTCATATACGCGCGGTTCATCGAGAACAGTCCCGGGTCCCAGCCCACACAGATAACGGCGATCCTGCCGCCCGCCTTTGCCGCGGCGTCCACGTTATCAAAGTGCTCGGGGATACGCGGGTGCGTATCGAATGTATCCACGACGTTGAAAAGCCTTGCCATCTCCGGAGTCTGCACGGGCAGATCCGTCGCGCTGCCGCCGCACAGTATCATAACGTCGATCTTGTCTGCAAACGCAGCTGCCTCCGCGCTCGGAAAAACCGGCGTGTTATATGCGGTCTTTATCGAGGCCGGGTCGCGCCGCGTGAATATCCCGACTGTCTCCGTGTCCGCATTCGCGTGCGCCGCGCATTCCACTCCCCTGCCTATGTTGCCGTAGCCGTATATGCCTATCCTTATCTTCTCCATATATTCCCCTCTCTTCAAATGCCTTTCGCTGCTATAGTTACGTTTTCCATGAGTATGGACGTCGTCACCGTGCCGACGCCTCCCGGCACCGGCGTTATCGCGCCGACTATGGGCTCTGCGGAGTCAAGATCGACGTCCCCCGTGAGCCTTCCGTCCTCATCCGTGTTTATGCCGACGTCTATAACTGTCTGGCCCGGAGACACAAAGTCCGCGGTCACCATGCGCGCCCTGCCCGCCGCGGCTATCACTATATCAGCATGCTTGCACACGTCCGCAAGCTCCCGAGTGCGCGTATGGCATACCGTGACCGTGGCATTGCAGGCCAAAAGCAGCATTGCGAGCGGCTTTCCCACGACGAGGCTCCTGCCTATGAGCGCGACGTTCTTGCCCTCGAGCTCTATTCCGCAGTGCTGCATGAGCCTTATGCACGCGGAGGGTGTGCAGGGTGCAAAGCCCGCTCTGCCTCCGCCCATGAACACTCCCGCGAGCGACTGCGGGGTTATGCCGTCGATATCCTTTTTTACGTCCATTTTCGCTATCACGGCGTTTTCGTCTATATGCCGCGAGAGCGGACGCAGCATAAGTATGCCGTGCACAGCCTCGTCGCGAGAGCATGCTTCGACGGCGTCTTCCGCCTCCTGCTGAGTGCCCTTTGCGGGTATCACGATGCTTTTCACGGCTATGCCGAGCTTTTCCGCGCGCTTTATTGCGCTCTTTTCATAGTATACGTCGTCGGGGTTCTCTCCCATGCGCACTATTGCGAGCATAGGGCAAATGCCCTCCGCCTTCAACGCCTCCACTCTCTCCGCCGTGCTTTTATCTATCGCCGCGGCGACCGGAGCGCCCTTTAATATCTCCGCCATATCCTACCTCCCGAAGCGTGCGCGCACACTGTCGAATATTTCGTCCGCCATGGGCGCGTATTTGTCTGTGAGCGCCTGCGCGTCCGCGTTTATCGCCGCAGCCTTTTCGGCGTTCTTCATTGACTTTGTATTTATAAAGACGTTGAGGCTTGCGCCGAGAAGCCCTGCCTTAAGAGCCGCCGCGCCCACGCCCGCATCCGATACGGCTATCGCGGAGCCTTTTTTGGCATACTCGGACTGGAGCTCTATGCCATCCGCACAGAGCCGCATTATTTTGAGCGGCACCTCAGCCGCCGCGACAAGCGCGCTCTCCATCACGCGCTCCTTCTCCGCAGCTTGCTCCGGAGTATCCTTGGGCATACCGTATGCCTTATACAGCGGATAAAACGCCTTTGCGTCCTCGTCCATGAGCTCCTGCAGCCTGCCGCAGAGCTCCCGCGCGCGCTCGTTCAGAGATAACATATCCTCCTCGACGTCGACGTATTTCTTTTTTCCTACGGTGAGTGAACCCACCATGCTGCCCAAAGCCGCGCCGACCGCACCCATAAGGGCGCTCGCGCCTCCTCCGCCCGGTACGGGCTCGCTGCCCGAAAGCTTATCCGCAAATTCCTCTATCGTCAGCTTGTTAAATTCCATATTCTTATACCCCCTCGTAATAGCAGCTTATGATCTCTCCCGCCATATACAGCGATCCTACGCATACCGCCGCGCCGGAGCCCGCCGCCGCGAGCGTGCGGGATACTCCCTCTCTCACGCTTGCACATGGCACGGCAGTTATACCGCGCGCCTCTATCCGCCGCGCCAGCTCGTCCGCCTCCATCGCGCGCGGGTTATCCGGCTTCACAGTGAAAAACCCTCCCGCCAGCGGTATGAGCATATCTATCATGGTCTCCACGTCCTTATCCCCCATTACGCCCATGAGGAATACGGGCTTTTCACCCGGCAAAAGCTCTCTTATGCTCTTTACGGTCTCCGCCATGCCCTGCGGGTTGTGCGCGCCGTCGAGTATGAACGCGGGCGACCTTCGCAGCACCTGAAAGCGCGCCGGCCATATCACGCGCCGCAGTCCGAGCCGTATAGACGCGTCGGATATATTGAGCGCACAGCTCTTGTTGAGCGCATCTATTGCCTCTATGGCGAGCGCCGCGTTCCTTAGCTCATAGCAGCCCGTCAGCGGCAGAAACAGTTTTTCAAAGCGCTTATACGAGAACTCGAAGCCGTTAAGGCTGTGCTCCGCGACCGAGAGCGCGTCAAAGTCGGGCTTTGTGATATCGCAGCCGGTCTTTTTCGCCTTTGCGAGAAAGACCCTCTCCGCCTCCGCATTCTCTCCGTAATATACAACTCGGCTGCCCGGCTTTATGATGCCCGCCTTTGCCGCGGCTATATCCTCCATTGTCTGTCCGAGCCACGCCGTATGCTCTATGCTCATAGCGGTAAGGACCGCGAGCGCAGGCGCGTCTATGACGTTTGTGGCGTCGAGCTCTCCGCCCATGCCGCATTCAAGCACAACTATGTCGCAGGACTTTCTTGAAAAGAAATCGAGCGCAATGCAGGTCAGGAGCTCAAACTCCGTCGGTCTCTCGCTCATAGCCTCTGCAAGCGGCCTTATGCGTGCGACGCTGTCCGCAAGCTCTCTGTCGGACATCGTGCGTCCCGCGATCTCTATGCAGTCGTTTATGCGCTCTATATACGGCGAGGTGAAAAGCCCCGCCTTATAGCCCTGTTCTTTTAAAACCGAATATATCATCGCGGCGACAGAGCCCTTGCCGTTTGTGCCGGCTATGTGCACAAATATAAGCTTTTTCTGCGGATCGCCCATTGCGTGCAAAAGCCCGCTCACGCGTTCGAGCCCGGGCTTGCAGCCCACGGCGGTCTTTATATACCCTACCGCATCCTCATAGGTCGGTCTTTTTGCAGCTCTTCTCGTTTTCTCTTTCCTCTTACCGTTCAATATCTCCGGAAACACTCCCAGTTTTTTTATGATAAGCGTTACTATGACCGTCTCCGCGACGGATATGCCCGCAGCCACGGGCGCGCGCACTGCGAGCAGCGGCCAGAACTCCGTGCCGTAAAGCGTGTTAAGCAGATACGTCTTTACGAGCATCTGCGTCACGATATTCACACCCAAAATTATAAGCCCGGTCAGCCAAAACGTAGGCTTTCTTTTGAGGAACACTCTCCTCAAAAGTCCCGCCAGCACTCCCATCAGCATTGCGGGCAGCGTCAGCGGCGGATACCATCCGAGCCCGGATAAAAAAGAGCCGAGCATATCGGCGAGCCCGCCCACGAGCGCGCCGCCGACAGGCCCGAGCCATATCCCCGCCATAATTATAGGCAGGTTCCCGAGGGAAAGCCTTATGCTGTCGCCTATCGAAAGGCTTAACAGCCTCGTCAGTATTATACTCAGCGCGATAAACACCGCGCCGGTCGTTACGGTACGTAAATTGATCCTCGTCAAAGCGTTTCTCCTTAAAACGCCCCTTAGAAGGCGGGCGTGCGGGAGAGCAGCTTGGCTCATAAACAAAACGCACAATACGCCTAAAAAGTAGCGGACGCGGCATCGCGATCGCGGGCATATGCCCTTCGTGCACAGGCTACTTCCCATCCTGTTGCCACTTTACGCCGGACGCCTACTCTACTGTATTTTGCGGAAAGCTCTTATTTCGGATGCATGCTCCGCAGCACATGCATGGATGTTATACTATCACATCCGCGGCGTTTTCACAATATGCCGCGAACGGCTCTCACTCTCCGTCGAACGCCGTACCCGAGTGGAGTATGATGTTTGCAAAGGGTCTGCACTCGCCCGTGCGTATGACCGCGCGGCAGCTCTCAGTCATGAGCTTGAACTGCGCGTGCATGACGGTGTTGATGCGCTTTCCCGCAAACCTTTTCTGCATATACTCGTAGAGCTCCGCGTTATCGGTCTCCATCTCCTCGGCTATGGTTATCTCCTCGACCTCCAGCTCGTCCAATACCGCATCAAGCACTGTCAAAAAAGTCGGCACACCGCGCACGACAGCCAGGTCTATGCGCCGCGTGCTTTCGGGTATAGGCAGTCCCGCGTCGCCAATCGCGAGCTTGTCCGTGTGCCCCATAGAGGCAATGACCGCGGATATATCCGCATTCAGCAGCTTCTTTTTCTTCATACGCTCACTTCACATAGACGACTTTGCCGTCCTTGCGCTCCGCAGCCTGCGGACGCGGGCAGGCGGGATATCCGAGTATACACGCGGCCACTCCGGCATATTCCTCGGGAATGCCCCATTCCTTTTTATATGCCTTGCCCTCGGCTGTCTCGAACATCTGCCTCTCACGGTGTATCCAGCAAGAGCCGAGCCCCATCGAGTCCGCCGCCAGCAGCATATTCTGCAGCGCCGCGCTGCCGTCCTCCGTGCCTGTGTTGTGAGTGGTGTCGGCAAAAACTATTATGACTGCGGGCGCGCCGTAATACGGGTCTGTATCCTTGCCCATTATCTGCGCATTGAGCGCGGAGAGCTTCTTTACGACATCGGGATTGGTCACCGCAGCAAACATCGTACC
>CAYVOZ010000095.1:9178-10411 GCA_964453325.1 uncultured Christensenellaceae bacterium | reverse complement strand
CGGCATGACCGGCGGACAGATGGCCCCGACGACGCTCGTGGGTCAGGTGACGCAGACCTCGCCGTACGGCAGAGACGAGAAGCTGACGGGCTATCCCGTGAGAGTGTGCGAGATGCTTTCGCAGTTAGAGGGCCCGGAGTATCTCGAGCGTGTGACGGTAAACAGCGTAAAGAGCGTGAGGAACGCAAAGCGCGCGATAGAGAAGGCCTTCCGCAACCAGATAGAGGGCAAGGGCTTCTCGCTCATAGAGGTGCTTTCCGCCTGCCCGACGAACTGGGGCATGACGCCGGAAAACGCTCTCAAATGGATAGACGAGAAGATGATACCCTACTATCCGCTCGGAGTGTATAAGGACAGAACAGCCGCAAAGGAGGAAAAGTAATGAGCGACATAAAGATACTTATTGCGGGCTTCGGCGGACAGGGAGTGCTGTTCGTAGGCAAATATCTCGCGTATAACGGACTTTTGAAGGAGAAGCATTTAAGCTGGCTGCCGTCCTACGGCCCGGAGATGCGCGGAGGTACGGCTAACTGCAGCGTCATACTTTCAGACACGCCGGTCGGCTCGCCAATAGTGGCCTATCCCGACTGCCTCGTCGCCATGAACCTGCCCTCTCTCGATAAATACGAGGACTCCGTTGTGAGCGGCGGAAAGATATTCGTGGATTCCACGCTTATAGAGCGCAAGGTGCGCCGTACGGACGTGACGACGTATTATGTTCCCGCGACCGCGCTTGCGCGCAAGAACGGCATGCCGAGCATGGCGAACATGATACTTTTGGGAAAAATAATGAAGGAGTGCCCGGAGGTTGGCGAGGAGCTCATCGAGGAGACGCTTAAAAAGGTCATGCCTCCGAAGAAGCTCAGCATGATAGACACGAACCTGAACGCTCTTAAAATAGGCAGAGAGTATACCGAATAAGGAGGAAGCCATGATAAATATCAGCGTGACCAAAACGGATAAGCCCAAGGCGAAATACGACGAGAACAACCTGGGCTTCGGGAAGTACTTCACGGATCATATGTTCGTTATGGACTATGATAAGGAGAACGGCTGGCACGATGCGCGCATAGTGCCGTTCGACAACATAACGCTGCATCCCGCCTGCACGGTGTTCCACTACGGCGCGGAGGTCTTTGAGGGCATGAAGGCATATCGCAGAGCGGACGGCGGAGTACAGCTCTTCCGCCCGATAGAGAACGTGAAACGCCTCAACAGCTCCGCGGAGAGGCT
>CAYVOZ010000095.1:0-9168 GCA_964453325.1 uncultured Christensenellaceae bacterium | reverse complement strand
TGCCTGCCGCAGATACCCGAGGAGGATTCCCTCGAGATCATAAAGAAGTTCGTCTCCGTAGAGCAGGATTGGGTGCCATCCGCGCCCGGTACCTCGCTGTATCTCCGTCCCTATATGTTCGGCTGCGACCCTTTCCTCGGAGTGCACAGCGTCAACATGACGCGCTATATGATAATAGCCTCCCCCGTAGGCAGCTATTATAAGGAGGGCATAAACCCCGTCAAGATAATGATAGAGACCGAGGATGTTCGCGCGGTGCGCGGCGGTACGGGCTATACAAAGTGCGGCGGAAACTATGCGGCCTCCAACCGCGCGGGCGACAAGGCCGAGAAGAAGGGTTATTCGCAGGTGCTGTGGCTGGACGGCGTACACAGAAAGTATATTGAGGAGGTCGGCGCCATGAACGTCATGTTCAAGATAGCCGGCGAGGTCGTGACCCCCGAGCTCAACGGCTCGATACTCCCCGGAATAACCCGCAAGTCCTGCATAGAGGTCTTAAAGAGCAAGGGCATGAAGGTATCCGAGAGGCTCTTAAGCATAGACGAGCTTAAGGACGCCATGAAGAACGGCACCCTCGAGGAGGCATGGGGCTGCGGCACGGCGGCGGTCGTCTCCCCCATAGGCCAGCTCGACTATGACGGACAGATATTCGAGATAAACAAAGGCGAGATAGGCAGCGTCACGCATATGCTCTATGATACCCTGACGGGCATACAGTGGGGCAGGATGGAAGACCCGTACGGGTGGATATGCAAAATAGACTGATAAACGCCGTCAAAAAACATGTTTTTTGACCATTCTTAGCACGGCGGTAACTCTACCGCCGTGCTTTTGAACGTTAAGACGGATATTGACACCGCAAAGGCGGGAGTCTATACTATAATTATAGATCGTATGAAATTAAGTTTCAAATAATGAAATTACTGAATGCATATGCAACGGAGGAACACTATGAAAGAAGTTAATAAGGATCTCGATGTCGTTTTGGTGGGCCGCGTGACGATCGATATTAACCCCGTCGATTTTGCGCTGTCGTTCGTGGAATGCCCGACGTTCAATAAGTTTATGGGCGGCTCGCCCGCAAACACCTCTATAGGCCTCGCAAAGCTGGGCTGCAGACCCGGCTTTATAGGCAGAGTATCGGACGACAGCCTCGGCGACTATGTGGCGGGCTATTTAGAGAAAAACGGAGTCGACGTCTCGCAGGTAAAGCGCTGCACGAACAACGAAACTCTCGGACTGTCCTTTATAGAGACGAGAAAGGACGGCTCTTCCAACCTCATGATGTACAGAAACGGCCCCGTCGCGGACCTGCAGCTATGCACGGAGGATATAAGCGAGGACTATATCGCCCGCGCAAAAATGCTCGTCGTATCCGGTACGTCGCTTGCGGGCTCGCCCTCGAGAGAGGCGGCTATGAAATGCCTGTTTCTTGCAAAAAAGCTGGGTGTGAAGATAGTATTTGACATAGACTACCGCGCGCAGACCTGGACGAGCCTCGACGAGGTGTCCGTATACTATACCCTTGCCGGACGCTTTGCGGATATCATAATCGGCTCACGCGAGGAGTTCGACCTTATGGACAGGCTGGTGGCGGGCGAGGAGACGGATGAGGAGACCGCGGAGCGCTGGTTCAAGGCGGGCGCGGAGCTGCTCATAATAAAGCACGGAAAAGAAGGCTCCTATGCGTATGAAAAGAACGGTGCAGCCTATAAGATACTGCCCTTCCTCGTAAAGAGCCTTAAATCGACGGGCGGCGGCGACGCCTACGCGAGCGCGTTCTTATCGGGCATGATAAAGGGGCTTTCGCTCGAGGAATGCCTTACGCGGGGTACGGCGAGCGCATCTATAGCCGTTGCGGCGGATAACTGCTCGGACGCTCTGCCCTATGAGGAGCAGCTTTCGGCATTTATAGCCGACAGAAAAGCAAAGGGCGAGCAGGCGGTCTTCCCGATGTAAGTGATAAAACGCATAATGCCATGATACGAGAGAGCAGGCGGAGGAGCGAAAACCGCTTGCTTTTTCTTATTAGTATGCTAAAATCAGCGTAATGCGTTTTCATAATGCAAAGAAATAAATGCAGAGGAAATGATATGAAGGACAAGAGCAAGGGCGCTCTGCTGGTTTTTTTGGGCGCGACGCTATTCAGCATAGGCGGCGTGTGCACAAAATTTTCGACATGGAATGGCTTTTCCGTAAACGGTGCGCGCAGCATGCTGGCGGTCATAGTGATAGGCGCGTATATCGTCATAACAAAGCACCGTCTCGTCTTTAACAAAAGGACGGCGATGGGTGCGGTTTTGCTGTTTCTGACGACGACGCTGTGCACTTTAGGCAATAAAATGACGACCGCGGCAAACACCATAGTGCTGCAATACGCCGCGCCTATATACGTCGTGCTGTTTATGTGGATATTCAGAAAGCAGAGACCAAAGGGACTGGATATAGCGGCGTGCGTGCTCGTGTTTGCCGGGCTCGTATGCTTTGTCGTGGACGGGCTTTCCGTCGGCGGCATGACGGGCAATATACTTGCGGCGCTCTCGGGCGTCACCTATGCGGGCTTTTGCATAACGGGCGCGGACGAGAAGGCAGACAGCATTTCCATGATATTCTTCGGCTTTTGCATAGGCACTGCGACAGAGGCGCCTTTTATAGCGGCCGAGACTGACTTTTCAACTATGAATATACTCATGATGCTCGCGCTTGGCGTTTTTCAGATGGGTACGGCATATATACTCTTCGGCAGAGGGCTCGCCCTGGCGGGCGCTGTGACGTCGAGCCTAGTCTCCGGTATAGAGCCCATACTAAACCCCATATGGGTAGCGCTGCTTTATAAGGAGAGTATGGGAACGATGGCTGTCATAGGCGCGGTAATAGTCATAGGCGCTATACTGACATATAATGTTCTGAACGCACGCTTGGCAAGAAAAGAAGCAAAAGAAACGTCATCGACAGGAGAGTAGTATTAAAAAGAACCAACATATTTACGCATAATAGTCCCATTAATTCGGGCATTTATTTATGCGTGTTTTACAGAAACATAAAGTGACCGGCGGGGAAACCGCCGGTCAGTCTATATGAGTAGTATTAAAAAGGAACAATATTATTTGATGCACAGCACGCTCACCGCATCGCTTATAGTCTTTTCGAGGGCCTCCTTGCCGTACTTATCGACCTCGCCACGGTTCTTGTTGCCGTGGGTGAGACAGCCCGCGCCGTTTATGCAGCCGCCCACGCAGGCCATGCCCTCGATAAAGTTGCCGTCCGGCTTTCCGGCAGAGGCCTTTATGAGAGCCGTGCGGCATTCCTCGAGCCCGTCGCAGCGCACGGCTTTGAGCTCAAAGTCATTTAGTCCGCGCTCCTTTAGCCCTTGCTCGACTGCGTCAGAGAGGCCGCCGCTCCTTGCGAATATACGCCCGAAATAGGATGCGTTGTCTAAAATATCCTCTTCAAAAGAAGTTATATCGAAGTCCCGGCTGTCGAAGAGCGCCTGCAGCTCCTCAAAGGTTATAACGCTGTCGACGTACTTTGCGACCTCCGGCTTTTTGCACTCCGCCTTTTTGGCGGTGCAGGGGCCGATAAAGACCACCTTGGCGTCGGGCGTGGTGTCCTTTATATATTTTGCGATGGTCGCCATGGGGGAGAGGTTGTGCGAGACGTGCTCCGCCATCTTCGGGAACTGCGTATCTATGAGCCGCACGAAAGCGGGACAGCACGAGCTGGTTAAAAAGCCCTTTTCCGCTAGCTCCGCACATTCGGAATACGCCACCATATCCGCGCCCAAGGCGGCCTCAATGACATGGAAGAAGCCGAGCTTTTTTATGCCGGAAATGACCTGGCCTAACTTTGCGTATATGAACTGGCTCGATATGCTCGGCGCTACCACGGCATATACCTTATACTCGGTATTGTTATTGCTGCGCTTTATGAGGTCTATTACGTCGAGAATATACGATTTATCGGATATCGCGCCGAACGGACACTGATATACGCATGCGCCGCAGGACGTGCACTTTTCGTTGTCTATCTCCGCGCTTTGATCCGCTCCGGCGGATATGGCCTTGAGCTTGCAGGACAGCTCGCACGGACGCTTGCGGTTGATTATCGCGGAGTACGGGCAGACCTGTGCGCATTTGCCGCAGTTGATGCACTTGGATTTATCGATATGCGCCTTTTGATGCTCGTCAAAGGTAACGGCGTTCTTTGGGCAGACGTCCTCGCAGCGGTGCGCAAGGCAGCCGCGGCAGGAGTCGGAAACGGCATAGCCGCCCGCGGGGCAGTCGTCGCACGCAATGTCTATGACCTCTATTACATTGCCGTTTTTGCGGTCGCCGCCGCACGCCAGCTTTACACGCTCGGCGAGTATGGCGCGCTCCTTGTATACGCAGCAGCGCATCGTAGGCGTTCTGCCGGGTACGATGTCGCGGGGGATATCCGTTATGTGCTCCAAAAGCTCGTCGTTCCACGCATGGCGTGCGACCTCTCGCAGGACCTTATACTTAAGATGCTGTACCTTGGTATCGAATTTTCTCAATGTTGCCCGGCCTCCTTATGTCCTCTAAAAATAGCATACCTTTATGCGCTTGCCCATCTTTTCGAGGCAGTCCGCAAGCTCGCCGACGAGCTGCATTTTTATGGTGAAATTTATGGGCAGACCGTTGTTCTGGTGAGCGGGATTGACCGCCTTGCCCACAAAAAAGTCTATATCCGTCGCGTCCTCAAACAGCATGCGCGCAATTTTCGACGCGCCGTCCTTTTTCTGACCCCATTTCTCAAACGAATGGTTATCCGCAAGATAGTCCCTTGCGTATTCGAGCACGCGGTTTATAGTTACGACGCCCTCCGTCACGAGATCCGCGCCCTCGAGAGTCGCCGTCGGGGGTATATCCGGGTCGGGAAAGTCGAGACTGTATACAAGCTCCTTGCCGAGATACTCCGCGGCGATCGCGGAGGTCGTGCCTCCGCAGACTATATGCTTGCCCTCCTTGTTAAAGAAAAGCGACATCATCTTTGTACAGTCGTCGCGGTTTGACGGCGGACCGATGACGAGGCTCACGGGCTCGCGCTTTCTTATGCGCACCGTGCAGGCAGTGGCGTCGTCGCCGGGATGTCCGTCATAGAGCCTGCCTGTCTCCTCTATGAGTATCGTGGAAAGCGTCTTTGCGGTAAAGCCGACCTCGTTGAACGTCGTCATAAAGTCTATTATGTCCTCGCGCTTCCACCCGAAGTTGTAGTTGAGCCCCACTCCGGCGTGCTCCACGCCGTCGGACATGGCTATAAAGACGTCATTCTCGCAAATATCGAGCTCGGCACGGATTATGCTTTTGCCGGATATGCTCATCTCGCGGAAGGGCAGCTCATAGTTTTTGCCGTCTCTCAAAAGTATCACGCGCGGGTTGTCGTACTGTATTATCTCCGCGCGGCGGTTCTCCGTTATGCGTATTATGGTGAACGTGGAGTATGCGACTCCACGCACGGAGCACACGGGCAGCGTGGCGATGAGCGTCTCGACGGCGTCCTCGACACTGAGCCCTGCGGAGAGCATCGTGGAAATTATCTTCGACGTCAGCGTGGAGAGTATATTCGCCTTTACGCCGCTGCCGAGGCCGTCCGCGAGCACGACGATAGTGGAGCTGTCGTCCGGCTCGACTATCTCGACCCGGTCGCCGCAGAGCTGCTCTCCGTCGTGGTTTATGCTAAGCCAGCCTATATCCGCGCACAGTCTATTTGACGTCATCATGTGAGATCGACTCCTTCAGCTTTGTAAGGGCTATCTTCGTTTCCGCGGCGGTCTCTCCCAAGAGCGAGGCTATCTCCTGCACGACGCGCATCTGCTTATCGACTACCTTGTCGGCGGTCTCGAGCGTCTGCTTGCGCAGCTCCTCCTTATCGCTTCTCTGGGTCTCCTCGTCGGTGACGTCGCGGATAATGGCTATAAGGTTGCCAGATACGCTGTCGCCTACGATGGTCATTTCGAGGTATTTATCAAACTCGGCGTAATAGTCGCGCTTGTTGATTATCTTTTTGCGATTCTCGTGAGCGTCTATAAAATCCGCGGGGTTTATAACGCGAATGAGCGGCTCGCCTATGACGTCCGAGCGGGAGCGCACGCGCATCATCTTCATGGCGGCGGGGTTTATCTGCTGTATCTCATAGGAGTCGTTTACGACAAGAATGCCGTTCGGAGTGTTGTCGAGCAGATTGCCCGAAAAACGCTCGGACTTCTCTATGAGATGCGGCAGGCACATGTCTATCTCTGCCTTGCCCTGATATACCGCGACCGCCTTTGCGCGGCAGGTATCGTATCCGCAGGTGCCGCAGTTGAGCTCGTCCTCTGCGCTGTATTTGCCCATCTTGCGCAGAATGTCGGTTATCTCGGACTCCGAGGGCATAAGGTGCGAGAGCACGCGCGGCGGATACTCAGCCGTGAGCAGAGCTCTGTCGGGCTGCTCGGTCTTAAAGTCGTTCTTGCCGGCATAGCCCGTCACGGACAGATAATGCCTCAGAGGCTTGTTAAAGCTCTTTTCAAGTATAGGTCCGCCTATGCAGCTGCCCGCGCAGGATGACATCTCTATAAAGCATTTGTCTATGCCGCCCGCGGCTATATCGTCGAGCATTGCCATGCAGTTTTCCATACCCGAGACGGATATGCAGTCGTATGACGAGTTTTTGATATCCATTGTTTTAAGTATTCCGCCGTCGGTCGGGAAGAGCCTCGCGCGGCTGTTCTCGGACGAATCGCGCTTTATCTCTATAGCTATGCCGGCTTTTTCGAGCATGGCCGACAGCTCGTCAAACGTCAGTGCTGCGTCCACGCCGTCAGATTCGGCCTCGTCCTTTTTAGAGAGGCAGGGGCCGATAAATACCGTTTTTGCGTCCGGATGTCTGCGCTTTATATCGTCGCAGTGCGCGCGCATGGGCGTCACGACGGGCGCGAGGTGTAAGGCGAGCCGGGGATAATATTTTTCGACGAGCAGATTCACGGTATGACAGCAGGACGTTATTATAACGCTCCTGTCGCCGCTCTCAAGAAGCTTCTCGTACTCCCTTTTTACAAAGGTTGCGCCTATAGCGGTCTCCTCCGCGGCAAAAAAGCCGAGTTTTACGAGCGCATCGGAAAGCGCGGAAAAACCCACGCCCTCGAAATATGCGGCGAAGGACGGCGCGACGCTCGCTATGACCGGAGCCTCGCCCTGCAAGAGCACCTGCGCTATCTCGGTCTCGTCCGCGATGCGCTTGGCGTTCTGCGGGCAGACGACATAGCACTTTCCGCAGAGTATACAGTCCGTGGCTATGACGTTTGCCTGATTGCCGGAGAAGCGTATGGATTTCACCGGGCAGTGGCGTATGCATTTATGACAGTTTTTGCAGTTGGATTTCTGAAAACTCAAAAACTCCTTCATTTCCGTATCCTCTTTAATACCTCGTCGTTAAAAAAGCTTTCCGTAGTCTCGGGGGAAACGGAAAAACAGACGCCGTCCACGGTCACGTTCACGCCGGTCTGACATTTGCCCATGCAGAACGTACCCGCAAGGTCGATATCGTCCTTGAGAGAGTGCTCTGCTATAAGCGCCTGCAGCTGCTCCACGACCTGACGGGAGCCCTTGATATGGCACGAGCTGCCTATGCATACAGTGATCTTCATAAAAAACTACTCCTTTGCCTTTTTGAGTATGAGTTATTCAAGCCTTCTTCGGCTGACACGGTCAGACCGTGACTATCTCCGCCGCAGCGAGCAGCATCCCGCGCCCGGGCTGACGGCTGATGACCGACTGTGCCGCCGCCACGACGGGTATGCGGCTCTTTACAATATCGGGAGAAACGCCGCGTCCCTCGCAATAAAGAGCGAGATAGCTTTCGGCGAGTTTTTCTTCTCCCTTAAGTCTTAAAAGCAGACAGGTACGCGCGGCGTCGGCGTCCGGGCAGCCCCTTGAGGCGTGAGCCCAGTCCACGATGCAGGGCGTATCATCCGGCATTATTATCACATTTGACGGCGAAAATTCACCGTGGCACACATTGTCGGACAGGGGAAAGGCCGCGAGCCGTGTGCGCAGCTCGTGCCGAACAGTTCCCGATAATTCGCATATTCTGATATATCTGTCGAGCTCCTCGCTGAGACGCGGGAGCAGCACGGACGTGCGGCTCAGTATGTCAAGATGCAGAGCAGTGAACCTTTCTATAAGCTCCTGCCTCCGGTCAGGCTCCTCCTCCATGATGCGCGTGAGCGTTTTTCCCTCTATGAACTCGGAGCGTATGAACCATCTTCCGTCCGCCTGCGCGACCTCCAAAAGACGCGGCACGCGAAGTCCGAGCTCCTCTGCGCAGGACTGATTCAGCGCCTCGCGCATAACGTCGGTCTTTGCGCGTCCGGGCTCAAAGACCTTGAGCACGGTCTCGCCGTCCTTGTATACAGTTTTTTCGGTTCTCACCGCCAGCAGTCTGTCCGCTTTTATGCTCATTGAATATCTCCGCCGTATCTTTTTTTGAAGCGATATACAGCCTGATTTTTTGACGTCCTAAAAAGGGCGGCCGCGGCCGCCCTTTATCAAAAGCGGTCACATTTCTTAAAAATCGACCTCGGTATCATAATAGCACGCTTTTAACAACTTCTCCATATCTTCTGTGGAGGGCTGACGCGGATTTGAGCCTGTGCATGCGTCCGCTATGGCGTTTACGGCTATGTCGTGCAGTCTTTCAAGGAAGACCTTCTCGGGTACAAAGCCGTTCTCCGTGGGATAGCTGTCCGCACCGTAGTTCTTTATGCAGTGAGGTATGTTGAGCGCGTCGTTCATGCCGCGCAGGAACTCTATGAGGCTCTTGACCTTCTCGTCGTCGTTATTGCCCGCGAGCCCTATAAAATCGGCTATCTCGCCGTAGCGCTTCTTTGCCGTCGCGTCCTTTGCGTTAAAGGCTATGACCTTGGGCAGATACATTGCGTTCGCCGCGCCGTGTATGATATGCGCGCCGTAGTCGCCGAAGGCTGCGCCGGTCTTATGCGCCATGGAGTGCACTATGCCCAAAAGAGCGTTTGAGAACGCCATGCCCGCGAGGCACTGAGCGTTATGCATGCTGTCGCGCTTTGCCATATCTCCGTTATACGAGTCAATAAGGTCGCGCTTTATCATCTTTATGGCGTGCAGCGCGAGCGGGTCGGTAAAGTCGGAGTTA
>CAYVOZ010000094.1:0-10454 GCA_964453325.1 uncultured Christensenellaceae bacterium | reverse complement strand
ACGAGCGCGGTCAGCCGCGCGAGAGCCATTTCGCTTTCATAGTCGAAGGAGTCCGCCATGGAGTTGAGCATGTCGTCGAGCTTGCCGGTCTCCTCACCGATCTGGACGGATGCGGGCAGCTTATTGTCAAAGCCCTTTACCTCGCCAAGGGCCTGAGAGAGCGAGGTGCCAACGCGGACCTTTTGAACGAGAGCGTCGAACTGGGACGCGATATAGGCGTTGCCCACGGTGTCGCGCGCGTTTGAAAGCGAGTTTATGATGGAAACGCCGCTGGAATACGACGAGCTCAATACCCGCGCGAAGCGCGCCGTGTAGATCGTGCGAAGGAGCTTCCCGACGACGGGTATCTTAAGCTTTAGGCAGTCGAGAGCGCGCCTTACGCCGGGGATCGAGGTCAGCGCCTTTACGGCGAGGATGATCACGAGCACTATCACGAGCACCCATACCCAGTTATCTCTGAGCCCGGAAGAGAGGTCGAGCATAAATTTCGTTATCGAGGGGAGCTCCGCGTCCATGTCCTGGAAAAGCTTAAAGAACCGCGGCAGCACGAGCAAAAACACCACGAGCAAGACAATGACCGTGATGCACGCCAGCACTATGGGGTATGTCATTGCGGATTTGACTTTTTTCTGCAGCTTGTGACTTTTCTGATAATGCTCCGCCATTCTTAGAGCGGTGGCGTCCATAGAGCCGCTCTCCTCGCTCGAGCGGAACATGCTTATGAGCAGATCGGGAAAGACGCCGACGAGCTCCGCCATTGCCTCGGAGAGCATATGGCCTTTTTTGAGTGACTGGTAAAGCCTCTCGTATACGTCCTTTGTCTTTTTGGGGATGTCGCGGTTAGCCATTATACTGATCGTGCGAATGAGAGGTACGCCCGCGCCCAAAAGAGTTCCGAGCTCGCGGCAGAAGTCCGAGAGCTGCTGCGCCTTGAATTTTCGCACGGAGGACGCGACCTCCTGCTCCGAAAAATCGGTCAGAAAGAGGTTCTCCTCACGCAGCTTCTGCCTCAGCTCCGCCTCTCCCGCAGCGGGCAGGAACCCGTGCACGGTCTTGCCGCTGAGCTCTGTAGCCTTGTATTTATAGTTCGGCACGCGTCAAATACCCTCCGTTGAGATTTATATGATAAGACCGGTGCGCCTCTTAAAAGCCTATAAGCGAGAGATACGCGCCGAGAAGTACTTCTCCGGCATAGAGAGCCGCCGTAAAGCCCAGACTCAAAAACGGTCCAAACGCAAAACGGTCGCCCTTACCCTTCTTTTTTCGTATGAGACAGTATATACCGTATCCGCCGCCGGTAAGAAGGGCTATAAAGGTACCGACGAGCAGCAGCTTCCAGCCTAAAAGAAAGCCGCAGACGGCGCAAAGCTTGATATCGCCGCCGCCGAAGCTGTCCTTTTTTATGAGGTTGGTGAGCAGCAGCGGAACGCTGACCGCGAAAAAGCCTATTCCGCGCGCGAGCCAGCCGACGTCCTTAACAAAGAACGCCGCGCATACCGCAGGAACGATCAGCGCTATTACAAGGCTGTTCGGTATCTCCATGGTATCGATGTCTATCCATGCCACCGCATACAGTATGCATGCCGATGTGAATATTATAACAGCCTGTGGAGTGAAATGGAACAAAAAAACGCTCAAAACGGCAAAAATCCCGCAGAGGGCTTCGCCCAACGGGTATCTGGCGGATATATTACATTTACAGGTGCGGCATTTGCCCCCTAAAAAGACCCAGCTCAGTATGGGTATGAGGTCGGACGCGGTCAGAGTGCGGCCGCAGCCGGGGCAGAAGGAGCGCCCCTTTGCTATGTTGAGCTTCCTGGGCACTCTAAATATAACGACGTTCATAAAGCTGCCGATGCAGGCGCCGACGATAAAGACAAAGAGATAAAGCGCCGCATAAATAAGTCCGGTCAAATATGGTTCCTCCCGGCTGTGTGATTTTGCAGGATCAGCACCTTGCCGCAATATGGCGCAGAGCAAGACTCTGCGCCATATTGGAAAGGATCATGATATGTAGTGAAAAGTTGTTAAGCTTTTTTGACTTTTTCGACCTTGAAGCCGTCGGCCTTGGTGTACGTAACGGTATAGTTCTTGTTAGAGGACGTCATGGTGAAGCCTGTGACCTGAGTACCGGCCACTGCGACAGTACCGGTGGAGAACTCAGCGCCGACCTCTGCGAGAGTTTCGGCCTCGCCTTCGTGCGCCTCGGTAAGAGCGGTCGCGGCGGATGCTCCGGAATAGGTCTTATAGTTTTCCGACACTATCGTCTGTGCTGCGAGCAGCATACTTCTGCCCTCGACCACAGCGGTCTTCTGCTCGGCCTTGTCTATCCAGCCTATCATCGACGGTACGAGTATTGCGGCCAATATTGCCAGTATAACGAGCACTACGATGACCTCAACAAGTGTAAAGCCCTTTTTGTTTTTGCGCATTTTCTCCAGCATGATTTTTCTCCTTATATATTGTGTGTATTGCATTAATTGCTTTGCTGCAAATAATCTCTCTTCCGTGCGGCTGTTACGTGGGATATTTGGAATATTTTCCGCCGTCCTTGCCGTCGTATATCGTTATCTCTCCTGTGGTGCCGTCCATATGCGCCATGTAACGCTCGAGCCCGAATTCGATGAAGTCTATCTCACCCTCCGGGGTATAGCAGATTATGACGCCGGGCTGCTTATAGGTCGCATAGTAGTCGCTCACATTCATACCGCCTCCGCTGTGAGGGCCGACGCTCTTTGAAAAAACATACTCGGCGGTCTTCTTGTTCCCGCTTGAAAGATAATCCAACACGTTTCGGGCGATGGCGGCGTCCACGCCTTCTTTATCGTCGGTACTGCCGCTGTTCTGTATGGTATAGAGCATATTCGAGGTCACTCTGCCCCTCGGCTTTCCGTTCTCGCCGGTATATTTGCACGCGCCCTGACCGGAGGTGGTGAACTGTGCCTTGTCGAGAGCATATTCCTCTATGACCGCCGCCTTTGCCGCGAGCATTACGTTTCTCGTTTCGACGACGACTGTACGCTTTTCGGCTTTTTCTATATACGAAACAAACGAGGGTATAAGTATAGCCGCCAGTATCGCTAACACGACTAAAACTATTATAACTTCTACAAGAGTAAAGCCCTTTTTGTTGTTTATCATCGCTAATCCTCCGGCATTGAAGCAACGGCTGTCGGGTGACGGCAGCTAACTGTCCCGATGGTCACTTATATTCTACAGTGTAATTTGTTTAATTGCAACAAGAAAATCACATTTTTACACACTATATTGTCGATTTTTCTACTGCTTATGTCGAAATGTACGAGAATCCGGAAAAATAGCGCAAACTCGTAAAGAAATTTATATATTATGTTTAACGAGAATTGTTTAGGGTAAATATATGTAACAAAAAGTATTGGGAAGGAGATCGTATGCAGAAGAGTCTTTATTCGCTTATGCTCATGGACGACGTGGTGCGTGAGATAGACAGGCTTGCCGCAGCGCAGGGCATGAGCCGGTCGGGCCTCGTGAACAGCGTGCTCGCGGAGTATGCGTCCATGACAACGCCGGAGAAGCGCATAGGCGAGATATATAAACAGATGGAGCTGCTGATAGGCAGCGCGGGAGGACTGACGCCCTTTTTAACGCCGAACAGGACGACGATGTATTTAAAGAGCAGCCTTGACTATAAATACCGTCCGACCATTAAGTATGAGGTGGAGCTGTTTAGGACTCCGCACGGGGACATAGGCGAGCTTGCGGTGGTGTTCCGCACGCAGTCCGCAGAGCTGCTGCGCGCGGTGGAGAGCTTCTTCTCGCTTTGGAAGCGGCTCGAGGACGTATACGCCGCTCCAAGGATGAACGGCCGTCATGCGAGATACGCTCTTTACGACGGCAAGCTGGTGAGGAGCATATCTTTGCCGGAGGACGGAAATACGTCGAACGAGAGCATAAGCGGCGCTATTAGCGCGTATATAACGATGCTCGACGAGCTCATGAAGGGTTATCTGAGCGGAAAATACGACGCCCGGGAGCTGGAGAGCGGATATCTTAAATATCTTGCGGCCGGAACGGGCCTTATATAGCAAACAGGAGGTAGCGAATATGAACGCACAAAAACTGACGCAAAAATCGATGGAGGCCATAACCGCGGCGCAGAGCATGGCGATAGAGAATAACAATATGCAGATAATGCCGGAGCATCTGCTTTATGCGCTCGTGGACGACGACGGGGGGCTGATAGCCAATCTGCTCTCTAAAATTGGCATCAATACGGACGCCTTTTTGGGAGCGGTGGACGGAGCTATAAGAAAGATACCCGGAGTCACGGGCAGCGGACGTGAGCCGGACAAGATATACGTCGCGCCCGAAACGGATAAAATACTTAACTCCGCGGAGAAGCTGGCGGATAAAATGAAGGACGAGTATGTGTCCGTCGAGCACATTATGATAGGCCTGTTCGACTATGCCACTCCAGCGATAAAGGAGCTTTTTCGCACCTACGGCATAACCAAGGAGGGCTTTTTATCCGAGCTCAAAAAGATAAAAACGAGAGTGACGAGCGACAACCCCGAGGGGACGTACGACGCGCTCAATAAATACGGCACGGATCTCGTAAAGCGCGCGAGGGAGCAGAAGCTCGACCCCGTCATAGGAAGAGACGGCGAGATCAGAAACGTCATACGCATACTGTCGAGAAAGACGAAGAACAACCCCGTGCTCATAGGCGAGCCGGGCGTGGGCAAGACGGCCATAGCCGAGGGGCTCGCGCAGAGAATAGTGCGCGGCGACGTGCCCGAGGGACTGAAAAACAAGACCATTTTCTCGCTCGATATGGGCGCGCTTATCGCGGGCGCAAAGTTCCGCGGCGAGTTTGAGGAACGCCTTAAGGCGGTCTTAAACGAGGTAAAGGAGAGCGAGGGCGGCATAATACTCTTTATCGACGAGCTGCATACCATAGTCGGCGCGGGCAAGACAGAGGGCTCCATGGACGCGGGCAACCTCTTGAAGCCCATGCTCGCGAGGGGAGAGCTGCACTGCATAGGCGCGACCACGCTCGACGAATACAGAAAGTATGTCGAGAAGGACGCGGCACTCGAGAGGCGTTTTCAGCCGGTCATGGTGGATGAGCCGACCGTGGAGGACACTATATCCATACTGCGAGGCATAAAGGAGCGCTATGAGATATTCCACGGCGTGCAGATACACGACCGCGCGCTCGTTGCGGCGGCGACGCTCTCGAACCGGTATATAACCGACCGTTTTCTGCCCGATAAGGCCATAGACCTTGTGGACGAGGCGTGTGCCATGATAAGGACGGAGATAGACTCCATGCCAGTCGAATTAGACGACGTGAGACGCCGCATGATGCAGCTCGAGATAGAGCAGATGGCGCTTAAAAAGGAGACCGACACGCTCTCGAGGGAGCGGCTGCAAAAGATAGAGCAGGAGCTTGCGGAGTCCGGCGACGAGTATAACGCCTTAAAGAGCAGGTGGGAGAAGGAAAAGAGCAGCATAGACGAGGTAAAGCTCGTAAAGGAGGAGCTCGAGCGCGCCAATGCCCAGATGGAGGACGCGCAGCAGAAGTATGAATACGAGACAGCGGCAAGACTCAAGTATTCGACCATCCCGGAGCTCGAAAAGAAGCTGGACGCGGCGGTAAAGGCGAGCGAGGAGCGCAGAAGGGGCGCAAAGGGCGAGCTCACGCTCGTGAGAGACACCGTGACGGAGGAGGAGATAGCCGGTATAGTAGCGCGCTGGACGGGCATACCCGTGGCAAAGCTCATGGAGGGCGAGCGCGAAAAGATACTCCACCTCGACGAGGTGCTGCATAAGCGCGTCGTAGGTCAGGACGAGGCCGTGCAAAAGGTGACGGAGGCAATAATCCGCTCGCGCGCGGGCATATCCGACCCGAACAGGCCCATAGGCTCGTTCATGTTTTTGGGGCCGACGGGCGTTGGAAAGACCGAGCTCGCAAAGGCCCTCGCGGAGGCGCTGTTTGACGACGAGCGCAGCATGGTGCGTATAGATATGACCGAGTATATGGAGAAGTTCTCGGTGTCCAGGCTCATCGGCGCCCCTCCGGGCTATGTGGGCTATGACGAGGGCGGTCAGCTGACCGAGGCCGTGCGCAGAAAGCCGTATTCCGTGGTGCTCTTTGACGAGATAGAAAAGGCGCACCCGGACGTGTTTAACATACTTCTGCAGGTGCTCGACGACGGCAGGATAACCGACTCTCAGGGCAGGACGGTGGACTTCAAAAACACCATTATTATACTCACGAGCAACTTAGGCTCGGAGTATCTGCTCGGCGGCATCACGCCCGACGGACGCATCACGGACGAGGCGAGGGAGTCGGTAATGTCGCTTTTGCAGAGGAGCTTCCGCCCGGAGTTTCTTAACCGTCTCGACGAGATAGTGTTCTATCGCCCGCTCACAAAAGCGGATATAGGCGGAATAATAGAGCTTTTGATAGCCGGTCTGCGCGGCAGGCTCGCGGATAAGTCCTTAAAGCTCGATATCACGGAGGCGGCAAAGGAGCTTATAATAGACAGGGGCTTCGATCCGCAGTACGGAGCGCGCCCGCTTAAAAGATATTTGCAGAGCAGCGTGGAGACGCTCATTGCCCGCGCTATACTTTCGAGAGACCTTGAAACAGGCGATACGCTGACAGTGGACGTGAAGGACGGGGAACTGTTCGTGGCGTAAGGCAATAAAAGCTTTGACGGAATAAAGGGACAGTCCTTATAATAGAGGGCAGTCCCTTTTAATTTGGAAAAATCGTATGTGGATCGAGCGCGGCGGGGCTATATGAGCGCTTCGACTGCGGTGCGCTCTATATCGAGGCCGCGCTCGTAGTCAGCCATAAAGCGCAAAAAGCCCTCCGTATCCGCGGGAACGGGCTGCTCCGTGCGGCTCGTAAACGCGGAGAACACCTTTTTGGAAAGATAATCCCCGAGCGTTTCGCCGTCGGATTTATTCAGCATATACGCCGCGAGCACTGCCATGCCCCACGGCCCGCCCTCTCCGGCGGTATCCATTACGGAGACAGGTACACCGAGCGCGCCCGCCATAAGCCGCTGACCGACAACGGGGGTCTTGAACAGCCCGCCGTGTCCTAAAAGGGAATCGAGAGCGACGTTCTCTTTCCCAAACAGAATATCCATGCCGAGCTTCAGCGCGGCTATTGAGGAAAAAAGCTGTGCGCGCGCAAAGTTGGCGAGCGTGAGCCGTGCGTCGGATCTGCGCACAAAGAGCGGCCTGCCGCCGGATACGCGCGCGACAGGCTCTCCGGAAAAATAGTTATAGTTAATGAGCCCGCCGCAGTCCGGCTCGCCCTCGAGCGCCTTGTTATAGAATAGGGCGTAAAGCTCGCTCTTTGACGGGTGCGCTCCGGCGGCGGACGCCAGCTCGCCAAAAAGCCTTATCCATGCGTCCATATCGGACGTGCAGGTGTTGCTGTGCGCCATCGCTACGGGGCTGCCCGATGGCGTCGTGACCATGTCTATCTCGGTATAAAGCCTGGAAAGCCCGTGCTCCAGCACTATCATTGCGAATATGGACGTACCGGCGGATACGTTGCCCGTACGCGGCGCGACGCTGTTCGTCGCGACCATGCCCGTGCCTGCGTCCCCCTCGGGAGGGCAAAGGGGTATGCCGCTTTCGAGCGCGCCCGTCGGGTCTATGAGCCTTGCGCCCTCTTCGGTCAACGCGCCGGCTTGCTCTCCGGCGGTCAGCACGCGCGGCAGTATATCCGTGAGCCTGTAGGACATGCCCGCGTTCTTTAACAGCGCGTCGAATTTGTCCGTCATCTCCGCGTTATAGGTGAGCGCAGCGCTGTCTATCGGGAACATGCCGGACGCCTCACCTATGCCTGCGACAAATTCGCCGGTGAGCATATAGTGTATATAGACCGCGAGAGTGGAGAGCCGCGCTATGCTCTTAACGTGCGGCTCGCTGTCAAGCATCGCCTGATATATATGAGCCACGCTCCAGCGCAGAGGTATGTTGAAGCCGAAAAGTTCAGTCAGCTCAGCCGCGGCGCGCTCCGTATTCGTGTTGCGCCAGGTGCGGAAGGCCGCGAGCTGCTTAAAGTAAGCGTCGAACGGCAGATAGCCGTGCATCATGCCGGAAATACCTATTGCGCCGACGCGCTTTAAAGTCACGCCGTATTTCTCCTTTACGTCGTCTGCGAGAGCTGCATATGCCGCGCGTATGCCGGCCCATGCGTCCTCCAAACGGTATGTGAAATATCCGTCCTCGAGCCTGTTTTCCCAGTCGAACGCGCCCGACGCCAGTACGGAGTGATCGCTGCCGATGAGCACGGCCTTTATGCGCGTGGAGCCTAACTCTATGCCGAGAGAGGTTTTTTCCGGAAAGAATACTTTCATATTGTTTGACCGTCCCTTTCGATGCGGGAGCACTTCAGCTCCGCGGTATTTAAATAGCTTAAAAAGACTTCCTTATATAATGATTATCCCATGTTTTCGGGACGGATGCAATATAAAAACGGGGCGGCGAACAAAGCTCGCCGCCCCGTCAGTCCGTCAAAAAACTATGTTTTTTGACGGGATTGCCGGGTTTTGACTGTGACCGCATAAGCGGTCACGGCCGTCAAAATCCGATATGTATAGGCCCCGGGCGTACACGCCGCCCTGCGCCTATGAATTAAAGCTTACTAAGGTCAAGGTCTTTTTTGACACTCTGCGAGCCTGTGCGTTATGCGCAGGCTCGTTTTTTTGTTGAGTTGCTCCCTTCAAAAGCATGTTTTTGGACTGATGTTCATATTTCCGTCGGCCCGCCGCCTATGCTCGCGGTATATATACCCGCCCGCCTGCCGGTCAGCCGCTCGTATTCTCTTTTCACTCCGTCCCTAAAGCTGTCGAGAGACTCGTCTCTCACGAGCGCTATCGCGCAGCCTCCGAAGCCCGCGCCGGTCATGCGCGCGCCTATAACTCCGTACTGTCTCCATGCGGAAAATACCATTGCGTCGAGCGCCTCGCCCGTGACCTCAAAATCTTCCTTTAAAGATATATGCGAGGCGTTCATAAGCCTGCCGAACCCGACCGCGTCCCCCGCGTGCAGCAGAGCATATGCCTTTTTCGTGCGAAGGTCCTCCGTCACGGCGTGACGCGCGCGCTTAAGCTCCGTCTCGCTCAAAAGCTGTGAATGCTTTACCAGCTCGGCATAGGCGAGCATGCAGAGCGCGGGCTTTCCACATACGCGCTCCAGCTTTTCCGCGGCGGCCTCGCACTCGCTCCTGCGGCGGTTATACTCCGAACCGGCAAGTCCCCTCTTTACTCCCGTGTCCATCGCTACTACGGATATCCCGTCGAGACGCGCAGGCACATACTCGTACCGCAGCGTGTTCGTATCCAAAAACAGCGCGTTCCCGCTTTTTCCCATGGCTATGGCGTACTGATCCATTATCCCGCAGTTCATGCCCACGAAATCATTCTCGGCTCTCTGAGCGCACAGCGCTGTCTGCGCGTTGTCTGTATCAAAGCCGAACAGCGAGCGCAGCACCACCCCCGTAAGCACCTCTATCGACGCCGACGACGAAAGCCCCGCGCCCGCCGGAAGGTCGCCGTAATAGTAAATATCGAGCCCGCACGGCAGTCTGTGACCCGCTTTGGCAAATTCCGTGATCACACCCGCGGCATAGTCCGCCCATACTCCGCGTTTTTTGATATCGTTTATATCGTAGCTCACGACGCCTCCGGACGGCAGGTTCTCCGAAAACATCCTTATCTCCCCGCTGCCGTTGGGTCTCGCCGCAGCATATGTGCCGAGCGTGAGCGCGCAGGGCAGCACATGTCCGCCGTTATAATCCGTGTGCTCGCCTATGAGGTTGATACGCCCGGGCGAAAAGAATACTCTGCACTCTCCCCCGAACACCTCTTCAAAGCCCTTTTTCAGTCTCTCCTTCAATTACAGCTGCCTCCGTATCAAGCGTTTTAAAGCTTTGCCGTCATTCCGTGACGACGAGCCTGCCCTCGATATGCGCGTCGAGACGCGTCACCGTAGCTAAGTATTCCTCAAAAATGTACGTGCAGGACGTCGCCACCATGCGCGGCTTGCGGTTCTTTACTACCTCCGTAAGAGGCACGCCGAAGAACCCGTCAAAATTGTTGAAATGGTATTGCTGTAACGCTATCTTTATGCGGTCGCCGTCCCCGATATCCTTTCCGTTGAACTTAAGCTCCGTAAAATCGCGTTTGCCCCGGGAATATACGACTCTCAGCCCCTTTGAATACTGATAAAACTCGGTATGACCGGAATAAGCCTCCTCGCGCAGCACGAATTTAAGCATGGCTCTGAGCTGCGCTCCTGTGACCTCGAGCATATAAAGCGGGTCGTCATAAGGCATGGCCTCCTTAAGGTCCTGATACTGCACTATCGGCCCGAGCTCCTCCACGCGGATGCTGCCCGAGCCCATTATCATGAGGTCAAAGCTCGAGTCCACCTGCAGCATA
>CAYVOZ010000093.1:3146-10454 GCA_964453325.1 uncultured Christensenellaceae bacterium | reverse complement strand
CTCCGGCTTTGAAAAGCTCGCAGGCGGAAAGCTCGAAAGCTCTCTTAAACGTATTACCTCGAATCTGTTTAAAAGCATGGCTCTCGGAGCAGGCATCACGATAGCAATACAGTCCTCTTCGGCTGTGACGGTCATGCTCGTGGGTCTCGTAAACTCCGGCATAATGGACCTTTCGCAGAGCGTGGGAGTCATAATGGGCTCCAACATAGGCACGACGCTTACGGCGTGGCTGCTCTCGCTCATAGGGATCCAGACGGACAACTTCTGGCTCAAGCTTTTAAAGCCCGAGAATTTCTCGCTCATAATCGCGTTCATAGGCATCATAATGATGATGCTTTCCAAGAAGAAGCGCAGGAGGGATATCGGCAGGATAGGCGTGGGCTTTGCGATACTGATGTTCGGAATGAAGCTCATGTCCTCCGCAGTGAGCCCCCTCGCAGACTCGCCGAACTTTACGAGCATACTCACGGCGTTCAACAATCCGCTCCTTGGAGTGCTCGTAGGTGCGGTGTTCACGGGTATAATACAGAGCTCCGCCGCCTCGGTGGGCGTGCTGCAGGCGCTTGCGCTCACGGGCAGCGTGACCTACGGCATGGCTATACCTATAATAATGGGTCAGAACATAGGCACCTGCGTGACCTCGCTTATATCCGCGATAGGCGTCAGCAAAAACGCAAAGCGCGTCGCGGTCGTGCACGTCTGCTTTAACCTCATAGGCACGGTGGTATGCCTCATACTGTTCTATGCGGCGAATCTGATATTCGGCTTCGAGTTTGTGAATCAACCCATAGGAGCCGTGGGGATAGCCGCCGTCCACAGTATATTCAACATCTTCACGACTGTAATACTCACTCCGTTCACAAAGCTGCTCGTAAGAATAGCAAATTTTGTGGTGCGGGACTCAAAGACCGAGGAGCACATAGTATTCATAGACGAAAGGCTCCTGAACACTCCCTCCGTGGCTATAGCGGAGTGCGGCAACAGGACAGCGGAGATGTGCAGACTGGCTATGGACACCATACGCTCGGCAATGCAGCTTATGACGAATTATTCTCAAAGCACGAGGCAGCATATTTTCTTAAACGAGGACGACCTTGATAAATACGAGGACAGGCTCGGCACGTTCCTCGTAAAGCTGTCGAGCAAGGACATATCCGACGCGGACAGCAAGAGCATATCGAGAATGCTGCATACGATAGGCGATTTCGAGAGACTGGGCGACCACGCCGTGAATCTTTTGAAGGTAGCTGACGAGATAAACGAAAAGAAGATAAGCTTCTCCGACGAGGCCAATAAAGAGATAGCCGTACTGGCGGACGCGATAGGCGAGATACTGACGCTCACGGAAAAAGCGTTCGAGAACGACGACGTGCTCACCGCGCAGAGCGTGGAGCCTCTTGAGCAGGTCATAGACGTACTCATAAAGGAAATAAAGATGAACCACATAGACCGTCTGCGCACGGGCAGCTGCACTATAGAGCTCGGGTTCGTGCTGAGCGATCTCTTGACGAACTACGAGCGCGTGAGCGACCACTGCTCGAACATCGCCGTCGCCGTGATAGAGGTCGTGAACTACAAGTTCGATACTCACGAGTATCTTAACGCCGTAAAGACCATGGCGGATGAGCGCTTCCGCACGGAATACGAGAAATACAACGAGAAGTACGCTATCTAATCTCTTGTGATGCGGCCCTCAAAGACATGCTCCAATACAGCGAGCATGTCTTTGCTTTTTATGCCGCTTATATCGAGGCTTGCGGGCGACAGGAACAGAAGAGAGTTCAGCAGCGATTCCTCATGGGTATAGCGCAGCGCATCCCGCGAGTATGTGAATACTCGCGAGCCGTCTGCGGTATACAGCCTGTATGAGCCGTCCGCGTCTTCGATGCGCAAAAAATCTATGAGCGGAGCGCGCATTTTTGTATAGCTGCGCAGCAGCGTTAGCATGGCGTCGTATTCGCTTTCCCGGAGCAGCCGCGATACCTCCGCGTCGAGGAGCCTTTCGCCGAGTGCCTTAAGCCCGCTCATTCTGAAGAGAAAGAAGCCCTCCGCCGATACAGACCCGCTCTCGCGGACGCACAGCTCTAACTGTACGGCTGCGTCGGAGATCAGACCGGGGTATGCCGGCGAGAGCTTTAAGGCGCGGACGGCGGAGCGCTTTATACAGCGCGCGTGCGAGGGACGGAGAAAGGCGAAATCCCTTGCGAGCAGACGGTCCATGAACTCCGGCAAAAAATATGCGGCTATGACGTTCGACAGAGCATTAAAGAAGCGGGGAAGTCCGCCGGTATCGATATCGAGCTCAAGAGAGCCGTGCGAATGCATAAAGGCAGAGCCGTCCGGCAGAAAACGGGCGAGCGTGCGCAGAAGTCCGTCGTTCGCAAAAAGTATAAGCTGCAATTTATCACCTTCCCCGCATGAAATGCCGACGGCCGTATACTGCCGCTGATATTCTATGATATGCAGCTCACGCGGGGCGTGACAGCGTCAGCCGGTATTGAATTTATGCGGTTTATTTGCTATTATTATTCGCGGTGCAAATAAACTGCCGCGCATGCGGCATGACTGAGGCTTATTAGGGTCATATGAGAGATATGAGAGATATGAGAGACAGAAGAGAGAAAAAGCAAGCGCCGTTTATACTCACGGTCGTGCTTGACATAGTGCTTGCGGGGGTAGTGCTCGTGGTGATAGCGTATTTCCATCACGTCAATCCCATAAACAGAAAGGATCTCGTGAGCGAGGCGCTGCCGGAGCCGCCCGCGATCGAAGAGCCCGCGGCGACGCCGGAGCCGACCCCGATCCCCATAACGGCGGAGCCGGGGGAGCAGACAGAGCCCGCCGCGACGCCAGAGCCGACCGAGGAGAGCAGGTTCCTGCCCGCGGGGAGCGAGCCCGTAACGACGGAGGATTCGTTCACGTCCGAGAACGTATCGGTGACGATGAGCACCTCGGAGAATGGCGGCTGTGTATTCCATATAGCTGATATATATTTAAGAGACGTGAGGTATCTGCATACCTATCTTGCGGGCGGAGAGTTCAAGGGCGCATGGAGCAGCCGCGACTATGTACCGTCCATAGCGGGTACGGTGGGAGCCTATGTGGCCATAAACGGTGACCAGTTCGCCGCGCGCAAGGAGGGCGTGACCGTACGCGACGGCGTGCTTTACCGCGAGGTGCCCTATGAGGACGTCTGCGTGCTTAACTACGACGGCTCGCTCGTGACGTATGATAAGGGAGCCTTCGATATAGAAAAGATAAAGGCCGAGGGCGCGTGGCAGGTATGGTCGTTCGGGCCGAGGCTTTTAGACGACGACGGACAGCCCATGACCGAGTTCAACAGCACCGTCCAGCGCGAGAATCCGCGCACGGCGATAGGCATGTACGAGCCGAACCACCTCGTCTTTGTGACGGTGGACGGACGCTCGGAGGCGTCGAGCGGCATCACGCTCGCGGATCTGTCCGCGTGGTTCTATGAGCTCGGCTGCAAGTCCGCATATAACCTCGACGGCGGCGCGACGTCGCAGATGTCCGTCGGCGGAGAATACTATAACAATCCCTCGGGCGACCGCGGAGTGACCGATATAATCTATATCGGCATGGAATAAGGAGGGAAGTACTTTGCTTAAAAGGATACTCGCGAATATCTGCATAATAATGCTGCTCGTCTTTCTGACGCTGTTTATAATCGATCAGATCAACTCCGCAATGGGCTTTGTCAACAATCAGATAACAAAGGTGCTCATGATAATAACTCTGCCGGTGACTGTGGTGACGCTTTTCATGTACGTTGCCGATCTGCGCGCGGAGGAGCGCCGCCTCGCGAGACAGAATGAGAGGCGCAGACCTATAGAGGGCGCAGAGCAGCGCAGACCCATAGCGGGCGCTGAGACGCGAAGACCAATTGCGAGCGCGGAGACGCGCAGACCTATTGCGGGCGCGGAGCCGGTCAGAAGACGCTATGACCGATGAAATAAGGCCTTACACGGTCTATATGCTCAGGTGCTCGGACGGCTCGCTTTATACCGGCATAGCCTCCGACGCGCGCCGCCGCGAGGCGGAGCACAACGCAGGCACGGGCGCAAAGTATACGCGTCCGAGAAGACCGGTAAGGATAGTGTATACAGAGCTCTGCCCCGACCGCGCGGCTGCGCTCAGGCGCGAGGCGGCGATAAAGAAGCTCCCAAAGAGCGAAAAAGAGCGCATGGCCTCGGAGACGAGGGAGTAAGGACGCGGACAAGGCTGCTGTGCAGCTGAAATACGAAAGAATTATACCGGCGAGGAGAAGGAGAACATGAGTAAATTTGCGCTGATAACCGGAGCGGGCTCCGGGATAGGCAGGGCGTGCGCGCTGCGCATGGCAAAAGAGGGCTACGGCGTCGTGGCGGCGGATGTGAACCTTGAGACCGCAGAGGACGTCGCGCGCGAGATAAACGGCGCGGGACAGACGGCGTTCGCGGTGCGCATGGACGTATCCGACGAAAACGAGGTGGAGTCGGGCTTTGACATGATGCTTGAGCGTTTCGGCTCGTGCGATCTCGTTATGTCGAACGCGGGTATTCAGATAGTGCATCCGTTTGACGAATACCCGTTCGAGGACTGGCGGCGCATGATGGCTGTGCATGCCGACGGAGCCTTTTTAGTCGCAAGAGCGGCCTACAGAAGAATGAAAGCGTCGGGCAAGGGCGGCAGGATAGTGTTCACGGGCTCTGTGCAGTCGTTTGTGGGCTCAAAGCTCAAGGAGCCGTATAACTTTGCCAAGCACGGCGTTGCGGGTCTGGCAAAGGCCATTGCGCGCGAGGGCGCGGAGCACGGCATATATACCTATACGATATGCCCGAGCTTTATAAAGACGCCTTTTGTGGAGAAGCAGATACCCGAGCAGGCCGCCTCCATGGGCATATCCGAGGAGGAGGTCGTGAAGGGCATAATGCTGCGCGATACCGTCGACGGCGTGTTCACCACCGTGGAGGACGTCGCCAACACGCTTGCCTTTTTAGCCAACGACAGCGGCGCTCTGACGGGGCAGTCCATAAGGCTCACGCACGGCTGGGCAATGATGTAAATATACATGCTGCGGTAAAGACTGTTTGCAGGGGACTGCACGTCCCGGACATGCATATTCCGCAGAATATCCGGAAGGCCCGCGAGTGACGCATATTGCATTCGCGGGCTTTGTTTTTCCGCCTACATGCTTTACATCCGAATAAAATGAATAAACAACTGTTGACAACGGCAAAATCGGAATGTATAATTGAAGCATTGAATGGGAACGTTCCCATAAATAATCGCAGACTTATTCGGGGGACGAGGACATGCAGTCAAAGCTGACCATAATAGACATAGCAAGGCTGAGCGGCTGCTCCAAATCCACCGTATCGAGAGTGCTCACGGGGGATCCGCTCGTAAAGAGCGAGACGCGCGAGCGCGTTATCAGAGTAATGAACGAGAACGGCTATAAGCGCAACGAGCTTGCGAGGGGAATGGTAAAGGGACGCCTTAACATCGTAATGGTGATAGCGGGCGATATATCCAACTACTTCTACGGAGCGGCGATAGGCGAGATAGAAAAGGTACTGTATCAGGCGGGATATCTCATAATGTTCTGCATGAGCGAGTACAATGCCGAAAAGGAGCTGTCGTATGTCGGGATGGCAGGGAACTTCCGTATCGCGGGAGCGATACTCATGTCTCCGATAGAAACGCCGGAGCTCGCGGACAGACTCGGAAAGGCGGAGTTCCCCGTGCTGCTTATGAACAGGTATCTTCCGAGCTGCGAGACGGACGCCATAGTACAGGACAACTTCGGCTGTGCGTATGACGCCGTAAAGCACCTCATAGACAACGGACACAGAAGAATACTGCATATTTCGAGCGGCAGCGGCGCCACGACCTCACGCGACAGGCAGGCGGGATATCTCGCGGCGATGTCAGAGGCGGGCATAGACGCGAGCGATATGATAGTAAGCGGAGACCTGACATGGCGCTCGGGATACGAGCACGCAAAAAAGGCCTGCTCGGAGGGCGGATATACCGCGGCATTCATAGGCAACGATATGATGACGGCGGGCTTTATAAAGGGCGTTACGGAATGCGGCAAGAGAATACCCGCCGATATGAGCATAGTGAGCTTTGACCCTTCGCCATTTTTGGAGCAGCTCTCCGTAAAGGTGACGACGGTAGGCTGCTCGGCTCCGGAGCTCGGACGGCGCGCGGCGGAGTTCTTCCTTGAGCACACGATAGCGGGCGCCGAGCCGAAAAGACTCGTAACGGAGCGCGCGATGAGCCTCGGCGAGAGCGTGTCGCGCATATAAAAACGATAATGAGCGGAGAGCATCCGCTTATATAAAACGGGAGGGGTATAATGGCGACAGACTATAAAAAGATGAGCCGAATGGCTGCGGATATTCGCATTGAGGCGATACATGCGCTTGCGGCATTCGGGTACGGTCATGTGGGAGGCTCGATATCCATAGCCGATGTGCTGGGAGTGCTGTACGCGGGAGTCATGAATGTACGGCCCGAAGAGCCCAAGTGGGAGGAGAGAGACAGGCTCGTGCTGTCAAAGGGACACTGCGGCCCGGGACTCTATGCTGCGCTGGCTATAAGGGGCTTTTTCCCGAAGGAAGCGCTGCTCACGATGAATAAGCTCGATACCATGCTTCCGAGCCACTGCGATATGCTGCATACTCCGGGCATCGATATGTCCACGGGCTCGCTCGGGCAGGGGATATCCTCCGCTGTGGGCATAGCGTTTGCATGCAGACTTAAGGGACTTAAGAACTACACATACTGCATTATCGGCGACGGAGAATGCGGAGAGGGTCAGGTATGGGAGGCTGTGGAAGCCGCTGCATACAGAAAGCTTGACAGACTCATAGTATTTGTGGACTGGAACAAGATACAGCTCGACGGAAAGATAAAGGATATACTCGATCCTATCGATCTCGAAGCGAAATTCAGGGCCTTCGGCTGCGACGCGCGCACGGTAAAGGGCTATGACGCGGAGCAGATATACGAGGGCATTGCCGCCGCAAAGAGCGTGGAGGGCAAGCCGCATGTTATCATACTCGACACGTATAAGGGCCTCGGGTGCAGCTTTGCGGAAAAGGCGTCCTTCAATCACGCTATGGCGGTGGACGACAAGATGGCGGACGAGGCTATAGCCGAGATAGAGAGAAGATGGGAGAACGGAACGTTCCCGAAGGGAGATTTCACATGGTAAAGCTGCTCGATGAATTTGTTGCCGATAAAAAGAACATGAACGCTTCATACTGCGACGCCCTCATGGACGTTGCCGCTGCGGAC
>CAYVOZ010000093.1:0-3136 GCA_964453325.1 uncultured Christensenellaceae bacterium | reverse complement strand
ACGAGCGCATAATCATTATGGACTGCGACGTGAGCCATTCCGTAGGAACAATGCCGTTTTTCGACCGCTTTCCGGAGCGCGCCTTCAATTGCGGCATTCAGGAGGCAAACGCCTGCTCCATGGCCGGCGGAATGTCAGCGGAGGGCTTTGTACCGTTTGTGCATTCGTTCGCGGTGTTCACCTCCCGGCGCATGCTCGACCAGATATTCATATCCTGCGCGTATTCAAAGCAGAATGTAAAGCTCATAGGCGGCGACGTAGGCGTCTGCGTGGCGGGCAACGGCGGAACGCATATGGCGTTTGAGGATATTGCTGCGTTAAGAGCAATACCGAACATCACGCTCGTGGATATATCCGATCCCGTGCTCGTAAAGAAGCTGCTGCCGCAGATAGCCGCTCATTACGGAGTGGACTATATACGCATGCCCAGAAAGAGCATAGTAAAGATATATGACGAAAGCTCCGAATTTACGCTCGGCAAGGGCGCAATGATAACGGACGGCAGCGACGTCACGATAATCGCAAGCAGCGTTATGGTCGTAGAGGCCATTTATGCGGCGCGCGAGCTCGAAAAGGAGGGCATAAGCGTCCGACTGATAGACATGCATACCGTAAAGCCGCTCGATGAGGAGCTCGTTATCGAGAGCGCAAAAAAGACGGGCGCGATAGTGACCGCGGAGAACCACAACGTGATCGGCGGACTCGGCTCGGCCGTCGCGGAGACGCTCGCGGAGAAGTACCCGACGTCTATGGAGCGCATAGGCGTGCATGAACAGTTCGGACAGGTGGGTACGCAAAAGGAGCTGACGGAGAGATACGGCCTGTCGGCAAAGGATATATACGCAGCCGCAAAGAGAGTCATTGCAAGAAAAGGCTGAGTGCTGACAGGAATAAGAACATAAGTTAAAAACATAGTTTTTGACACTAAGAAATCCCCGCCGTACATGGCGGGGATTTTGTATGGGATTTCTTTTAACGATGACTAATTGCATTATGGCATATCCATTACGAGCCTGCCACTGCTTCTGCGTAGACCTTCAGCATGCTGTCATAGTCAGTAGAGCTGCCGGACAGGTTGGTTGTCTCTTTATCCAGTATCCTGAAATGATTGCTTTTGTAATTTCCGTCTCCCAGATTCATTTTCCATACCGAATAGCTGCCGGTTTTGAGATTATAGCGCATGACCGGTATTGATGTAGTGCCCGCCGGAAGCTCCGATATATCCACAGGCGTCCAGTACAGTACGGATTTCTTGGTATCTGCAGTAAAACGCCAGGTCTTTGCGCCCATTGCCTCAAGGTCAATACCGTTTGTTTTAAGCGCCTTTACCAGTGTGTTCGCCGAGCTGCCCTCGAAACCGGCCGCACCGGAATCCGTATAACCGGCTGTGCGTGCGTTTTTGGTTATGATATCCATGATCTCTTTGCTGCCGAAACTGCCGGAAGAAGAGGCGCCGATGGTGTATTCACGGTTCTCATAGGTCACAATGACGCCGCCTGCGGAGCGATATACAAGCTTATTAACATAGGTTGTACCGTCGTTCCAGGTGAGCTCCGTGATGCTGCTGCCGGCCGGAGATCCGGCCAACTCAAGTATTCGGGGATCGCTCGAAAGAGGCATCGTCAGACCTGCGGCATAATCCTCTGTTGCGATAGTCTGTGCGGCGAGTACGCAGTTGCGCGCCTCGATAATAACGGTTTTGTCCTCGGCCTTCTTTATCCATCCTATAAAAGACGGTATCAGTATAGCCGCGAGTATCGCCAGTATGACCAATACGACGATCACCTCGACGAGTGTAAAGCCTTTTGTTTTCTTAAGTCCAACGGTCAATTCCAGCCCCTTCTTTCATATATCTGTTATCTGCACAAGCAAAGCCGCTTTTGTTGATATTTCTGTAAGACACAAATAATATCACACAAAACAGCCTACCAATTACATAATATAACAAAAACCGCGGCTATTCAAACAATAGCCGCGGTATAGCGAAAAATAAATGATTAACTAATTTAAACGGATACCTGCGCCGTCACTCCATGCCGTTGACGTATTCGGTCTGCCCGGGGGTCATGGTATCGAGTCCGAGCCCCATAGCGGCGACCTTTATCATGGCGACCTCGCGGTCAATGACTTCGGGTATATCATAGAGCTTATTCTCGAGCTTTCCGGCGTTCTCGGACAGATAGAGCACACTTAAGGCCTGTATGCCGAAGGACATATCCATTATGTCGGCGGGGTGGCCGTTGCCTGCGGCTATGTTCACGAGCCTGCCGTCCGCGAGCACGTTTATAGTGCGTCCGTCGGCCAGGGTATAACCGTCCACGAACTTTCTGCGGTTTTCGATCTTTACGGAAAGCGCGCGCAGGTCGTCCTTATTGAACTCGACGTCGAAGTGACCGGCGTTCGCAATGAGCACGTTGTCCTTCATGACCTCATAGTGCCTTTTGACAATGATATCCTTGCAGCCCGTGGAGGTTATGAAGATATCGCCGAGCCTTGCGGCGTCGTCCATCTTCATGACGCGATAGCCCTCCATAGCCGCCTCGAGGGCGCGGAAGGGGTCGGTCTCGGTGATTATGACGTTTGCACCGAGACCCGCAGCGCGCTTTGCGATACCGCTCGAGCAGAATCCGAAGCCTGCGACTACTACGGTCTTGCCGGACACCATGTTGTTCGTGGTGTACATTATGGCGTCCCATACGGACTGACCGGTGCCGTGGCGGTTATCGAAGTAATGCTTGCATTTTGCGTCGTTGACGGCCATCATGGGGAAATTCAGCATTCCCGCCGCAACTCTTGCGCGCAGACGGTGTATGCCCGTCGTGGTCTCCTCGCAGCCGCCTATAAGATTCTCCGCATACTCGGGGTGCTCGTTGTGCAGCATATGCACAAAGTCGCCTCCGTCGTCCACTATGATGTCCGGGCGGCACTCGAGAGTAAGCCGTATATGCTCAAAATACTCCTCCTTTGTGGCGTCGAACCAGGCGTATACATGAAAGCCCTGAGACGCCAGCGCCGCGCAGATATCGTCCTTTGTGGAGAGTGGATTCGAGCCGGTGACGTATACGTCCGCGCCGCCCGCGCGGAGCACCTGGCAAAGATACGCTGTCTTTGCCTCCAAATGCACGCAGACCGCTAT
>CAYVOZ010000092.1:0-10556 GCA_964453325.1 uncultured Christensenellaceae bacterium | reverse complement strand
CCGACGAGGTGGACATGATTATGGGTACGTTCTCAAAGTCTCTGGCGAGTCTCGGCGGCTACTGCGTGACGAACGCGAAGGCTGCGGACTTTTTAAGACACAACTCGCGTCCGTTCATATTCTCCGCGTCCATACCCCCGTCCTGCTGCGCAACTGCGTCAAAGGCACTTGAGATTATAAGAAGGGAGCCGGAGCGCGTTACGAGGCTCGGAGATCTTGCGGCATATATGAGAAAGCGTCTGCGCGAGCACGGTCTTGCTCTTAGGGATTCCGCGTCCGGCGGCGAACGCATACCGATCATCCCCATTTATACATACGATCAGCTGGATACCTTAAAGATAGCAAAGGACCTTTTCGACGAGGGCGTATACGTCAACCCCGTCCTGCCCCCGGGCGCGCCTCAGGGAGAATGCCTGCTGCGCACGAGCCTCATGGCAACGCATACGGAGGCTCTGATAGACGAGGCCGTCGACATAATCGAGCGCGTAGTGAAGCGCTACATTAAATGATATGAAGAAAACAGCGGCAGTAACGGGCGGCTCGGGAGGCATAGGCGCTGCCTTATGCGAAGAGCTTGCGGAAAAGGGATATTACATATACAGTCTGTCCCGCCACTCCGGCGAGGGCAAGGCGGAGCATATACGCACCGACGTCACGGACGACGCGTCCGTTGCCGCCGCATTCTCCCGCATAGAGCGCGAGCGCGGCAGGCTCGACCTGCTCATAAACAACGCGGGCTTCGGAATATCGGGAGCAATAGAGTTCACGTCCACGGAGAAGGCAAAGCGCCAATTCGACGTGAACCTCTTCGGCATGCACAGCTGCGTCCGCTATGCGCTGCCTCTGTTAAGGCAGAGCAAGGGCCGCATAATCAACATCAGCTCCGCCGCGGCCATATTCCCGATACCCTTTCAGGCGTTTTATTCCGCGTCCAAGGCGGCTATAAACTCCTTCTCGCTCGCTCTCGCAAACGAGGTCAGGTGCTTCGGGATATCCGTCTGCGCGATCATGCCCGGCGACGTGAGAACGGGCTTCACCGCACAGCGCAAGAAATCGAGCGAGGGCAACGAGCTTTACGGCGGCGTCATAGATCCGACCGTCTCGGTCATGGAGCACGACGAGGAAAACGGCATGTCTCCTGAGGACGTCGCGGCGTATATCACGCGCATAGCCTTAAAAAAGCGCATAAAGCCGCTCTACTGTGCCGGGACACTGTATAAGCTGTATTCCCTGCTTGATAAGCTGCTGCCCGCGCGCGCGGTCAACGCCATCATCGGCATGATGTACATAAAAAAGCCGAAATAGCGCCGCCCGTCGAAAAATAACGTTTAACAGCACGGCCTTCCGCCGATAATACAGGCGGGAGGTCTTTTGTTTTGTATTATGCTATTGCAGCCGCTGTACTGCTGTTGCTGCTCATACCGCTCATAGTTCCGGTATACGTCCGCATCGAGGACTCCTGCGGAAAGCGCGCGAGGCTCGTGATACGCTTTTTGGGCTTTACGCTGTTTAAGGCCTCCTTCTTTCTGTATGTCAAAAACAATATCAATCCCCAGCTCCTAATGCGTAACAAGCGCAGAACGCGTGTCGCGTTCGACCTGAAGAGCCCGCTGCACAAAAGAAAGAAAAATATATTCCTGTCCGCGATAAGAAGAGTTTTTTATATAAAGCTGCTCGATCTCACGCTTTTTATAGGCACGGGCGACGCAGCGGCGACATCTCTTCTTTGCGGGAGCATACAGAACGCCGCCGCACAGGCAAGGGGCGTTTTCAGCCGCCGTATAGCAAGGGCAAATGTGCTCGTTTCGCCCGATTTTGAAAAAAAAGCATTTTCGTTCAGACTTCGCTGCATAATAAGGGTCCGAAGCGCAGATATTATACGCGAGCTAATACACATGAAAGGCGGCAAAAAAAATGCATCCGATAGAAAACATACTCAAGATCACGATGTCAGAGCTTAAGGAAATGATAGACGTAAACACCATAGTGGGTACGCCTTTCGTATCCCCCGGCGGCTGCACGGTCATTCCCATATCCAAGGTGAGCTTCGGCTTTGTCTCCGGCGGCGCGGAATACGGCGCCAAGGCGCACACAAGGGAGGAATCCGATTATCCCTTCTCGGGCGGAACGGCCTCCGGCATAACCATAAACCCCGTGGCGTTCATGGTGGCGGACGAGCAGGCCGTGAAGCTGCTCACGGTTTCCGGCAGAAACACTCTCGATAAGCTTATGGAGAACATCCCCCAGATGGTCAGCGAGCTCAAGGACGTTATATTCTGCAGCTGCGGCTGTGAAGAAGAATACGATGAGGATGACGAAGGCGAAGAAAAAGACGCCGGTAACGAGACCTCCTCCTCCGGACAGAGCAGCAACAGCTGAATGTGAGAACGTCTGATATGAAGAAACGCTTTTTAACTTCTGTCATAGGGGGGCTCACAGCCCTCCTGCTTTTTATACCCGTATACGCGGACGCAGCCGCGCAGTCCGCCGTCGTTATCGAGCAGAGCACCGGGCGTGTTCTTTATGAGAACAACGCATATGAGCGACTGCCCATGGCGAGCACGACAAAGATAATGACCTGTCTATTGGCGCTCGAGCATTCAAGCCCTTCCGAGCTCGTGACCGTCGCGCCCGAGGCGTCCGGCGTAGAGGGCTCTTCGATCTATTTAGCGCCCGGCGAGACCATAACCATGGAGGAGCTGCTTTACGGGCTCATGATAGCCTCCGGCAACGACGCGGCGTGCGCGATAGCCATACACATTTCCGGCGATATACCCACGTTCTGCGAGCTTATGAACAAAAAGGCGCAGGAGCTGGGCGCAAACGATACGCACTTTGAATCCCCTAACGGGCTGCACAGCGATTCGCATTATACGACCGCGTCCGATCTTGCGCTCATAGCCTCTGCGGCTATGGAGAACGAGGATTTCCGCAAGATCGTGTCGACTACCTCTAAAGACCTGAGCGCGGACGAGGACTCGCCCGCGAGATATCTGCGCAGCAAAAACAAGATACTTTATCTCTGCGAGGGCGGAAACGGCATTAAGACAGGCTATACAAAGGCCGCGGGCAAATGCCTCGCCGCAGCGGCTCTGCGCGGCGATATGCAGCTCATAAGCGTCGTGCTTAACGATTACGATATGTTTCCCGATTCCATAGCACTTCTGGACGGCGCGTTCTCGGAGTACTCCATGCAGACCGTGATAAATAAAAACGACGTCATATCGTCGCTTAAAGTGGAGGACGGAGTGACAGACAGCCTCATGGTCGGAGCCTCGCAAGATATTTCCTTGCCTTTGAGCGCAAATGAGTTTAATATTGTAGAAAGACAGGTCGAGCTGCCAGAGGTCGTGACCGCTCCCATAGAGGAGGGCGACACGGTCGGCAGCATCAGCTTTTCGATAGACGGCGAGGAATTGGCCCGCACGGACATAATTTCAATGGAAGCGGTAGGAAAGGATACTTTCCTTCACTACTTAAAAAGGGTGCTCGGGAGCTTTATACACGGAGGGGAAACGTTTGAGGATAGCGAAATTTCTGGCGTCGGCGGGAGTAGCGTCGAGGCGCAAGGCGGAGGAAATGATTTTTGAGGGGCTCGTCTCAGTAAACGGTCACGTGATATCCGAGCCCGGCACGCAGGTCGATCCCGATAACGACGACGTACGCGTAGGCAAGAAAAAGATAACCTGTGCGGAAAAGAAGATATATCTTATGTTCAATAAGCCCGTGGGCTGCGTATGCACCTGCTCAGACGAAAAGGGACGCACGACGGTGCTCGACTATATACACGGCATAGACGAGAGGATATATCCCGTAGGGCGGCTGGACTTCACCACAGAGGGGCTTTTGCTGCTGACCAACGACGGCGAGCTGGCAAACCGCCTCACGCATCCGAGACACGAGATCGGGAAACGCTATCTCGTCATCGTCGAGGGGCTCGTAACGGCGGAGGACGTGCAAAAGCTCGAAAAGGGCGTGTTTATTGAGGGCGGAAAGACCGCGCCCGCACGCATAAAGCTCTTAAAGTCCGAAAACGGCAAGACTGAGCTGACCATAATAATACACGAGGGACGCAACCATCAGGTCAAAAAGATGTTTGAGACCGTGGAGAAAAATGTAGTGTTCCTTAAAAGAATCAGCATAGGCGATATAAACCTTGGGCCTCTCAAAAAGGGCGAATACCGCCACCTTACACAGGAAGAAACGGATTATTTGAAGGGACTGTAGCGCGGGCGACCGGGCTTGGTCTCTTCTTGATAAATTTTGAAAAAAGAGGAAAAAATGAAGATCTTACTAGTAAACGACGACGGTATAAACGCGCCGGGTATACTTGCGCTTGCGCGCGAGCTGTCAAAGCGTCACAGCGTAACCATTGTCGCCCCCAGCGAGGAAAAGAGCGGTTTTTCCCAATCTCTTACCTATCGCTGGGCGTTCGACGTCAGCGCGGTACCCTCTCCGGAGAACCCGGAGAACACGGCATATTCTCTGTGCGGCACTCCCGCCGACTGTGCGAAATTCGGAGTGCGCGAGGTCTTTAAATGGGATCTTGACCTCGTTATATCGGGTATAAACAACGGCTGCAATCTCGGCACGGACGCCTATTACTCCGGCACTGTGGGAGCCGCTACAGAGGCCGCCATGTTCGGGATCCCCTCAATTGCGGTCAGTCAGATGCGTTCGCCCGGCATGGATTATTCCTATGCGGCGCGCTATACCGAAAGCTTTATTGGCGCGCTCGACATGAGCTCCGTACCCCCGCGCATGGTGATAAACATTAATCTGCCCGAGGACCCCGAGAAGGGCTGTAAAGGCACGCTCATAACGCATATGGGCGTACTCGAATATAACGAAAGCTATAATGTGCTCGAGGACCACGGAAACGGCTGCAAAAAGTATATGCTTTCAAGCAGGCTGGAGCAGTCCGCCGACGAAGGCACCGACGTATACGCGGTACAGCACGGCTATATATCCGTCTCTCCTCTTATGTTCGACAGGACGGACACGGAATACTCCCGGGCTCTGAAGCCCCTTGAAGGCTTTAAGGTGAAATGAATATACCCGATTATAAGCTCATACGTTCAAACAGAAGGACACTTTCCATAGAGATAACCGGCGACGGCATTCTTGTGGCGAGAGCTCCGTATTCCATGCAGAAGCGAGATATAGACAGATTCGTGCTGTCAAAGGCGGAATGGATCGACGACCATGCCCGGAAGGCAAAAGTCAGGTTCAAAGAAAAGGAGCGGTTTTCTCCCGTATTCGGCAGCATGGTGCTTTACCGCGGACGCGAGTATGAGATAACCGCGCGCCCGGGGAAAAAATGCGGTTTTGACGGAAAGACCTTCTTCTTTCCGGCGAATATATCGGCGGAGCCGCTGCGGCTCTCCATGATATCTCTTTATAAAACGCTTGCACGAAGGTACATCTGCTCGCGCGTAGACTTCTTCTCTGAAAGGATGCAGCTCTTCCCCACCGCCGTGAGGATAACCTCCGCGAACACACGCTGGGGCAGCTGCTCCGGCAAGAACAGCATAAGCTTTTCCTGGAAGCTCATAATGGCGTCCGAAAGCGAGATAGATTACGTCGTCGTGCACGAGCTCGCACATATAAAGGAGCATAACCATTCCGAAGCCTTCTGGCGCATCGTAACGGACGTTATCCCCGACGCAAAGGCCCGCCGCGCAAGCCTCAAGGACGTGCAGCAGCGTATCGAAAGCGAGAATTGGGACTAGAAAGAAAAACCGGCAGCTGGAGCAAGAACATGCTCACACTGCCGGTTTTTCATTTCTCCGTACATTTACGCTGTTATTAAGCGCCCTTTATCACTCGTCTCTCAAGGCAGCGAGCGGAGGCATCTTCATCGCGCGCACGGAGGGTATTATACCCGCTATCATGCCTATTATAGCGGCTCCGACTATCGCTGCGACGGCTATTATGGGCTTTATAATGAATCTCACGCCCGAGCCGAAGAACGAGCCCAAAAACGAGCCGCCCTCCGCGTTGACCGGGATGAGCGTCACTCCCACCGACACAAGGTATGACAGCGCGACTCCCAAAAGCCCGCCTAACATGCCTATTATAGCGGCCTCGACCAAAAACATGGTGCTTATGTTCCCGAGTGAGCAGCCTAAGACCTTGAGCACGCCTATCTCTCTCTTGCGCTCCATTATGGAGGTCGTCATGGTGTTTACTATGCCTATCGCGGATACTATGAGCGCTATCGCTCCCACCGCGCCCCACTGTGCCTGCTGACGGCGGCTCTCCTCCTGCATGTCCTGTATATAGGACATGGGCGAATATGCCTCATATCCGAGCTCCTTTACGGCCGCCAAAACGTCCGCAACGGAGTCCATATCCTTGGTATAGATATAAACCGTACCGTAATTTCCGCTTATGCCGGCGGCCTCGCAGAAAGCCTTGTTCTTTTTTGCAAAGCTCTTCACGACGTCGAGATCCATATATCCGGCATAATCGAGCTCGCCGCCCGTTTCGCTGAATATCCCTCCTATCTTGCCGTGCATAGGCTCGGGCAGGGTTATGCCCTGCTCAAGACCGCTCTGGTCGGAGGTATACAGATACGAGCCGCCGAAATACACGTCAAATTCCTCGGTCTTGAAATCTATATCCGTCGCCTGCGGCATCTCCCATATCTGCTTGCCGGGCTGATACTTATAAAAGTTCCACTCCGCCATGCTCTTTCCGAGATAGAAGTTTATGTCCTTGCCCGTCGCGGGAGAGTCCCATTCCAGCTTATCGAGATAGAGCTCCTTAAGCTTGATCATTGGCACGGCGTTTAAATATATATCGCCTGCGTAGCGCGCGCTCTTAAGATACATGGATACCTGCGTGACCGGCAGCACCGCGCGCACGTTCTCCATCTTTTCAAACGACTTTACGGCATCATCGTCCAGCTTTACGGAGGCCTGGCTGCCCTGCGGCTGATATCCGGCGTTGATCTCTATGCGCGTAAGGTCCGTGCTGCGGGATACCTCCTCCATAAAGGTCTGCGTGGAGCCCTCGCCGAGCGCCACCATGAGCACTATGGACGCCGTGCCTATGATAACGCCTAAAACCGTAAGCAGCGTTCGCGCCTTTCTGCGGTATAGATTGATAAAGCTCGTTGAGAGTATATCAAAGAAGCTCATCTTCTATCTCTTTTCTTCTCTTTCTGTTTCTTACAGCCAAAAGCACGACCACGCCCGCTATAACGAGCACTCCCACACCTATTCCTATCCACAGCCAGAGCTTGCCGCCGGCTGCCGGAGGCTCCTCCTCCATTACGGGCTCGTCAATAAAGGGCTCCTCGACATAATATTGTAGGCTCACGACGAACGGCGCGCTGTCCTTATATACATTGGAGGCCGAGTCCTCGTAGCTGAGCTCCACTGTTCCGGAAAACTCCTGCATGGGCTCCTCTGTCGGAGAGTTGACATAGGCCGTGAGGTCGATGGATTTCTGTCCGCCCGCCTCCACGGTGCCTCCGTAATAGCTCGTCTGACCGTAAAAGTCGCCTGTTACCTCCGCCGCCAGGTTATACAGCGGGGATTTGCCCATATTTATGAACGTCATGGATACGGAAAACGGCTCAGACACCATATTTCCCGAGGTCGTGGGATCGGATATCCTCACGCGGATGGGCTGGCTCACGGGTATGGATATCACGGAGCTCGCCGTCGCCGCGGTGACGTTCGCGTCCTCATAGGACATGGCGACGGTTATGGACGCAGGCGCGGACTCCGCGTCCGGCTTTACCTTAAAGGTAAAGCTCTCGGATGCTGTGTCTCCCGCCTTTAGTTTACTTATATAGGTCGAGTTAGTTCCGTTCTCCGGCAGAAAAACTCCGCCCTCGGACGTCAGCACTACTTCTATATTCTGAGCGGCGCGCTTCTCGCTCATGTTCTTTATGGTCAGGTCGAGCTTTATATCCCCGCCCGCCATTGCGTTCTCGGGAGTGACGGTATATTCCGATACCATGAGCTTGGGCATGGATACCGTGCCCGGGGATGCGCTGGGGTCCTTGGCGGCGGGATTGCCCGTTACGCGTACAAAGACCGTGAAGTTCTTTGATCCGTAAAGGCCGGGGGTGCTGCCGTCGTTGTCGTCGTCATATATGAAGCTTGCCGTAAAGCTCGCGGGGTATACCCCGTCGACACAGGAACTTTTTATCTTAAGATCGAACGCAGCTATACCCGACCACTCCAGCGTCTTTGAGGAGGGCAGCGGATATACGGCATTGCTCGGCTCAAACGCGGCGTCGTCCGAAGAGATCGCGGGCGTCACCGATATCTTTGCAAGCTGATTGCGGCCAGTTCCTCTAAGTGGGAGCATTACTCTGACGCTTCCGCCCGCGCGGCCCTCTGCCATATAACCCGACACAAAGCTGTTGTTGCTGCCGCTGCCGAGCTTTGCACTCTCGTCTATAAACATGGCGTTTCCGGCGTCTATGTTGCTCGACGACGGATCAGTCGTCGGTGCGACGGTCGGCGCCGCGGTCGGCGCTGCGGTCGGAGCCGGATCCGCAAGCACGACGTACGCGGGCGATATGCATATCAATAACAATACCACTGCTATTGCGACACTAAGCTTCTTTTTCATTCTTCTTTATGACCTCCGTAATATTTCCGTCGCTTATACGGACCACGGTGTCCGCATATGCCTCGTTTTCGTTATCGTGCGTGACCATTATAAGCGTAGCTCCGCTCTGCCTCACCACGCCCTGTAAAAGCTCCATTATATCCCGGCTCGTATGCGAGTCGAGGTTTCCCGTAGGCTCGTCTGCAAAGATTATCTTGGGGTCTCCCACGAGCGCACGGGCTATCGACACCCTTTGCTGCTGTCCTCCGGACAGCTGCATCGGGCGGTGCTTATACCTCTTTTGCAGTCCGACCACCTTTAACATATGTGCGGCTTCCTTCTTGCGCGTAAAGCGGTCGACGCCCTTTAACATGAGCGGCATCGCCACGTTGTCGAGCGCGTTCAGATACGGCATAAGGTTGAAGGACTGAAATACAAAGCCGACGTTGTCGCGGCGAAACCGCGTAAGCTCGCTCTCGGTCATGAGGTCGATGCGCTTTCCCGCCTCGCGTATTTTTCCGTGCGTCGGCTTCTCTATACCCGCAAGCAAATAAAGCAGCGTAGATTTTCCGCTGCCCGAAGGTCCCACGATGCACACCAGCTCCCCGGGGTATATATCGAGAGATACATCCTCTATTGCGGTGACTACCGTGTCCTCTATCCTGTATTTTTTTGCGAGTTCTCTGCACTGCAGAACAGGCTCCATCATATATCTCCTCGCACGTTTTTCGTTTTACCGTACATCTTGTTGTGCGGCAGCGATTTGTATGATACCACGCGGGAAATTAATAACAAGTGTATAGCCGATTATTTACATTCTGTTATCAAGACTTTAAAACTTTTCTGTTATAATACCGGCAAGCGAGGCAAAGCCCTCCGGATGCACCGTCTCCGCACGCGCGCCGGGGTCTAATCCCGCCCCGAACGCAAGGCTCTCCGCCTGCTCCGCAGAAATGCCGAGCCCGCTTTTTAAATTATTGAGTATGGTCTTTCTTCTCATGGAAAAAAGCGTGCGCACCGCACGTACATAAGCCTCACGCGGAACTGTAAAACGCGCCCTTGGCTCCATGCTCACGACGGCGGATTCCACGTCCGGGCGCGGATAGAAGCAGCCGTTAGTCACCTTGAAAAGCAGCTCGAACGCGCCGTAATACGCCACGGACGCCGTAAGCGCGCCGTAGTCCCCCTGGCCCGCGCGGGACGCAAGGCGCTCGGCTACCTCGCGCTGCACCATGACGGTCAGCCGCTCGACGTCCGCGTCCGAGTCCAGCACATGAAGTATGCACTTTGCCGTTATGTAATAAGGGAGATTGCCGACCACCCCGAAGGGCTCTCCGCCGAAATACTCCTCGCCTATGCTCTTTATATCCGTCTTTAAAATATCCGCGTGGATTATGCTCAGGTTTTCTATGCCGGCAAACATCTCGTTAAGCGCCCTCACCATGCCCGAGTCTATGTCCACGGCGACTACGCGTTCGCAGCGCGCGGCGAGCTTTTGCGTCAGCGCACCGAGCCCCGGGCCGATCTCGAGCACGTTTTTGCATGCGCCCGCGGCGGCTATCTTTCCCGTGATATTCTCGTCTATGAGGAAGTTCTGCCCCAGCCTTTTTAAGGGAGCCGCAGAATAGCGGTCAAGGACTGCCCTGACCGCCGAGGGTGAATAGATGCTCTCCATCATTTTTCCTTATTCTGTATTATTTCAGTATATAGACCCTTACGTTGGACTTTCTGCCCCACTGTCTGCATTCTCCCTTTGTCTCCATGAACACGTCGAAGAAGTACTGGGACAGATCGTGGCGGTTCGCGCCGGTGTCCTCCACTCTGCCGTAGCCGTAGCCCGGCACATATATCTTTGTGCCGTATGGTACCTGCTTAGGGTTGGCGGCGATCGTGCCTATTCTCGGCCATGTGCCGGTCGCGGTCTTGTTGCCGGTATGGGTATATGCCGTTATATTGTGCGCAACGACCGTTTTTGCGATTAT
>CAYVOZ010000091.1:0-10631 GCA_964453325.1 uncultured Christensenellaceae bacterium | reverse complement strand
CCAGCATAATGAATATCGCAAAAACGGCGACAAATACTCTTTTTCTCATACTGCCTCCTCCTTTTTTGCAAGTCTGGCGGTGAGGAGGGTTTCAAAGCCCTCGGGCAGCTCTGTGTTGTGGCTGTCCTTTATATATGTCTCTTTAATGCAATACCGTACTCCGAGCGGTTCCCTCTCGGCGGGGCGGTAGCCGTTCCTTTCTATCCAGGAAAGTAAAAAGTCGTATGCCTCGTGCAGATAGGCGTATTCGCCGTAATGCGTAATACTGGCAATAATAACGCCGTCTTTTTCGTTACGAACGGACACCTCATAATATCCCGTGCTTTGATACATACGCATATGCCCCCTTTTATACAGATACAACGTAAACCTGCCCATAATGGTCAAGTCAAGGAGGTTTTGCCGAAAAAACTGAAAAAGCGCCGTTTTTTGGCGCTCAGAGGCGGAAAAGATATGGCCTATCTCAGCTCTATGGGGATATACAGCTCTGTAACGAAATCCTTTTCCGGCTTTCCCGAGGCGGGGCCGCAAAGATAGGATTCGATCGGAGGCCCGCCCACCCGATAGCCGTTGCAGTCTATCCACATATACGCAAAGGCATACGCCTCGTTTATCAGAGCATATCCTCCGCGATGGATGACGCTGACCGCAGGCACCGGGGTCAGCTCCGCGTATCCGAAGAGCTCGGAGGCTTCGCCGCGCCTGTCCACCTTGAGCAGCAGCTCCGCGTCGAAGTTCTCTATTTCAAAATCACCGTCCCGGAATCGGGCGAGAGTGATAAGCGCAGGCGATACCGCAGCGCCGGTATTTCTGACATCCTCAAGTAAAAGCGGCCACCGGTCCGCGAGCGCGTCCGCATCCCTGAAACGGCCGCGAAGCATGGCGAAGGATCCCTGCGGCGTCGTTTTTACCGCAGCGCGGTAGGGCTGGTTGAAATCATGGCTGCGGATGGCGTCGCGGTAAAAGGACAACAGCGCCAGCTTCCGCCGGTACTCGTCTATTGCCTCCTCAAGCTCCGCCTGTTTTTCATCAAAAGCGGCAGTGTAATCCGCCGCCGTCAGCAGCTCCTTTATCTCGGCTGTGGCAAAGCCCATGCTCATAAAGGCCCTCACATGCGCAACGGAACGAAGCTGCTCGGCCTCGTAGTACCGGTATCCGCTGTCCGGGTCGATCCGGGCGGGAGTGAGAAGCCCGCATTGTTCATAATACTTAAGCTGCTTATGCGATATCTGCGCCATCTTGGCAAAATCGCCTATTTGATATTGCAAACCCAAGGCCCCCTGTCCGGTCCGTTTCACGGTGCTTTGATATACGAAAGCGATCCCGTTTTATAAAAAGCGCCGCAAAAACCGATCATCCGATCCCTTATTTCACTGTTTCAAATATTTTACCATATTGCATATTAAAATGTCGATACGGCCTTGCGGCACATGTACAGCTCGGCGAGCCGGAAACGAAGAACGACGGACCGCTTTGCGCTGTAATTCAAACGCATCCGGGGTCATCGGTCCTGTGCCGCTGCGCCCTTTTCTCCCGTCCCGTCCGAGCCGCACGCATTCCGCAGCAAAAGCGGGGCATTACGCCCCGCTCCTGCGTGTCAAAATAGTGGTAAAAACCACTTTTAATAGCACCGCATTTGTACTGTTCGCTGCGCTCTCGGTCGTACAAATGCTTTTAGCCCAGGCGTCCTATAGCATCTCTCGCTCCTTAATCCATATACTCCCTGAACAGCGCAAGCATCGGCTCATCGTACCACGCATCGCCCTTCTGCGTTACGCTGCCGTCCTCGGGAAGCACGGAATAGCCGTTACGCACATCGGAGCCGGTGACCACCGGAGACCAGCAGCGCAGTCCGTTGGTATAAATGCACCACGGTATACCGTATTCTTCAAACAAATCGAGCACCGCGCGCATATAGCCCACGCGCGCCTCCTCCGGCAGCCCGATGGGTATACCGAATTCGTTGCACATGACAGGTGTGCCGGTCTCCTTCGACCATGCCGCCCATTTCTCCACATAATTGCGCAGGGAGCCCATATCGAACACATCGGCCTGCACGGGATCATCCACGGTATAGGAAAGATCTCCGGCAATGCTTACCGCGGAGGTTTTCTCGCTCCAAACACCCGCTGTGCGGATATAGACCGTGTCATATTTTCCGGTTTCATATATGAATCCGTTCTCCTTCTCGTTTGCCGGCACGGGATAAGTGTTTTCGCTGTTTGACGGAATGCGGACAAAAATATCAAACACGCTAAAGCCGCTGCCTGCGGTGATCTCGGAGCAAGCCTCGGGAACGGTGAAGTCCACCGTGAAGCCGTCGCGGTCTCCATATCTAAATTCCGTGCGGCCTTCGCCGATGAAGATGCAGTTATTCCGTCCAAGCTTAAAATCGCGCCCGTATGAAGCTACGTTCTTGCCGTCCGCCTTGCATTCGATGGGCTGCTCTCCATCGTAGACCGTATCAAGGTGCAGCACGACTCGCGTTCCTGCGGGAAACGCGCCGCGCAGCGTCAGCGGCTGCTCACCCACATAATTGTTGACAGGCTCGGCGTGCTCATACGGCCAATTAAGCAGTGTGATAAAGCCGGAACGCGCTGCCGCGTGCCACGGATACAGGTGCATGGTCTGCATAACGCTGCCGTCCAGCCCCTCTATAGTGCGGGTCGGGCAGGCATTGCTCCACGCAAAGCCATAATCCGGGTTGCCGTCCAGCATTCCGTCGGACACAATGAGCTTGTCGGCCTTGTCATTGCTCCGTATGGCGGCAATGAGCTTGCCCGCAAAGGCGGCATAGGTCTCATCGGTAAAGTAGCCCGCGTCCGGCTCGTTTACAAGATTGTAGCTCAGCGCGTTTGCCGGAACGTCGGCGTATCGCGCAGAGAAAACGTCCCATACCAATACAGATCTTTCACATCCGCCCGCGTCCTCCACTACATTGCGCGTTTCAAAGCCGTAGCCCGGCAGCTCATGCATATCGATACACAGATGGATACCGTACTTCACGCACCACTCTATGATCCGGTCGATGTTCTCCAGCGTATCGGGATAGAAGATCAGAGTGCCGTCGCTCTCCTTACTGTAATCTGTCCAGAGCAGCATCAGCCGGAGATAGTTAAAGCCCATATCGGCAAACCCGGCGATATCCTCCTCTGCGGCAAACGGTCTTCCGTGACAGGCCTGCATATCGCACAGGGCAACAGAGGTGCCTCGCCACGCGGGTACGGTATCCGCAGCTACTTCGGGCAGCTGCGCGGCGGCGGTCAAAGCTTCCGCACTGACCGTACCGTTCTTTGCTCTTTCTGCGTCAACGACCTTTCTGTCGCTTTCATATAGTCGTATGGCTGACAGTGCCGCCTCCTCCAAGGTCAACGGCTGTTCAAGCCGCAGATCGTCCGTATTATCAAACTCCAAGAGGGTCTTACCGGATCTCTGTGACATGCGCCGCAGGCAGAAGTCATATGCCGGGCCGACATGGTTGTTATCCGCGCAGCCCTCCCCCAAATCCACGGGCGTATCCCAATCGAAAACGGGGTAGTTCATCGTCACGTTATCCCATACCTTATCTGCATACACTTGAAATGCGGCGGGATAGTCTGTGTTGAAGCTCGCATATCCCATCGCCTCAGCCGCAAACAGCAGCGATACCATCGCCCCGTCGCGCTTCATTTCGGTATCGGGCGCATTGGCCGTCATTTCTTCCCAAACGGGATAGGCGCTTTCATCGTGCAGCTTTATCATGCGCCCAAGCATACCGCAATACTGCGCCCATGTGACGTTCGTGCCGTCCGGGTCGGCAGCGGCAAGCTCCTCCGGCAGGAAACCGTACCAAATAGCGCGCTCGTATTCATCGGCGGGGATTTCCGTTGCCGTGCCCGCCACAGGCGCGATCTCCGGCGCTTGCTCCGCGGCGGGCGGGTTTTCCGGCTCCGCGCTCGCCTCCGGCGCGCTCGCGGGTGCGCAGGCGGCAAGGGAGAATATAAGCGTTAATGTGAGAATAAAAGTCAATATACGTTTCATGGTGTTGCCCTCCTTATCAGCCGTCAAACTGCACGATGATTGCTTTCTTGTCTCCCAGCAAAGCCATAACAGCTGCGTCCGTATCCCCCAGCACGCGCGGCCCCCACGCGTTGAGATACACGCCGGTCAGAGGAAAGCCCGGAAGCGGCGCAAAGGTGTTGCCTTCATATGCCGCCGGCTGCGGAATTTCCAGCTCCTCGCCATGCACAAGCTGCGAGACCGCGAACGCGAACGTATTGCCGGAGATCCGGTAATTTTCGCCGCCCCTTCTGGAATTGAACGCGGCGGTGTCCAACGTCACCGCTCCCAGCCTTAGCGGCCAGTGTATGTCGCCCACCGTGGCTTCTTCTTCGACCGGCGGTCGGGCATTGTACAGCGTTTCCAGCCCGCTGTACAACACATAGTTGTTCTCTACCGTTACATCCTTATAGATGTGTTCTGTGACCGTATCCGTTTCGGAACTGCCCACCAGCAGTCCCATCACGGAGTATTCGATCAGATTGTCCCGCAAAACGCATTGCACATTGGGATCGGGGTCTCCGTCAAAGGTCTCGAGCGCGATTCCCTCTTGAAAGCAATGATGTGCATAGCAATTTCGTACGGTCGTGTAGCTGCCATTGACATTAAAGCCGCCGCCGTCCATGTGAAAATGCCCAAAGCCCGCAGCGTTCTGCTTTTCGGAAAACCAGTTCAGCGCTCCGCCGTTGAAGCCGACCTCGCAGTTTTCGATGGTTAGGTAATCGTTTGAAACGCCGTCGTAATACCCGCCGCAGATTGCGGTCGTAGAATAGCGGAAGCACAGGTTGTCCAACGTGGTATGATCGGACATGCGCCCGAAGCTCTGATAGGCGGCGATAAACTCGATCTCATCGTACAGCTCGCCTGGATTGCCCGCATCGCAGCGCAGATAGAGCGGACCGGTCAGCGCGCTGCCGTCGACGTCCTTATAGTAAGCGACCCCCAGCCATTGCGATTCGCTGACATGCTCGCTCTTAGGCGGCTGCCGGTATGGCAGCGCACAGAACAGCTCCATGTTTTCAAGCTGCGTTTCCACCGTATACGGCTGGTCAAGATCATCCATGCGCATAAATGCCGCGCCGTCCCAATAGGCCACGTCCCGCCTGATGATCTCCTTGCCGTTGAGGATAACGCCGGCGCAGTCCGGCATATCCATGTGATACACCCATATCTTTCCGCCGTCCGCGCCCTCGTGAACCAGAGCCCACTTTTCCGCGCCCGCGCCGCTTTCGGGCGAACCGTAAAAGCGCGGCTTTTCGCCCGAACCGTAGGCCGAAAGGGTCAGCCCCTCCATGCCAACAACGGATTCCGGCATGACCGCTTTCCGCCAAAGCCCGCCGCGCTCAAAGAAGATGGCGTCGCCAAAGGAAAAGCGCGCTTCCCCGACCCGCTCCAGCGTCGCCCAAGCGGTTTCGGGGGAAAGGCCGTCGGCGCTGTCGTCACCGCTGTTTGAAACATAATAGGCTGTGCCGGTATAGGTCTCGCCCTGTATGTATTCCCCGGCTTTTTCGATACGCGTTTCGGTGGAAAGTATTTCCGCCTTGCGCTGATCGGCGGCAGCTATGATGGCCTGTCCCTCCGGTGTTTCCTTTACCATTTCAAGCAAAGCACCGGCGGTTTTCAGCGCTGCCGCTTCATCAGATTCGTAAAGCCGTACCACGGAGAGCATGGCGGATGAGAGTGTCAGCGCGTCCTCCATATGAGGATCGCCCTCCTCGACATCCAGCAAAAGCCGTCCCGTGATGCAGGAGACCCGCCCAAGCAGATACCAAAACGCGGATGCGATGGCGTTGCTCCTGTCGTAGACCTCGAAATTGTCCACGAAAGGCCTGGCTTCGACTTCCCAATCGAATATGGGATAGTCCCAGGAAAAATGTTCGCCCCAGTTATAGGTATCCCGATACGCATCGTCGGGATTTGCGTTTAAGTAGTACCGATTCGCGGTTTGCCCGGCATACAGCAGGGCGATCGCCGCCCCGTCGCGCTTCATTTCGGTATCGGGCGCATTGGCCGTCATTTCTTCCCAAACGGGATAGGCGCTTTCATCGTGCAGCTTTATCATGCGCCCAAGCATACCGCAATACTGCGCCCATGTGACCACCGTGCCGTCAGGGTCGGCGGCGGTCAGTTCCTCCGGCAGGAAACCGTACCAAATAGCGCGCTCGTATTCGTCGGCGGGCATTTCCGTTGGCGTGTCCGCGACAGGCTCTACCTCCGGGGCTTGCTCCGCAGCGGGCGGGCTCGCCGGCTCCGCGCTCGCCTCCGGCGCGCTTGCGGGCGCGCAGGCGGCAAGGGTGAACATAAGCGTTAGTGCGAGAATAAAAGATAGTATGCGTTTCATTTTGCTTTCCTCCCGTCAGTTCAGCGTGTACTTGCGGAACACGTCCAGCAGCGTTTTATTCACATAGAAGCTCTCTGTACGTCCCTCAAGCTCATATATTACAGGCTCTGTTTCAAGCCCCGTCCATTCCCATTCGTCCACGGGTGCGGTGAGGAAGCGATACGGCCAGCCTTGCAGCTCGCACAGGCACCAAGGGATGTTCCTTTCTTCCAGCATGGACAGCATATCCTCGTAATGTGCCGTCATCAGCTCGGCCGGCCAGTACATACGGTTTTGATAGATGCCCATTTCATTGACCATAAAGCCCACGCCGTACTGCGCGGCAATATCCATCTGCGGCTTGATGCGCGCTTCAAACGTCGCGGCTGCGTCTATATAATCCGCTTTGTTTGCAATGGGGCTCTGCTCATCGTCGAAGGCAAGCGGCCATGTGTATTCCAGCGCGGGATCGCAGTCGCCCGCGCAGAACCAGTTCGGATAATATGGATGGCAGCCTATGGCAACGCCGAGTGATGCTATTTCCTTCATCCATGCAAGGTCCGGATCGCCGCCGAAGGAGTACAGCAGCACCCTGTCGGGGTCGGCGGCGCGGACGCGCGCTACCGTTTCCGTCCAACCGCTTTTCCACCTTTCCAATGTATGCGCTTCCGGCGAGGCTTCGTTTAGAATATCAAAAGAAAGATACCGGCTGGGTATATCCGCATAGCGGCGCGCCAGCATCTCCCACTCGGCGGCTACGTTTTCCCATTCGTCATCCGTATATTCCGTGCTGAACTCGCCGCCCATTGTGGATACGCCCACAATGCTGCTCATGGCTATCTGCAAATGAACGCCGTGCTCCATGCACCACGAAAGCAAACGGTCAAGCTCCTTTAATTCGTATTCGTTCACCATTGACCTTTCGCTTGGATAATCGGGGTAGGACAGCGTATCAAAGCCGTAGAACAGCCGCAAAAAGTTGAAGCTGTTTTCCGAAAGGAATAGAATGTCCGATTCTCTGAAATCCTTATATGCGTGGTGTCCGTCCTTGCGGGCGCTCATGCCCGCGCCTTGCCATGCGGCAGGGAGCTGTGCCTGCTTGACCTCCGGCAGGTCGGAGGACGCTGCAAGCAATTCGTCGGTGATGATGCTCTTATCGTAGGTCCCCGCTTCGTACACGCTGACATATTCCGGCTTGCCGCCCGTTATAAACGGGTATTTGGTCTGCTCGGCAAGGCGCACCACCGCTTTCACGGCGTCGGCGCGGGTGAGCGGCGCGTCGGGGTGGAGCGTCTTATTCTCTCGGTCTACGTCGAATATTTCCTTGCCCATCAGGTAGCTTTGGCTGCAAAAGTTGTAGACCCAGCCCGTGGCGTGATAAGCGAATGGCTGGTGATCTTCGTCCCGGCTGCCGAACTGCGAGTATTCCTCCCAGTTGGGGAACTCCGGGTAATAACACGAAAATCTATCCCATTCATCTGTGATCCCATACCTTGTCATATTCTCCTCTGCCACGCTGATGGCACTCAAGCCGCCTGTCATCAATCTGTCGCCCACACCCAAGCCCATCAGTTCCACCGCATAGGCCACCGCTACCATAGCGCAGTCGCGGGTGATCTCGCGGTCGGAGCTAAGCGCCAGCTTTGCGGTTTCCTCCCATTTAGGAAGTTGGCTTTCATCATAGACCGCAAGCATATCGGAAATCATCATGCATAGCTCCGTATAGGTGGCGGTCTTGTCCGGCTCGTCAAGATATTCCGACTGCACAAAGCCGTAACGGACGCCCCGCAGCAACTCGTCGGCTGGCAGAGGCACAAACACCTCGCCGGGCAGGGAAATAAGCTCTGTCGGCGCTTGTGAGGCTTCCGGCTCCGGCGTTTGCTCCGCGGCGGGCGGGTTTTCCGGCTCCGCGCTCGCCTCCGGCGCGCTTGCGGGCGTGCAGGCGTATAGGGACAGCAGCATAGATATCGTAAGCAATAAAGCAATTACTTTTCTCATGACAGTACTCCTTTGGATAATGAAAACCAATACTGTGGTTATAAATCAGTGTAGCATATCCAAAAACAAAAAAGGTATGGCGCTGCCATACCTCAGTCCGTCAAAAAACTATGTTTTTTGACGGGATCGCCGGGTTTTGACTGTGACCGCACAAGCGGTCACGGCCGTCAAAACCCGAGATGAATAGGCCCCGGGCGTACACGCCGCTCCGCGCCTATGAAATTTAAACTTCTAAGGTCAAAGGCTTTTTTGACACTCTGAGATATGGCGCTGCCATACCTGAAAAACCATGTTTTCTGTCTTTAGCCTGCCGATTCGTATAACCGCAGGACCGCCTGTGCCGCCTCTCTCAGCGTAAACGGCTCGGATAGCCGCAGGTCGCCCCGCTTATCAAACTCCAACAGCGATTTTCCCGTCACGCGCGATATGCGGCGCAGACAAAAATCATAGGACGGGCCGACGTAATTATCGTCATAACAGTCTTTCGTGATCTCCTTGGGCTGCATAAAGTCAAACACCGGGTAATCCATCGTGACATTTTCCCAAACCTTGGAGGAATAACCGATAAACTCGGGGGGAGTGTCCGCGTTAAAGCTGTCGATGCCCATGAGCTCCGCCGCGAACAACAGCGACATCATACCGCCGTCCCGCTTCATTTGAGTATTTGGCGCGGCGGACGTCATTTTCTCCCATTCCGGCGTCAGCGTCCCGTCATAAGCCGATATCATATTACCGAGCATTTCGCAATACTGCTTCCATGTGACTACGGTTTTGTCCGGGGCAGACGCCGACAGCCCGGCAGGAATGAAGCCGTATTCACCCGCACGGGCATATTCCTGCGCAACACCCGCAGCCTCCGCCTGTGCCTCGGCAATGAGGCTCTCCGCTGCGGGAACGGCAAATCGCCCGATCAGCACTCCCGCGGTCAGCATGGCGGCGGCGAACAGGGCTGCGGTTTTTCGGATCTGCTCGGGCGTTTCGGCAAGAAGCGCGCGCCGTACGCTCTGAACGCTCTGATAGCGCCGCTCCGGAGAAAAGGCCGTACAGCGTTTCACCACGCGCGCAAGGCGTCGGTTTTCGATCCCGGCGCTCTCGTTGCCGCCTGTAAGCAGAAACCTTAACAGCATGCCCAACGAATAAATGTCTGCGCGGGCGTCGGTCTGTGAAAAGCCGTACTGCTCCGGCGGCGCAAAGTCGTTCGTTCCCGAAAACACGGTATCCTTTGCGGCGTTTTCCTTATATCGTCGGGAAATGCCGAAATCTATGAGCTTTATACTTCCGTCTGTACAAAGTATCACGTTCTGCGGTTTCACATCTCTGTGGATAACGGGCGGGGTCTGCGTGTGCAGATACTTGAGCGCCTCACAAAGCTGTATGCCGATCGCAACGGTCTCCGCGTCCGACATCGCATGACCGTCCACAGCCTCGTTAAGCGGCAGACCGTCCACATATTCTCGCACCGTGATATGAACACCTTTCCCCGAAAAACGGTCAACGAAGCGCGGCAAAGCGGGATGAGAGAGCGTTTCAAGAATATCGCCCTCGTCGCCCGCTCCCTCCGGAAGCACTTTTGCGATATACAGCTCCGCATCTTCCCTGCCCTCTGCAATAAGCGTTTCACCGTTTACGCCATGAGCGAGGCATTTTACCGTTTTGTATTTGGCAAGAAAATCGGCGGGATAGCCGCTGCCCGCAAGGCTGCGTTTAAACTCCAGCACATCATTTATCATTGCGGTCGCCTCCCAACAGCGGTAATCCTATATCGGACAGCAGCTCCTGCGTTCTGTCGATATCCATGCCGTGCGACATGCAAAACAGGATAGCCGCGTCGCGCTCGACCTTCGGATACAGCTCCGGCTTCCGGGCGATCCGTAAAAGCTCCTGTGTGCCGTTCACACCGAGCGAAAAACCGAACGCCAGCTGTATGACCTTGTCTCGGGAGGGTACATAACGCCCCGAGAATATCTGGTGTCCGTATACCCTGTCAAGGCCGGAGCGCTTTATGATACGCTCATGCACCTCACCCTTGTCATCACACAAAGGTTAACGAAATGCTCCTTGTGAGCAAATGTGAGCAAATCCTGCTCACAAAACTTTGAGCCACTCTCGAAAAAGTGGCTCAAAATCTGGGTTTTTGGCGCGCCCTGAGGGATTCGAACCCCCGACCTTCTGGTCCGTAGCCAAACGCTCTATCCAGCTGAGCCAAGGGCGCACGATGTTGGTTGATGCAATTTTCAATGTCCTGAGCCAGCCAGGAGTGTTTAGTCCGTAGCCA
>CAYVOZ010000090.1:10452-10722 GCA_964453325.1 uncultured Christensenellaceae bacterium | reverse complement strand
CCTCGCCGCGCGTGTCGGTCAAAAATTCGTTTCTGTAGCCGAACAGTCCGCGAGAGGGGATCAGAAACTCTAATTTCATGCGAGAGCCCACGGGGGTCATCTGCTTGAGCTCGCCCTTGCGCGTGCCTAACTTTTCTATGACCGCGCCTACGGCGCCCTCGGGTACGTCGAGCACGACGCGCTCATAAGGCTCGCAAAGCTTGCCGTCTATGGTCTTTGTCAGCACTCTCGGCGGCGATACCGCGAACTCATAGCCCTCGCGGCGCATGG
>CAYVOZ010000090.1:0-10394 GCA_964453325.1 uncultured Christensenellaceae bacterium | reverse complement strand
CTCTGTGGATTCCGTCTCGGTTATGCGCAGGGAAACGTCCTTTAGCGTCTCGCGGAAGAGGCGGTCGCGCAGATTGCGCGATGTGACGTACTTGCCCTCCTTGCCCGCAAACGGCGAGTCGTTGACCGAGAAGGTCATCTCTATCGTCGGGGCGGATATCTTTACAAAGGGCAGTGGCGTGGGGTCTGCGGGCGAGCATATGGTGTCGCCTATCGTGATATCGCCTATGCCGGACATGGCTATTATATTGCCGGCGTCGGCCTCTGTGACGGGGTCGCGCTCAAGTCCGTTGAACTGATAGAGCGTCACGGCCTTGGACTTGTGTATCATGTCCGGGTCGTGATAGTTGACGACGCATATCTCCTCGTTCTGCTTTATGGCACCGCGCTCTATGCGGCCTATGGCTATCCTGCCGACATACTCGTTATAGTCTATAGAGGAAACGAGCATCTGGAACGGAGCGGTCTTATCGCCCTCCGGCGCGGGTATATAGTTGACTATGGTGTCGAACAGCGGCATTAAGTCCGTGCCCTCCTGCTCGGGCGATATGCTGCAGGTGCCTTTTTTGCCGGAGCAGAAAAGGGTGGGCGAGTCGAACTGCTCTGTCGTTGCGTCAAGGTCGAGCAGCAGCTCCAGGACCTCGTCTATGACCTCGTATACGCGCTGGTCGGGACGGTCGATCTTATTGATGACGACTATGACGCGGTGTCCGAGCTCGAGCGCGCGCGTCAGCACAAAGCGCGTCTGCGGCATAGGCCCCTCTGCGGCGTCCACCAAAAGTATAACGCCGTTCACCATCTTTAGTATGCGCTCTACCTCTCCTCCGAAGTCCGCGTGTCCGGGGGTGTCCACGATGTTTATCTTATAGCCCTTGTACATTATGGCGGTGTTCTTTGCGAGTATCGTGATGCCTCGCTCACGCTCAAGGTCGTTGGAGTCCATGACGCGCTCGACGACGTTCTGATTCTCGTGATATATACCGCTCTGCTTGAGCATCTCGTCTACGAGCGTGGTCTTGCCGTGGTCGACGTGAGCTATTATGGCGATATTTCTCAGATGTTCACAATCCAAAATCTTTTATTCTCCCTTTCGTGCGCATGAAAAAGCGCACCCGAATTTTTTACTTTTTTATTATAGTATAATAATCCGCAAATGCAAAAGATTTTCGTAAGTATAAGGCAAAAACAGTTCATTTATTGCCCATCGCAAGATTTTTGCTATACAAAAGGCCGTTTCGGGAGTAAAATAGTCGGGTGTGAATATGAAATGGGAGCTGTTGGATGTATCTTTTTGTATTTAATCCCGTTGCGGGCAGAGGACGTTCTAAAAAGATCCTTGAGGAAGTAAAGCAGGTATTCGGCGAACGCGGTGCGAGCTATGAGGTATGGGAGACGACCGGCCCAAATACCGCGCCTGATTTGGCAAGAAGGGCCGCGGAGCAGGGATACGAAAGTATAATATCCGTTGGCGGAGACGGTACCGTTTTGGAGGTGGCCTCCGGACTTTTGGGTACGGGCTGCAAAATGGGCGTTATACCGGCGGGTACGGGCAACGATTTTATAAAGTCGCTCGGCATGGACAACGATCATATAGCGGCGGCAAACGCCATACTGGACGGACATACGAGAAAAGTGGATATAGGCTCGACGGAAGAGGGCAACTGCTTTATGAACGTGGCGGGTACGGGCTTTGATACCGAGGTCGTGCGGTATACCGAAAGATTCAAGGCCACGCTTCAGGGCGTTGCGGCGTATCTTATGGGCGTGCTGTGCGCTCTTTTCAACTATAAATGCCAGCGCATGAGACTGACGATGGACGGAAATGTGATAGAGGACAGCATCTTTCTCGTCGCCATCGCAAACGGAAAGGCATACGGCGGAGGAATGATGGTCGCTCCGAAGGCGTCGCTTTTCGACGGTATGTTCGACGTCACCGTGATCTATCATCTGCCGAAATTAAAGGTGCCTGTAATCATCGGTAGATTTATGAGCGGAAAGCATGAGGGGCTGAAGGACATAAAGAGCTATCGCTGCAGTGAGATAAGGCTTGAGCTTTTGGATAACGTCATGCCTATCAACATGGACGGAGAGCTCATAGGTCAGACGCCCATGACCTTTAAGGTACTGGAGAAGGCGCTCGCGGTATTTGTACCGGAAACAGGAGAGAATAATGAATAAGAAAGCTGTATTGGTATCGCTGCTCATAGTCATGATATTCGCTCTTTGCGCGTGCAGCTCTGTCGGGGACGCCATAGGCGGTATATTTCAGGACAAGGGAAAGGTCACGCTCGGAGAATATAAGGGTATAGAGGTCGATCCCGCGGAGTATATCTCCGAGATCACGGAGCAGGACATAGACAGCTATGCCGCACAGTTCATGTCGACGAACTTCGGGTCGACAGCCGAGGCGGACAGGCCAATACAGGAGGGAGACACCGTCAACATCGACTATGTAGGCAGCATGAACGGTGTGAACTTTGAGGGCGGCTCGTACGAGGGATGGGATCTCGTTATAGGCAGCGGAGAGTTCATAGACGGATTTGAGGAAGGCCTTATAGGCGCGGTAAAGGGCGAAAAGCGCACGCTGTCGCTCGCGTTCCCGACGCCGTATCCGAAAAACCCCGACTTTGCCGGAAAGGCGGTCGTGTTTGAGGTGACGGTCAACAAGATATCCGTGGAAACTGTGCCGGAGCTCAACGACGAGTTTGTGAAGACCTACCTTAATATGGGGTCTGTCGAGGAATTTCGCGCGATGGCGCGAAAATACCTTGAGGAATACAACGCACAGAACGCGCAGTATGCCAAGCAGTCGCTGTGCTGGGACATCGTGATGGAAAACGCTACGATAGACAGATATCCCGAGCAGGAAGTGAAAAAGGTCACGGAAAGAATGATGAGCGTTTATGAAAACCTCGCCAAGGAGGCGGAGGTCACGCTCGATGAGTATATTAAGGAATATTACGGCCTTTCCGCGGAGGAATTCACAAAAAGCGCCGAATCTTATGCAAAGGACGAGGTCGGCATGCTCATGGTAACGGGCGAAATAGCGAAAAAAGAGAATATAACCGTCTCCGCGTCGGAGTACAGCGAGTATCTCACGGCCTATATCAACGAATACGGCTATGAGTCCGACGAGGCGTTTAAAGCAGACTACGGAATGAGCTTTGAGGAGTATTACGGCAAGGAGGAGCTCGATAACTACTTCCTGTCCGATAAGGTGATGCAGTTCATAGCCGATAACGCGGTGGAGAAAGCCGGCTGATGTTCAGTAAAGGCGATAAGCGGGATAGAGTAAAAAAGGAAAAGCCGCCGAGGGTGCGGTTCAAGGATATGCCGCCGCGCGAAAAGCGCCGGAGGATATTATCCGCAGCAGCCATAGCCGCCTTTATAGCGGCTATGGTCGTGCTTTATATACTGTTTGACGAGCCGATACTGAAATTCGTATCCCGGCCCGAGACGCTGCGGGAATGGGTGGACGCGAGGGGCATAGTCGGACGGCTTGCGTTTTTAGGCATAGTCGTGATACAGATAATAATAGCGGTCATACCCGGCGAGCCTGTGGAGATAGCTGCGGGCTATGTGTTCGGGATATGGGAGGGGACGGGCCTCTGCGTGCTCGGATGCCTCATTGGCGGCATTCTCGTATTCCTTTTTGTAAGAAAGCTCGGCATAAAGGCTGTGGAGGTATTCTTTCCGCTCGAAAAGATAAACTCGATAAAGCTGTTGAACGATGAAAAGCGGTTAAATCTGCTGCTCTTTATAGTTTTCTTTATACCCGGCACGCCCAAGGATATTCTGACCTATTGCGCCGGGCTCACAAAGCTCCGGATGGGGCCGTGGCTGCTCATAACCTCGATAGCGCGCATACCGTCGATAATAACCTCGACTATAGGCGGCGACGCACTGGGCGTCAAAAACTATGTTTTTGCGATAATCGTTTTTTCCGCCACCGCGGTTTTGAGCATCGCCGGTATACTCGTTTACCGCCATATAAACAAAAGATCAGAGGAAAAGAAATAGCGCGGTCAGCGTCGCATGACAATGCCCTCATCGCGAATGCGATGAGGGCATTTCAGTGTCGCTTAATGCGGCGTGGTCGGGGTGACTGGATTTGAACCAGCGGCCTCTTCGTCCCGAACGAAGCGCGCTACCAAACTGCGCTACACCCCGATAAAAGCGGCTCGTGATAAGCCGCTGATGGAGCCAACGACCGGATTCGAACCGGTGACCTGTTAATTACGAATCAACTGCTCTGCCAGCTGAGCCACGTTGGCGTTTTTTGCCTTAACAAAGGCATTTCAAGGTTCAAAGTCGTATCGCTATCGAACAAGAAGCTCGATTTGCTACTTGATTATTATAGGCACTATCGTTTACTTAGTCAACCATTTTATTTCAAATTTTTTGCTTTGGGTACTCAAACACATCACTTTGCAGATACTGCCTGTTTTCATGATCTATAACGCCACCGTAAAAACTATCGACTTTCCGTCCGCGCTCTTTGCGCTTATGTCTCCGCCGTGGGCGGCGGCTATCGCCTTTGCTATGGAGAGGCCGACGCCGGTGCCGGGGATGCTCGCGGAGCGGGACGGGTCGCCGCGGTAAAAACGCTCAAACAGGCGGGCGAGGTCGTTTTTATCGAGCTGCCCGCAGGTGTTATAGACCTCGATAACGGTTTTTTGCTTTTTTCGGTATGCGTCGAGGCGGATGCTGCCGCCGGCGTCCGAGTATTTTACGGCGTTGTCGAGGAGAATTGACAGCATCTGCTGAAAAGCCACCGCGTCGCCGTACAGCGTCATATGCTCCCCGATGTTGATATCAAACTGCTTTTTCGCCGCCTTTGCCGCGGCTATGAAGGGCTCGGCGCTTTCCCATACCGCCTCGCTCAGTGCAAATTCGGCCTTATCGGGAATGGGCGATTCCTCGTCGAGACGCGACATCATGACGAGATTGTTCACCAGCCTTGAAAGCCGCTGCGTCTGATTCTTTATATTCGTTACCCATTCGTTTTCTCCGCCGTCGAGAGCGAGCACGTCCGCGCTCGTCGCAATGGAGGTGAGCGGAGTCTTGAGCTCGTGGCTCGCGTCAGTTATGAAGCGCTTCTGTGTTTCCATGTTGCGGACATAGGGAGCGACCGCGCGCTTTGAGAACAGCGTTACGAGCACCAGCATTATAATAAAGCATATCGCGCTCATGAGCAGCGAGAGCAGCAGCAGCGTCCGCATCTGCGCGAGCGCGTTTGCGCTGTTCAGAAAAAGCATGACAGTGCCGCCGTCCTCCTCATAGACATAATATCTGTATTCCTTATAATAGCCCGTGCTGTTTGCCCTGCTGCCGACGGCGTCCGCGTATGCCACAGCATCCTCCTCGCTTATGGAGGTTATGTTGTCGAGTCCCACAGAGGTCACGCTGCCGCTGCTGTCCTTTGTTACAGAGAAGAATCTGGTCATTGACGGGCTCTCGGGTGAGGACGGCCCGCCGAAGGGCGTATCGCGCGGAGCGTCCGGCGGACGGGTAAAGCCTCCGTCCGCGATCATGTGCAGAGTCCTGTCCTGCATATTCGTATTGAGTATGCAGCTGACTATATTGATGCTGAAAAAAAGCAGCGCCAATACGACGAGCAGCGCAGCCATGGACATAAGTATGAATTTGCGTCTGAGCTTCTTTTCCATTTACAGCTCCTCTAAGGAATACCCGGCCCCGCGCACGGTTTTTATCTCGATATCGGCTCCGAGCGCCTTGAGCTTTTTGCGCAAAAAGGCTATATAGGTCCAGACCACGTCTATGTTCGACTCCGAATCAAAGCCCCATACGCGCTCCATCAGCCTGTCCGTGGAGAACACCGTATGAGGGCTTCTCATGAATATCTCCATAAGCTGATATTCCTTGTTGTTGAGCCTTACGCCGTCCTTTTGCGCAGAGAGCATATACGACGAGCAGTCGAGACGGACGCTGCCGAACGTGACGATATCCGGCTGATAAGACGACGCTCTGCGCGAAAGCGCGTTTATTCGGGCGACGAATTCACTCGAGGCAAACGGCTTATACAGATAATCGTCAGCGCCGGCGTTGAGCCCGTTGACGCGGTCCTCTATCTCGCTCTTTGCCGTCAGGAGCAGCACGGGTATAGCGCATTTCTGCGCTCTTATCTCCTTTAAAACGCTTATGCCGTCCATCTTCGGCATCATTATATCGAGCACCGCTATATCGTAATTCCCGGTCCCTATGTATTCGAGCGCGGCGAGGCCGTTGTCGACGGTATCGACGGAATAGCGGTTTTTCTCCAATATGACCTTGAGCGCTTTTGCGATCTCGTGTTCATCCTCGGCTATCAGTATTCGCATAACGTCCTCGTTTTCAGCTTATCCAGGGTATATCGAGCACAAGCGTTTCGCGCTCGGGAGGCGTCGCGTATTTTTCCTCCTGACGCTCGGGCTCGTCAAAATACACATAATCGTCGAGCAGGGGAGAATAGGAATATAGCTCTATGGTGTCCGCCGACTCGTTTATCTGCAAGAATTTCATATAGCCGCTGCCGCCCTCGGCTCCCGCGGCCTGATAATTGCCTATCATCTGATATACCGTGCGGTCCGGTGTGCCGTCGCCGCTGTCGTCGAATTCGGCGGTCAGGCAGTCGATGTTGTATCTGTGTCCGCACAGCACAAGGTAGATATTCGGGCAGGCCGATACGACCTTTTTATACAAAAGCTCGCCGTCGCCCGTGAGCGTGGAGTCCGTGTCAAGATAGTCGTGCACGCAAAGCACGCCGACGCGGTCGGGGTATGCAAGGAAGGTCTCTTTCAGCCACTTTAAAGAATCGCTGCTCTGTATATATCCCATATAGACGAATATGTATTTCGTGCTGCCTATGTCCATAAGGTCGAAATGTCCGCGGTTGTCCTTATACGAGCCCCCGTACCACGGCTTTGAGGCGTATTTCTGCTCTCCGAAGTATTTGCGGTAATAGGAATAATCGTCGTCCTCATGCCCGACGTCGTGGTTGCCCGCGAGCACGCCACCGGGGATATCGTCTATGGCGGACTGCGCCCCCACCGCGACGTCCCACTGCGCCTCGTCGTCGAGATTGTTGACGAGATCGCCGGTATGGACTATATACTCGAGCCCGAGCCTGTCACGCTCTCCCGAAAGAAAATCCGTCATGCGGTAATACGTCTCGGGAAAGCTTCGGCTGTAATACTGAGTATCGGATATCCATGCTATGGTATATTCGCTGTCCGATACGGTGAGCGCATCGGGGACGGGTGTGGGCGTCGGTGCCGGGGTCGGCTCGGGAGTCGGTGCGGGCGTCGGCTCCGTGGTGGGCGTTGGAGTAGGCAGTACGATGGGTACAAACTCCTCCGTCTGACAGGAAACGCATGCTATAAGCAGTATAAGGGCAACGACCGTGAGTATAAAACGCTTCATGGCGCTATACCCGCATCATGCCCATAAAGCTGTGCACCTGGGCCATAGCTTCTTCATATGTAAGTCCGAAAAGCGTGTGATGCGCGCTCATGCCCTCTATCAGCCATAAAAGCCCGTATGACGCTGAGCGCACGTCAAATTCGCGGTACGCGCCTGTGCGCTGGCCGAGCAGCAGCGTCTCTGAAAGTATGTGCACCGAGGAGTCTGCGCGGCTCTGCGCGAGCTTGCGTCCGTACTCGCTGCTCTTGGCAAACTCCGTCACGGCGGCGGATATGGAGCCGGAGGCGGAGGTGATCTCGTGAAGACGCGAGCTCACAAAGCCTATGACTATCTCGTCGGCGGAGCGCCCGGCCTCGAGCGCGGCGTCGAGCGCAGCGTGAGCGCGAGCCTGCTCGTCCTCTATTATGCATGCAAGTATCTCTCCGGTGGAGGGAAAGTATGAGTATAGTCCGCCTCTGCTGATGCTTGCGGCGTCGCAGACGTCCTTCATCGTGACGGCGATATAGCCCTTCTCCGAGAACAGCAGCCTTGCAGCGTCCGTTATTCTTTTTTTTGTGAGAATGCCCTTTGCCGTCATAATATGCCCTCCCTGTAAAAAAACGATATGTAAAATTCCCTCAAACTCTTGCATTGTACACCCGGAATATATTATATTTAGGTAGGTTTGTCAAGAACCGCAGATTTATATAGTATATCTTATATTGCCGCAAGACAACATATGGTGTATCATATTTCAAAAGAGCATACTTAGGAGTACACAATGCAACGGGTCGGATTTGACAACGAAAAGTATCTTTTAATGCAGTCAAGGCAGATCAAAAAGCGAATCGACGAGTTCGGAGGCAAGCTGTATCTTGAGTTCGGAGGCAAGCTTTTTGACGACATGCACGCCTCGCGCGTGCTGCCGGGCTTTGCACCGGACAGCAAGATACGCATGCTGCAGCAGCTTAAAAACGACGTCGAGATAGTGCTAGCGATAAACGCCAACGATATCGAGAAGAACAAGGTGCGCGGGGATCTGGGCATATCCTATGACGAGGATCTGCTTCGCCTCATAGACATTTTCCGGGATATGGACCTGTATGTCGGCAGCGTCGTAATAACGCGCTGCGCGGGTCAGCCCGCGGCAAAGCAGTTCATACAGAAGCTGCAAAAGCTGGGCGTGAACTGCTATCGCCATTATCCCATACCGGGATATCCCTATGATATATCCAAAATAGTCAGCGGCGAGGGCTGCGGCCTGAACGACTATATAGAGACGACGCGCTCGCTCGTCGTCATAACCGCGCCCGGTCCGGGCAGCGGAAAGATGGCGACCTGCCTCTCACAGCTGTATCACGAGCATATCCGCGGCGTCAAGGCGGGCTATGCAAAATTCGAGACCTTCCCGATATGGAACCTGCCCCTCAAGCATCCGGTAAATCTTGCGTATGAGGCGGCCACCGCCGACCTCAGCGATGTGAACATGATAGACCCGTTCCATTTAGAGGCATACGGAAAGACCACGGTGAACTATAACCGCGACGTCGAGATATTCCCGGTGCTTTCGGCTATTTTCGAGCGCATACAGGGCTACAGCCCATATAAATCGCCCACGGACATGGGCGTGAACATGGCGGGCTTCTGCATAACCGACGACGACGCCGTATGCGAGGCGTCCAAAATGGAGATATTGCGCAGATACTATTCGACCATGGTGGAAAGAGCCAAGGGCAAGCCCGTGGACGAGGCGGTCATGAAGATAGAGCTTTTAATGAAGCAGGCAAACGTGACGCCGGATATCTGCCCCGCCGTTGCGGCATCCCTCGAAAAAGCAAGCACGACAGGCACTCCCGCAGGCGCGCTCATGCTGCCCGACGGAAGACTGGTCACGGGCAAGACCTCTCCCATGATGGGCGCGACCGCGTCCCTGATACTGAATTCTCTGAAGGTGCTAGCGGGCATCGACGACGAGTTTGACATAATCAGTCCTCAGGTCGTGGAGCCCGTCTGCCGTCTCAAGACTGACAATCTCGGTCACAAGAACCCGAGGCTGCATGCGGACGAGGTGCTGATAGGCCTTTGCATAAGCGCGGTGACCAACCCGCTGGCGGAGCTCGCGAGAAAGCATATCCCGCGGCTCAAGGGGAGCGAGGCGCACTTTACGGTCATACTCTCCGAAAAGGACGAGCAGCTTTTAAGAAGTCTCGGCATAAACGTGAGCTGCGAGCCGTACTATGAAACGCAGGGTCTGTACCACAAATAATACAGAAAAGGGAAAAACATGAACGATATTTATATACCGGAGGGCTACTCCTCGCCGCTGTCTATATACGAGACTCAGCGCGCGATAGAATTTATTAAGCACACATTTCAAAAGAAGCTCGGCGGTGCGCTCGACCTCAAGAGAGTATCCGCGCCTCTGTTTGTGGAGGAGGACTCGGGCCTCAACGACAACCTTAACGGCGTGGAGCGCCCGGTGGGCTTTGATATCCCCGCGGTCGGCGCGAACGGTCAGGTCGTGCAGTCGCTCGCAAAATGGAAGCGGCTCGCGCTCAAGAGATACGACTTTTATGTAGGCAACGGCCTGTATACCGATATGAACGCCATACGGCGGGACGAGGAGCTGGACAACATACACTCCATCTACGTCGATCAATGGGACTGGGAGAAGATAATCACGCGCGAGCAGCGCAGCACCGAGTATTTAAAGGACACTGTGCGGCTCATAGTCGGCGCGGTATGCACGACGAACGAGCTTTTAAAGGCCGAGTTCCCCGCTCTAAACGTGAAGTTAGAGCGCAAGGTCACGTTCGTGACCGCACAGGAGCTCGAGGATATGTATCCGGAGCTGTCGCCGAGAGAGAGAGAGGACGTCTTTACAAAGGAACACAGGACCGTATTCATAATGGGCATCGGCGGAGCGCTGCGCTCGGGAAAGCCGCATGACGGCAGAGCGCCCGACTATGACGACTGGAGCCTTAACGGGGATAT
>CAYVOZ010000089.1:0-10862 GCA_964453325.1 uncultured Christensenellaceae bacterium | reverse complement strand
TCGTTATCTATTCGTTTTTTCATAATCTAATTATCCGTTGGTTTATTCGTTTATTATATATGCAAACACAGCATCCGTCAATACCGATATCTGCCGAATGTATAAAAAACAAAAGCTGAAAGGCGCGGCCGATAGGTCAGTCAGCTCTGCTCAAAACGGCGTTTGCCGCCTCTGTCGCCTGCGTCATGTCCTCTCCGCGCAAAAATTCGTATTTATACAGCGAAAGAGCTTTCTTTATGAAAGTCGTGTCCTTTGACATTCCTCTGTCGTATATGAAAAGCGACGCCTTTGAATGGTGCGTCGATGTGAACGTCAAAGAGTCCTCGCACTCGAACATAAACTTATCTATGTTTTCCCCGTCGACCTGCGCATCGGTGTTAATTGCCAGGACATACCCCGCCGGAGCCTTCGAGCCCGTGAGCGTCTTCCACTGGTGAGCAAAGCCGAGGCAGTGAGCGAGCTCCTTATATTCCGCGAGCAGCCGTGCCGCAGCATCCGGGTCAGTCATCACTATCGCGGACGGGTCGTCAAAAACGTCAATTATCGCATCGTCCGTGCAATATTCAATATCAAAGTCTATCCCGCGCAGCTCAGCGAGCTGCTTTGCCGCCTTTTCATAATACGAGCCCCTTATGCTCTCCGGCACAGTCACTGTCCTTTCGTCAAGCTCGTCGAACGAGCTCAGTTGAGCATTTGCGAGCGTAATAAAAACCGGCTCTATAGGACACGTCACCGCTAACAGCTCAAGAGAGTCGGCATTCCCGGCATAATCCGTATACGGCAGCATCGCCGCGTCGCATTCGCCGGACGTCACAGCACTTACGAGCATCTCTCTGTCATTATACTGCACAAGGCTGTAATACCGGCTCTTGAACTCCAGAAGCACGCACGCATAGAAATCCGGCGCGCCGCCGATATAACCCACGGTCAGTCTGTCCGTCCGCTCTGCCGAGCAGGATATGCACATTATCAGCATCAAGAGCAAAAGCGCAAGCGCTATATATCTTTTCATAAGACTATTATATATCTTTTGTCTGTACATGGTATCAAGATTTATGTTTCTTTACTTTTTATATTGGTATAGAATAACGGTATGAGAAAGACTATCAGTTTTATCGCATTACTTTTCATATGCTTTGCGCTCTTCTGCTGCGCATGCGGCTGCCGCGTGGCAGAGTATTACCATGCCGAGACGCAGGAGCTCACTGTCAAGCCCTCCTCCCCGCCGCAGATATATTCCGACGCCGTCGGAAAGCTGCTCGTGCAGGTCATAGACGTCGATCAGGGCGACAGCATACTCATAAAGACGCCCTCCGGCAAGGTCATGCTCATAGACTGCGGCGAGGCGGAAGCGTATTCCGCAGTCAGCGGCGCGCTCGACCTTCACGGCATAAGGCGCATCGACATACTCATGGCGACCCATCCTCATTCCGACCATATAGGCGCAATGTCCCGTGTATGCAGAAATTATGATATAGGCGCGCTTTATATGCCCGACGTTACGAGCCCGTCCTATGCGTTTGAAAAGCTCATAGATACAGTCAACCGCAAAAAGATAACGATATGCGAAGCGCGCGAGGGCGTCATAATACCTCTCGACGGCGAGGTCTCGTGCGAGCTCTTCACGCCTGTCGCGGGCAAGGAATATGACGAGGTCAACGACTACTCGCCCATTATGAAGCTCACCTATAAAAACACGTCGTTTCTGCTGACCGGCGACGCTCAGGAGGAGGCGGAGTCGGACGCCCTTGCGCTGCATAAGGACAGCCTTGATTCCGACGTCCTTAAGGTCGGCCATCACGGCTCGTCTGATTCCTCGTCAAAGGACTTCTTACGCGCCGTTTCTCCGGTATACGCAGCGATAAGCTGCGGCACGGATAACGATTACGGCCATCCTCACGCCTCTGCTCTCGACCGTCTCGGCAGGGCCGGCGCGGAGGTGCTGCGCACGGATACGGACGGAAGCGTTTTCTTTCTGTCAGACGGAGAGAGTATAAAATGCATCACAAACTGAAATACGCTCGGCATCGAAACGCCGAACATCCGGAGGTGACTTTATGAAGCTTATTGTGGACAGATTCGAGAGCGAATACGCCGTACTGCTCCCGGAGAGCGGCACTCCCGTAAACATACCGCGTTCTCTCCTTGCCGACGCGCGCGAGGGCGACGTATACGTACTGCGTTATTGCAGAGCGGAGAGCGACGCGAGAAGAAAAAAGCTCTCCCGGCTCGGGAAGGGGCTGTTCGAGTAAAACCGCAAAGTATGTTTTAAAACGTAAAAGGAGCGCGAAAACGCGCTCCCGTTTTTTACAGTTTTTGCTTTAGCAAAGCCCGAATGCCAGCATGGATTTTGCCACCTTTTCAAAGCCCGCTATGTTCGCGCCGGATACCAGGTCGTCCGGCTTGTTATACTCGTCGCATGCATTCTTGCACTGCTTGTATATGGACTTCATTATGCCGTTCAGCTTGGCGTCGACCTCTTCAAAGCTCCAGGACAGTCTCATGGAGTTCTGGCACATTTCGAGAGCGCTCGTCGCAACTCCGCCCGCGTTCGCAGCCTTGCCGGGAGCAAAGAGCACTCCGCTCTTCTGCAAAAGCTTGGTCGCCTCGAGCGTCGTGGGCATATTTGCACCCTCTGCCACTGCATAGCAGCCGTTGGCTATGAGCGTCTTTGCGGAGTTCTCGTCGAGCTCGTTCTGCGTCGCGCAGGGCAGCGCTATATCGCAGGGTATCGTCCATATCCCGGCGCAGCCCTCGGTGTACTTTGCCTTCGGATGGTCTGCGACGTACTCCTTTATCCTGCCGCGACGGCCTTCTTTTATGAGCTTGACTGCTTTAAGGTCGATACCGTCGGGATCGTATACATATCCGTTTGAGTCGGACATTGCGAGCACCTTCGCGCCGTAGCTCTGGGCCTTTTCACATGCGTATATAGCCACGTTTCCGGAGCCGGATACGAGCACTTTAGCGCCGTCAAAGCTCTTGCCCTTGTCGGTTATCATTTCGTTCGCGAAGTACACAAGACCGTAGCCCGTGGCTTCTGTTCTGGCGAGCGAGCCGCCGTAGGTCAGGCCCTTGCCGGTGAGTATGCCGCCGTTTGTGTTGGCGATGCGCTTATACTGACCGTAAAGGTATCCTATCTCACGCGCGCCCACGCCTATATCGCCTGCGGGTACGTCAGTGTCCATACCTATATGGCGGAAAAGCTCGGACATATAGCTCTGGCAGAAACGCATTACCTCTGAATCCGATTTGCCCTTGGGGTCAAAATCGCTGCCGCCCTTTGCTCCGCCGATCGGCAGAGTCGTCAGAGAGTTCTTGAATATCTGTTCAAAACCGAGAAAATGCAGTATTGAAAGATTGACCGAGGGATGCAGTCTCGTGCCGCCCTTATACGGTCCGATGGCGTTGTTGAACTGTATTCTGTAGCCTCTGTTCACGTGTATGACGCCCTTGTCGTCCTCCCACGGAACGCGGAAGATAACCTGTCTGTCCGGCTCTACAAGCCGCTCTAAAAGAGCTGCCTTTTCGTACTCGGGGTGCTTTTCAAACACCGGCTCAAGCGAGGTCAGGACCTCATAGACTGCCTGATGAAATTCTTTCTCTCCCGGGTTTCTCGATACTACTGTTTCATATACTTTTTGCACATATGACATGACTACGCAAACCTCCAAAAAAAGCAAGCATTATTTTATGTTTTTTATTATAGCATCGCGTTCTCATAATGCAACTATTTTTTTTGCAAATTTCACTTTTTATATGAATTTAACGGTTTGCGTTTGTCAATTCATGTTATTTGAATTTTTTCATTGTACATCGATTCATATTCATTAATTAAGTCCGAGTACATCATATAGTTTTTTATACTCGGCCGCCGTAATGGTCTTGTCCTTCTTAAGTCCGTCGATGAACGCCCTTGTTTTCCGGGCGGGTACCTCCTGAGGAGAAACTCCGAGCTGATCCGCATAAAACTCAGCCGATTCGGAGTGAACATCCATAGCCATCATGCTCTTTGCATCCTTGAGCGCGCTCTTATATGCCTCCGACTGCTTTCCCGAGCCCGACGAGCCGCTCTTGTATTTTCGTGTGCCTATCGGCACCCCGAGTGCATCTGACGAAGCCTTTGATATGACTCTGCCGAAGGTCTTGACCTCCTTGATCGCGTTTGCAAAGGCGTCCGACTGTTTTTGATACTCAAAGCTCTCCGCTGCTCCTACTGAATCGTAATAGTCTCCCAGTGCATCCTGCATAGCCCTATACTTTTTGAGTCCCGCCCCGGCTGAGGAGCTGTCCTCTCTCGTCTGATTTTCTATATAGCTCTTCTCTATCTCCGATGCGTTGTTCAGTATATGCGTCTGCGCCTCATATTCCGCAAGCCGTGCGTTAAGCTCGGACTCCGCCGCCGCGTTCGATTGCGCCGCCGACACAAGGTTGAGGCTGTTGCCGAGCGCGGCATCATGTATTATCTGGGCTGTCGAGGCGTCGCTTCCCGCAGTACCGTATATACCGCCGTCCATGTTCAGCTCGTCCGCGTTTCCGCTGTCGCTGCGCCTCGAAAGAGCGAGCGCGGCGCGCTTGACCTCCTCAAAGCTCTCATAACTGCCGTTTTTAAGCACCCCGAGCGCCGTTATGTATTTCTCATACGCCTTTTCCGCTGCTGCTTTATTCTTCGTCTTTGCATCGGCATAGCCCTTCGCCAGCTCCCTTGTGTCGGTATTAAGGCCTGCATAATAATCGGCAGCCAGCTTGCCCATCTCTTCAGGTGACAGTTCCGCCATAAGCCTTCTCCTTTACTTCTTATTCTTAAGCTGCTTCTTCGTGGTACCCACAGCCACTCCCATGGCGTTTGCAGCCGATGCGGAGACGATCTTCCCGAAGGTCCCAATCTCGGTGTATGCCTGTGAGAGCGCCGCCTGCTGTCTATCGTGCGCGAGCTGACGCGCAGCCTGCTCCTGCGCCAGCTGCTGAGAATATGCCTCTAAAAGCGAGTTGTACATGTCGAGATCATACTGCCGTGCGAACTGCTCCGAGCTCTGCTCTGCGGAAAGCTTTTGTAGCTCCAGCGACGACAGCGCATCCGCGGTCTTGAGCTCGCTGTCGTATTTAGACGACAATATCTTATCGTCTATATCCTTTTTCTCGCTCGCCTCGAGCGTATTGAGACCGCTTATAGCGCTCGTCATAGCTGCGGCGCTCTCCGCCCTCGACTTTTCCGAAACTCCCGAGGACGCCTCGTCCTTGAGCGCGCGCGCAAGCCCGGCCGATGCGAGCTGCTCGTTTGAAACGGCAGCGTTTTTGCGCGCGTTTACATACGCGCTCCCCCGCTCCGCTCTGTAGCGTCCGCCTATCTCCTCCGCCTCGCTTTCAAGCATGGCCTTCTGTCCCCGATAATTCGAGTCGTACGCTCCAGCAATGCTTTTCATTATTTCCTCATAATTTTCGGAATAGTCTCTCGCCGTTCCGGCGTTCTTTACCTTGCCCTCATACTGCGCTATAAGCTCCTGTAAGCTGCTCATAATGTCTCCCCGCTTGCCGCTCCGGCGTTTTCCGCCTCCTGCTTTTCCAGTCTGACCTTCGCCTCGCTCACTATTCTGTTTTTCTGAGGAAGCTGCCCCTCGGGTATGCTTTCAAGATATGTGACAGGTTCGATAAGTCCCGACTCAAAGAGATTTGAAAGCGTCGTAGTGTTCGTGAGCTCGCTCCAGTATGCCGACGCGCCGACGTCCGCCTTAAGCCTCAGCACGTAATCGTTGAGTATCGAGAAATCGAACGGCACCTCCTGCCACTCGTCCGCATCGTCCTTTACGAGCACAGTCCTCTGCCCGTAGAACGCGCGCATATTGTCGAGCGCGATCCTAACAAAATCCTCGACGAACTGATAATACTCCTGCTTCACGAGCTCGAGCGGCACGGCTGTCGCCTGCTGTACGGCGATTATCGCCGAGGTGTTGTTCGGGTTGACGCTGCCGAGTGCGGCGTCCGATGCTCCCATGAGGTCCTTTGTATAGCCGATAAACTCCTCGAAATACTGGTTGACCTGTGCGCTCATGCTCGTGTTGTGCTTATCGGTGTATATTATGTCGGAGGGATCGCCCTGTACGGCAACTGGCTTTACGCCGCCGACCCAGCTTTTAAGCTTGTTCTCGTTATAGAATATTCTCGGAAAAGCCTGCTGTTTTATGAACTGCTGCGCAAGCGCCGCCATTTTATTTATCGCTATCTGATTGGGTATCAGCCCCTCTGTCACGGACGCGCCGTGATAGCTGCCCTTTACGCGCTCCCAGTTCATAAAGCACACAGGATACATCCTAAGTCCGGTGTCCACCGCGTCTTTAATAAGCATATCCTTGGTGCTCTGTGCGTACATGACATGCCCGTTATGCTTCCAGTATTTAGTAAGAAGCGTGACTCGCGCGCACCCGTCTCCGGCGTCGTCCTCCTCAAACTGCGGCATATCCGGCGTCAGAGACTCTGCGTCGGCTTTTCGTCCGTCATTTATGAGCCTTTCCTTTACATCCCGCAGCAGCCTTCTCTGTTCTATTATTATATAAGGCTGCCTTTCCGTTTCGTTCGTTCCTGTATCGCCGAAGAACACCGCGGTGTTGTCCACGCATTCTGCGCGTATAATGCCCTTTTCACCGTTCTGCCCGGAGGAAACGTCGTTATCGAAATAGATATGCAGGCAGCCGTCGCCGTCCACCGCCGCATCGCGGAGTATATACCTCATCAGCCTGCCGAATTTGTTGTACTCCATTATCCTTTCGAGCTCATCCTCAAATATCTGAAGCGATATCCTTGCGACGCTGTCCGGCTTCTTATTAAAAAGAGAAAGGGAGACCGCGACATTATCGCTTACGAGCATGGCAATAAAGTAATTTATTACGCGCTTAAGTATGTTAAAAACGGGTTTGTCCATGTCGGGCGCGTTCACGCCCTCCCACTGCTTGCCTAAAAAGAAGTTCTCGGAGCGCTTTATGCTCCTGTAGAGATCCAGGCTGTCGTTATAGCTGACGCCGCGCATATACTGCTTGTATATGACGTCCGGATCAGATTCGGAATACTCCCGTCTGTCTTTGTCATATCGTATCATCGTCGTTTCCTCCGGAATAGCTCATAAGATTCTCGAGCTGCTTTCTATCCGCCTCCGTCATGCCGGCCCCGATGTCGTGCGCGATTTCTTCATCGTGTCTGTGTCCGAAGCGCCATAGCATGAACAGGGTCAGCTGCGCAGCGCTTATTATGATGCATATGACCGTCAGTACCGCCGTCAGTATGTCCATGCTCAAGCCTCCTCCGCTTCTCTGAAACTCGCCGTGCCTATGCCGGAGAGCTTCTCGTAATAGTCCGCCCTGTATACGTTCGACACTCCGCTGTCGTCGTCCTCGGTGAACATGAACCCGGCTATCCCGAGCGGGAGCGCCACCATTGTCAGATAGCTCTCATAGCCCACCGTATCGGAAAGCGACGTTATCACAGGCGGCTCATCAAGCGGCTGCTTTCCCGCTTTCGCGCGCAAGGCGTTATTGGCGTCGAAGCACTCCGCGAGTCTCAGCCGCAGTATACTCAAAAATTGAGCCTCATACTCTGTCTTGTCACTCTCTTCCCAAAAGCAGAGCGCGAGCACAAGGTCAAAGATATTCTCCGCCGTCATATTTTCTCCTTTTATAAATTCGGCTGCATCCGGGGCGGGCGATGATCCGCCCGCCCCTCTGATACAGCCTTATCCGATCAGGATGCGGATACCGCGCAATCCGTGGTCGTCACGTTTGAAGTGAAGTAGTTGCCCGTGCGATATGCCACTGCCTTTACGGTATATGTGCCCGCCGTCCAGTCTGACGTGCTTATCGCGCTCGAATACGTCTTGGCGGTCGGAGAATATCTCGGATCCGATCCGTCGAGCGTATACTTTATGGTCGTAGCGTTCGAGCTCGTTATCGCTATGGTGTCGGTGGACCCGCCGGTATACGTCACGGTCGGCGCCGCCTGCTGATTTGCCGCGAGCACGAGCGCCCAAGTTCCGCCGGACATCGCTCCGAGCACAAATGCGTCGTAATATATCCTGCCCTCCATGAGCCATCCGTCTATACCCGGCGGGTTGTTGTGCGTCTTAAAGGAGGATATCTTTCTCGGAAGCAGCACGCTTTCCTTATACGCCGCGAAGGCATAGCTGTTGGACGGGAAGTAGCTCGACGGCAGCACGACGACGCGCGCGCCCATGAACTGCCCGAGTATGCCCTTTGTCAGAGCCTTGCCCGCGATGCTGTCCAGAGAAACGAACTCTGTGGAAGTCTTGAGGACGTTAAACATCTCCGCCGTCATATACAGATATCTGTTTTCGTCGGGCACGAAGGCGTCCGAGAGCCTCTGTATGCCCTGTGCAAGGCCCTCGACTATCGTGGACTTCGCCGGCTTTGCGCTTATGGTGTCTATCTTTCCGGCATTCGCTATCCACTGCGCGAGCGCATATTTCTCCGTCGTGGGAGTGACCTTGCTCTTTATCTGCTCGTTCATCCATGCTCCCGCAGACACGCTCATCATTTGATCGCTGTAGTTTCCGCGGTCGAGCGTTTTGGTAAAGCCCTTGTCCTGCGAAAGCGAGAGCTCCTGCACAAGGTTGTCCATCTCCGTGGGAGTTCCGTATCTCGCCGTTCCTGTCCTCGAATAGGACTCGAGCTCCACCGTTACGGGGCTCATTATCTTTATGGTCTTTGCGCCGTCAAAGCTGAACTTTGTATTCGTCTTCCCCTCAAAATAGGAATTAGGTTTAAACGCCGCCGCAAACTGTTTTTCATACTTGGTCGCAAGATTTACTGCCAATTATTTTCTCCTTTCATACTTAAACGCTGCCGAAAAAGCCCTTCAAAAAGTCGTCTCTGTCCTCGGCCGCTCCCGAACCCGTCACGCTTGACGGAGCCTTCTCCATATTGCTCTTTGCCTGCGCTTCAAGAGCCAACTTCTGCTTCAGAACGCCTATTTCATACGCGTTATAGGCGTCTGCGAGCTCTTTTCCCTGACGCACGCCCTCCTTGACCTCGGACGGCAGCTCGTCATAGCTCGTTATTTCCGGGTGCTCCTTTAGGAAGCCCGTCCATGTCTCCTTTGCGCGTTCACGCGCCTTGAAAAACTCAAGCTCTCTTTTGAGCTCGTTCATGGCCGCTCTGTCCTCCGCGCGCTGTCTTTCCTCTCGGACGAGCTCGTCGGCCAGCTTGTCCGAGACGCCCTTTTCCAAATAGCTCTTTTTCAGCTTTTCCTCATCCGCCTGTCTGAGCCTTGCGGTGACTCCCGCAAGATAATCGGAAGGATCAACGCCCGCTTCGGCAGCCAGTTTTTTAAGCTGCTTCAGCTCCTCCGAGCCTTCCGCGGTCTTTAAGCGTTCCGCTATTTTGTCATAGTTGAGACCCTTTTGTGCAAGCTCGACTGCCTCTTCCTTCGACAGCTTTCGCTGCTCTCCGTTGTACTTGACGTCAAGGCTCCATTCCTCCGGAGCCGCCTCAGTCTCCTCCGCCCTTGCATCCCCGGGGATGGTCTCCTCCGATGCGTCCGGGCTCTCTCCCGGTGCAATATCCTCGGTGTCGAATATGATTTCCGGGTCCTCTGTTACTACTGCCTCGTTCAATACGTTCTCTTCCATTTCTTCCTCTTTCTGCCTGTGGTGGGGCGTTTCTGCCTTGGTTTAAGGCTATTGTTCCTATGAACCTGCGTCCGGTTTGACGCGGTCCTATATCAAGCTTATAAGGTATGAGACTGCGCCCGATATCACCGCCGCGACCACGGCGGTCTTTATCATGTCGATATACTTGTCGGGCTTGTTTTCTATCCTGTTGATCCGGCTGTCATGAGCGCTCAGCTGCTGCGCCTGATTCTTTATGAGCTCGCTGTTCTGCAAAGACACCTTTGTCAGACGCTCCGCAAATACCTCGAGGTATTCTATGCGCTCCTTATCGCGCATAAAGCGTTCGTCCGAGACCTTTCTTCTCTCTGCACAGATCTGCTCACTTACCTGTTCCATAGGACTCGGTATCCTTCTTTGGTCTGTCATACGTCATTGCCAGCTGCGAATCGCCTATCCCCGCTGTAGTCGGATCGATAAAGACGCCGAGTATGGCGATCACCGCGGAGCCTATCGCAAACGGATTGCGTATAAACTCCGAAAGCGTGTTTACCACCGCGCTCCAGCTCGTGAGCGTCCGGACGTCCACTCCGATCACCGCTATTGCCACGCCTATAAGGCCTATCCAGAAAAACGGGTTCTTCATTCTCACCTTCATATTGATATTCATTCCGCGCTCCATTCTCCGCCCAGGGCGGTTATAGTTGCTTCATCTGCCGTTCCGCTCTCTTTGAGCCCTCTGCTGCACTGAAAATCCTTTAAGGCCTTGAGCGTCTTTTTACCGAATATCCCGTCGCACTTTCCCGGCGTCATGCCTGCCGCAGTTAAAAGCTCCTGCAAAGCCCGCACGTCCGCTCCGCGCATATAGTCCGCGATACCGCTTATATATGTATATCCGAGCTCCCGCGCAAACACAGGCTTTTTACCGGCCTCACCGGCACAGTCCGCATCTTCGCCGCTTATACCGCCGAGCAGCAGCGTCCAGGTATCGGGGCAGCAAATGCCGACGCTGCCGAGGCCCCGGTGTTTTTTGAACTCCGCAAGCGCGCTTGCCGTCGCTCTTCCCCAAATACCGTCGCATACAAGCTTCGGATCCTCTCCGAATACATTGAGCAGCGTTTGCATCCTGCGAACGTCCGTCTTTGACGCATTCTTTTTAGTCATTGAGTGCGCTTCCCGCGCCACAGCATCCCTTCCGAGCCGCATGACGGCGAGTATATGCCCGTCGCCGTAGGACATGGGCTTCATACAC
>CAYVOZ010000088.1:1262-10876 GCA_964453325.1 uncultured Christensenellaceae bacterium | reverse complement strand
ATCGTCGGAGTAAAGATCAATCATAATACGGAGGCTGAAAAAGCATGAAAAAAAATATAGTACGGCTGTTATCCATTTTATTGACGATGGTATTCATACTGTCGGCAGCATCTATAGCCAACGCAGAGGGTGGCACGGAGAGCGCACCGCTTCCCGGCGGAAACATGGTGGCGGTTGGCTGCCGGGTGCTGAAGGGCGGAGCACCCACGGCAAAGGTAGAAAAGGGCGATACAGTAAGCGTGGAGCTTACCGTCAAGAACACAGCGCTCAAAACAAGCGAGGTCGACCCTGCTGTGCCAATAGATCTCACCCGCGTTATGGACAGCTTTTCGACCGGTGCACAGCCCACCGTGCAGGTCGTATCCGCCGGAGAAGCCGCGCTCGAAATGGTGCTCACCTTCCCCGACTGCGTTTATTCCGGAACGGGCAAGCTGTTCAGGTTCATGGTGGGCTGCCGCAAGCTCGGCGACACTGCGGATGCATACGAGCAGGGCGAGATAACGATGCAGGAATGCGTGGAGTACGTCGCGCCCGAGCCTACGCCTGCGCCCTCGCCGACGCCGGAGCCTACGCCGGCAGCCGTCCCTGCGCCCTCGCTGCGTATTTCCCGCAGCGACGTTCCCACCCTCAAAGCCGGAAACGAGGCGGTCGTCGTGCTGTCCTTCACCAATGTGGGCAGCGTTCAAATGGAAAACATGCTGGCTACTGTCAGCACGTCGGATGCACTGTTGCTCATGGAGAACGCATCCTCGTTTCCCATCGGCAATCTGCCCGCCGGTCATACCGCGAATATCTCCCTGCGCTTCAAGCTCGCAAAAACCGTGTCTGCCGAGCAGCAGACAATAAACGTAGACGCAAAGTTCAACTATTTTAACGGCGAAGGCCGCGTGCAGGGAACTGCTTCCGACAAGCTGAACCTTCTTGCCAAAGCGACGGCAGCTGACGGAGTTCGCCCCGACGGTCCACAGCCCAATATCATTCTGCAAAAGTATACCTTCGGCGACGGCAGCGGTCAGGCAGCGGCGGGCTCCGAATTCGATCTTTCGCTTGACTTCATAAATACAAGCACAAAGCGCAAGGTGGAAAATGTTGTAATGACCGTCGAACCGGGAGAAGGCCTGAGCATAAGCAACTCCTCCAACACTTTTTACTATGACGCCATGGGAAAGGAAGAAGCAAAAAGCGAAAAGGTGAAGCTGCTGGCACTCTCGTCGGCAAAGCCCGGCGTTGCCGAGGTCACACTAACGTTTAAATACGAGTATGTGGATAACAACAAGCGCTTGCCTGTCAGCGTCGCACAAAAGCTTTCGATCCAGCTCTTCCAGCCCGACCGTTTTGAAGTGACGCTGAACGCCCTTCCCGAAAGCGTGACTGCGGGCGAGGAAACGTCTGTTTCTTTGAACTACATGAACAAAGGAAAAAGCGATGTTTCAAACGTACAGGCGAAGCTGGAAGGCAGCGTGACGGCCCTTGGCAGTATACAGAATATCGGCAACCTTGAGCCCGGCAGGAGCGGCAGCATCAATTTTATCATTACGCCCGATGAAGCCGGCACGGTGGAATGCCGCATAGCAGTCACCTACGAGGATGTGAGCGGCAAAATAAAAACAATAGATATACCCGTCTCGCTCACAGTCGCCGAGCCTGTGTCCGACCCCATATCGGACGAAGAGCTTGGAGAAATGCAGGAGCCGGAGAAAAAAGGCGGCATCCTTTGGTATATACTGGGCGGAGTCGCCCTGTGCGGCGCGGGCGCAGCGGTGCTGATAGTCATAAAACGAGGCAAGAAAAAGCCGGCCCGAAAATCCGGTTTTGAATGGAAGGATGACACGGAGGTATAAGTATGCAGCTGCGAGATTTGATCCGTATGTGCGTACAGAACCTGCTGCGCAGGAAGTCGCGCACGTTTCTTACAGTGTTGGGTGTACTGATAGGATGCTGCTCCATAGTGATAATGGTGTCTATCGGCATAGGCATGAAGGAAACACAGGAAAAGACGCTGTCCGAAATGGGGGATCTGACGATAATCACCGTATCTCCCCAGTCAGGGGGCAAGCGCGGTAAAAAGCCGGATGCGGCGGCTGTTAAAGAGTTCACATCGTTTAACGGCGTGGACGCGGCTACCCCTAAGCTCGGTACAGACGACGTATCCATAAAAATATATGCAGGAGCAGACAGGCGCTATGTGGCGGAATGGGGGTCGGTCACGGGACTCAACGCATCCGCCATCCCGGGCCTTGGCTATAAGCTGCTGAACGGTGAAAACATATCCGCGGCTTCCGGGGACGAGGTCCTCGCGGGACAGTATTTTGAATACGGATTCAAGGACACGATGCGACCGGACGGCGCAAACACTGTGGATCTGTACAGCATGTATAAGGATGACGGGACCGTAGGCGAACCGCCGGACGCGTATTTCAACGCACTCGAAACACCGTTGACAGTAGAAGTGAAATTCGGCGAGGCGAATCCGGTCACCATGCAGGTCAAGGCGACAGGAAGAGTAAAAGAGGATTATTCAAAGGGCTACGAAACATCCGAAGGGCTGATATTGGACTTAAAAACGCTCCAGTCGCTTATCGATAAGGCCATGCAGGAGGCCGGGCAAACCATAAACCGCGGAAAAAGCTATTCCACGGTGCTGGTCAAGGTCTCGGGCATAGAAAAGGTCGCAGAGGTGGAGCAGCAAATCAAAAAAATGGGGTTTCAAACCAGCTCAATGGAAAGCATACGAAAGCCCATGGAAAAGGAAGCCCATCAAAAGCAGCTCATGCTGGGCGGACTTGGAGCAATATCGTTGTTTGTTGCGGCGCTCGGCATCACCAACACCATGATAATGTCCATCTCTGAACGAACGAGGGAGATCGGCATTATGAAGTCACTGGGCTGCTATGTGCATGACGTTCGCGCGCTGTTTCTAATGGAGGCCGGCGCGATAGGGCTCATCGGCGGCATTGTGGGCAGCGTGATAAGCATGCTTGTATCCGTGCTGATGAACATCGTATCCAACAAAGCGTCGCTTGCTTCGCTTGAAAGCATGTGGATGCTGCTCACAACGCCGGGCAGCCGGATGTCTGTGATTCCGCCGTGGCTTATCGCCTTCGCGGTCGTATTCTCCATCTGCATCGGTCTCGGATCGGGTTATTATCCGGCGAACAAGGCTGTGAAAATACCGGCACTGGAGGCGATCAAGAGCGATTGATGCGATAGCCAGAACAAGCATGACATTAGATCGCGAAGCGCGCGTGTACGCACGGTAAGAGCAAGCAGGCCAGAATTACTGTTTCATTCTCCAAAGCTCGGAATGCATGCGCACCACGCAGATCACGGCATGCTTACTTTCAGCATCAGTCAGTTACCGGCACAACAGATAATATCCCCGGTGCGCATGCATTTTATCGGCATTATCGCTCCGGGGTCTCTGTTGCCTTAAAATACATCTCGTTTGACGATGTTTTCTTTTATAACCTATTCTTGTCTATCCTTTTGACTATACCCATCCGAAATAACAAACTCAAGGCAACTTTTGACCGGAATCTTATCAAAACGCCGTAATAACTCAACTTTCTCAGCTCTATTAACATATATCATGCGATAATTCGCGATATTTCGATATACTGCTCAATTTTCCGTCAATTGTGTGTCAATTTTGTAAATATCGCTTATTTTGTTGGAATTATACCCGTTTTTACTTTATCATTATATTAACAGCGGTTTTTACATCGGATGTTAAAGAGGACTGACAATATTTTATCGGTTTTCGTTATCTTTATTTATACTTTATCAAGGAGGAAAGCTATGGACTGGAAGGAAGAACTGCGCAACAATATCACGGATCCCGCAGAGCTGCCCGGCTGCGAGGACGCCGATACATTGAGGAGAGTGACCGGGGATTATCCTATGTCGGTCACAAGGTACTACGCGTCGCTCATAGACGAAAACGATCCCTGCGACCCTATACGCAGAATGTGCGTGCCGACGGCGGGCGAGCTCGATGCGGGCGGCACTGCCGACACCAGCGGAGAGCTGCAGAACACAAAGGCCACCGGCGTGCAGCATAAATACGGCCCCACAGCGCTGATACTCTCCACGAATATATGCGCGACCTATTGCCGCCATTGCTTCAGAAAGCGCCTTGCAGGCGTTTCCGAGGACGAGATATTAGACACCCTTGACGAGGCCGTGGAGTACATATCAGCGCACGACGAGATAACCAATGTGCTGATATCCGGCGGAGACGCGCTTTTAAACAGCAACCGCGTGCTCAAGGGCTATCTGAGCGGGCTTTGCGGGATCGGCCACCTTTCCATGATACGTCTCGGCAGCCGCGTCCCCGTCGTCTTTCCCCGGAGGATATACGACGACCCGGAGCTGCTCGGCATACTAAAGGAGTATTCCGCAAAAAAGAAGCTTTATATAAGCACACAGTTCAACCATCCGCGCGAGCTGACCGAAGAAGCCGGACGCGCGGTAAAGGCGCTTTTGGACGCGGACGTTATACTGCATAATCAGACCGTGCTGCTGCGCGGAGTGAACGACGATGCCGAAACGCTATCCTCGCTCATGCGCGGACTCACCGCGATAGGCATTACTCCGTATTACCTCTTTCAGTGCAGGCCTACAGCCGGTGTTAAAACGCTGTTTCAGGTGCCGCTCTCCGAAGCATACGACATCGTAGAGTATGCCAAAAGATCGCTCTCCGGCTATTCCAAGCGCTTCCGGTATGTAATGAGCCACCCGACCGGAAAGATAGAGATAATAGGCAAGGCGCCGGACGGAAGCATGGTATTCAAATACCATCAGGCAAAGGATCCCGCCGACCATGCCCGCCTTTTCATGAAAAAGCTGCCCGAAGGAGCCTGCTGGCTATAGAGTATGTGCGCATATAATGCGTGATGTGAACTAAAAAACGCCGGACAGTCCCCGCAAAGCGGATACACTGCCCGGCGTTTTTGGTTCACATCATTGCGCCCTGACGTTTTCTCTTCTGACGAACTCCGCAAACTCCTCTGCCGGCAGAGGACGCGCATAATAAAAGCCCTGTATGCAGTCTATGCCGAGCTTTTCCGCGACACTCGCCTGCGTCTCGTTCTCGACTCCCTCTATGACGGTCTTAAAGCCCAGCCTCTGACACATCTGTATGCTCTCCTCGAGCACTATCGCGCTCTGTGTGCTCTCGAAATACGAATTGAGCATCGTCTTGTCTATCTTCACATAGTCGAGAGGCATATGGGATATCCTCGCCATATTTGCATAGCCCGTACCAAAATCGTCGAGCAGCAGGGGAAAGCCCAGTCGCTTTAACGTGCTTATGGCTTCGTTCATGCTCTCACTGCCCTCGGCAGCTATCGATTCCGTTATCTCGATGCCTATGTTTTCCGCATTTATGCCGTATTTTTTGAGCATAGTCCTAATTTGTATATCCATGCCGTTCTGCATGAGATCCACAGCCGAGAAGTTGAGCTCGAGCATATCCATTCCGAGCTCCTGCATGGGCCTGTACTCCGCAATGAAGCGGCAGAGCTTTTCAAACATCATGTTATCTATCCTGACGACGAGACCCGTTTTTTCGGCTATGGGTATGAACTCGTCGGGCGGTATCATGCCGAGCTTTTCATGCCTGAAGCGCACCAGCGCCTCTGCGGAGACATAGCGTTTTTCTTTGACAGAGTATATGGGCTGCAGATACAGCGACAGACCGCCGTTTTCAAGGGCCTCATGCAGCGCGTTTTCCACTGCGATCCTTCGCTCCGCGCTCTGCATTATGCTCCGTCCGACGAGCATGACAGAACCTCTGGCGCTTTTCTTTGCCATAGGCATGGCCTGCTCCGAGAGCAAAAGCACGTCCTGTGCGCTGCGGATCCACTGCGTATCGCTGATCATGCAGCAGGTCACAGACAGCATGAGCTCCATTCCGGATATGCTCCAAGGCTTTTGAAATGCTTCCTCTATCCGCAGCGGCAGCACTGTCTCAAACTCGTTTTTACTGAACGTGACTATCACGAACCGGTCTCCGATGAGCCTGAACACCCAGCCGCTGCTGAGACACGCTCCGAAGAAACGGGCTGTCTCGTGCAGAACCTCGTTGCCTATATTCATACCGAATACATCGTTTACGCGTCTCATGTCGTCCACGTCGGCGATAACTACATAAAAGCGCTTCTTCTTTCCCTTTATGCATTCGTCTAAAAACTCAAGCAGCGCGGTCCTGTTGAATACGTCGGTCACGGGATCGAGCATGGAATCCGGATTCTGCATTGTGAAATACATCATTGTTATAGAAAGCGCTATGACGACTCCCGTGAGCAAAAACTGCGGGAACAGGAATTGTATTCCTATGCCGACAATGCATATTACGATAAATGCAAGTATCGTATAAAGCTGCGTCTTTCGCAGCTCCTTTCTGAACACTATCGCGAGAACGAACGTGAGCAGCATATAGAAGCCGCTGCAGTAGTATATCAGATCAAACCATGGGCCGTGTAATAAGCTTCCCGCCTCACTCATGCTGAAATACAGATGAGTATACATGTTCGTCGCGAGAGAAAACTCGAGCACAAGCGCAGGTAATATGCCTATCAGTATCCAATGCATATTTTTGCGGTTAAATTTACCCGATATTGCAAGCAGGTATACGAACAGCAATGCCGGGATGAAAAGCTGGAATGCGTAGAAGAGCCAGTTTACAACGATTTGCAGCCATAAGGGCGAGGCTAATCTTCCGTCGGTAAGCAGCGAGCCCAGCACATCTAAAACTATATCCATTATGGCAAAAACCATTATGAAGGAGTACATCTTATTTTGCGGACTGGGAAAACGGCGTTTGCTAAAAAAGTGTACAGCAACGACAGTTAAAAATAAAAGTGCGCTGATCTCATAGCCTACTACATACGTCATTTGCTCACCGCCGAAGCCTTGATAGATAAATTATTACACAGTTCGACATAAATATCAATAATATGTATAACACTTCTGCACAAAAAACAAAAAATTGTTTGAAATCAGTTTGGCAGGCCAGATCGCCCGGATGGCCCTTTATCTAATAGCTTGATCTCATAGACGCAGGACTTTGAATATTTATCGTGTTTTGACTCCCCGGTCCATGAGATCAATGCTGTTCTTGACTTGATAGGTAAGGATCCCGCATTGTGTGGCTCTGCCGCGCAATGCGGCTCCGAAAAGTATTTGTACGGCCGAGAGCGCAGCGAACAGTACAAATGCTGCGATCCCGAAAAAGTGGTTTTACCGCTTTTTCGATACGCAAAAGGGAACGGTCGCCCGTTCCCTCAATGCTCTTACTATGCGTTCAGCCTTACTTAACTTCGACTTCTGCGCCGACTTCGGTGAGCTGAGCTGCGATCTTATCGGCCTCGTCCTTCCCGACGGCTTCTTTGATCGTGCTGGGAGCGCTGTCAACAGCCTCTTTGGCTTCCTTAAGTCCAAGACCGGTGATCTCGCGAACGACCTTGATGACCTTGATCTTCTCTGCGCCTGCAGCCTTAAGGACTACTGTGAACTCGGTCTGCTCTTCGGCTGCCTCGGCTGCCGCTGCGCCGGGAGCTGCTGCCACTACGGTAGCTGCTGCTGCGCTTACGCCGAATTTCTCTTCCATTTCCTTTACGAGCTCTGCAAGCTCAAGTACGTTCATTTCCGCAACTGCTGCGATGATCTCTTCATGTGTCATTGATTTTTACCTCCGTAAAATATTCGGCCCGGCTATGCCGTCAGCCCTGTTGTTCTTCTTTTTGTACGCGTACTGCTTCGAGCGTGCGTACGAACTTGGATGTTACTCCGTTCATTACGCTCATCAAGCTTGCAATGAGCTGCTCCTTGCCGGGCAGAGTTGCCAGATGCTCTATCTGCTTTGCATCCGCCGCCTTGCCGAATACTATACCGCCCTTTATAGCCGTCTTCTTGCTGGACTTTATAAAGTCGCCGAGTATCTTTGCGGGCGCTACCGGGTCGCTTGCGCTGATAGCCGCCGCCGTCGGACCGCTGTACATTTCGTCGAGTCCTTCGATGCCGAGGCTGTCTGTCGCTCTCTTCATCATGGTATTCTTGAGCACCTTGTACTCAATACCCGCCGCTCTCATTTTGTTTCTGAGAGAGGTATCCTCTTCGACCGTCAGTCCTCTGTAATCCAGAAATACTATGGACTGAGCATTTTCAAATTTGGATTTGATGTCGCTTACGACTGCTTCCTTCGCCTTGATCGTGATTTCGTTCAAGTGTTTCACCTCCTTAGGTCAGCTTTAAAACAAATTGTCCGTTTCCCGCGTCCTCTTCGAGGATACGCGGGAAACGGACATAAGATGCTCCGTAATGCGCTTCTCCTCGGCAGGATTTATGCTCTTTAAAGCACCTGCTTTCTTCGGACAACTGCGTTTAGTATAATAGCACTCTATTCGGAACGTGTCAAGCCTTACGCGCCGAATTTCTGAGAGTTTACCTTGACTCCGGGTCCCATGGAAGAGGACAGTACGACGCTCTTTAAATAGGTGCCCTTTGCGGCGAGCGGCTTTGCCTTCACGATAGCGTCCATGAGAGTCTTGAGGTTCTCGGAAAGCTTGGCGGGCTCAAAGCTCTTCTTGCCTATCGGGCAGTGCACGATAGAGGTCTTGTCGACTCTGTACTCGACTTTACCGGCTTTGATATCGGCTATGGCCTTTGTTACGTCCATAGTGACCGTGCCGGACTTGGGGTTAGGCATGAGGCCCTTCGGTCCTAAAACGCGGCCTATGCGTCCCACAACGCCCATCATATCGGGAGTAGCCACGCATACGTCAAAGTCGAACCAGTTCTCCTTCTGTATCTTGGTGACGAGCTCCTCTGCGCCGACGTAATCCGCTCCGGCAGCCTCGGCCTCCTTGGCCTTGTCGCCCTTTGCGAATACGAGCACTCTGACGGTCTTGCCTGTGCCGTGCGGCAGAACTACCGCGCCTCTGACCTGCTGATCGGCATGTCTGGGGTCTACGCCCAGCTTAACGGATATCTCTATCGTCTCGTCAAACTTGGCCTTTGCGGTCTTTAAGCAGATGTCAATAGCCTCGTCGGGATCGTACTGGACCGTCTTATCGTAAAGCTTTAAGCTGTCCTTGTAATTTTTGCCTCTTTTCATTTGTTTACCTCCTTGTGGTCAAACGGCGTTTTGCCTCCCACTTTGTCCTTTCAGTCTACTACCGTGATGCCCATGCTTCTCGCCGTACCGGCGATCATGCTCATAGCGGCATCCACATCTGCGGCGTTCAGATCGGGCATCTTGGTCTCGGCTATCTCTTTTAACTGAGCCTTGGTTATCGTGGCGACCTTAGTTTTGTTGGGGACGCCCGAGCCCTTCTCTATCTTGCAGGCCTTTTTGATAAGCACTGCTGCCGGAGGAGTCTTGCAGACGAATGTGAACGAACGGTCCTGATAAACGGTGATGACCACCGGTATTATGTAACCGACCTGCTTCGCAGTCTTCTCGTTGAACTGCTTAACAAACTCCATTATGTTGAGGCTGTGCTGACCGAGAGCCGGTCCTACCGGAGGAGCCGGTGTCGCTTTGCCTGCGGGAATCTGCAGCTTGATAAAACCTGTAACCTTTTTTGCCATTACGTTAACCTCCTTGGTCT
>CAYVOZ010000088.1:763-1252 GCA_964453325.1 uncultured Christensenellaceae bacterium | reverse complement strand
GTAAATGCGGGGTGTATAAATATTGCCCCTCCCACCGATAAAAGGCTGGCCGCCTTTGATCTGCTAAAAAAACACTGTCCGCTCCGGGTGTCAGATCCTCTTTATCTGCACAAAGTCCAGCTCTACGCTCGTATCTCTGCCGAACATGGATACGATGACCTTGACCTTCTGCTTCACGGTGTTGACCTCGTTCACGACGCCCACAAAGCTTTCGAGCGGGCCGGAGGTAATGATGATGTTGTCCCCCACGGCTATATCGAGCTTTATCTTGACGTCCTCGAGATCCATAAAGCGCACCTCGGAATCCGAAAGCGGAATGGGTTTGCTGCCCGGGCCTACAAAGCCCGTCACGCCATGCGTATTGCGCACGACATACCACGACTGATCTGTCATGAACATCTTTATCATGACATAGCCGGGGAACAGCTTTCTCTTGACATTCTTTTTCTTGCCGTTCTTTACCTCTATCGTCTCCTCCATCGGCACCTT
>CAYVOZ010000088.1:0-753 GCA_964453325.1 uncultured Christensenellaceae bacterium | reverse complement strand
TGACCTCGAGTATTATGTCTCTCAGTCCGAGATTGTCGATAGTTTTGTCGATATCGGTCTTGACCTTGTTTTCATATCCGGAGTAGGTATAGACGACGTACCAATACGGCTTGTCTGTCTTTTCCTGCTTATTGAAGCTCATCTTGGAGTCGGCCTTATCCTCGCCCTCGATCACTTCAGTCTCTACGGAAATGTCCTCTACGGTCTCTGTGTCAAGCTCTTGTATATTATCTTTTTTGATATCGTCGGCACTCAACTTATTAGCTCTCCCTTCATCAGGAGGTCGCCACAACGAGATTGAACAGCTCGCCGAGACCGAGGTCGATCAGTCCGGTGATGACCGCCAGCAAAACGATAAATATAAGCACAGCAACGCTGTAGTTTATAAGGTCCTTTTTAGTGGGCCAGGTAACCTTTTTCAGCTCGCTCCAGATATCCTTTATTCTGCGCCACAAGGATTTTCTCTGCTTTTTTGTTTTCTGCTTCGCTATCTTCTTCTGTTCCTTGAGCTGCTTTTCTTTATCCTTGCCCAATAAAACCGTTTTCGCCATATCGATTCACACCCCGGTAATTATTTTGTTTCCTTGTGAAGAGTATGCTTTTTGCAGAACTTGCAATACTTATTCATCTCAAGTCTGTCGGGATCGTTCTTCTTGTTCTTCATGGTGTCATAATTTCTCTGCTTGCATTCCGAGCAAGCTAATGTAACCTTAACGCGCATAACAGCACCTCCGATAATCTGCGGGAATTGTA
>CAYVOZ010000087.1:0-10924 GCA_964453325.1 uncultured Christensenellaceae bacterium | reverse complement strand
TATCATACTCGAAAGCGAATACGCCTTTGAATAATTGCCCTCTGATATAAGAGCGGGATAAAAGCTGTCATACGCGACCTGATACACGCTGTCTATCGAGCCCATGAGCAGCACCACCGGCAGCAGCACATAATAGCTGAAATAGCCGGTCATAAGCACAAAGCCCAGCACAAGATAGAGCCCGGCTGAAATGAAGTCGAGCGTGTATATCACCTTTTTGCGCGAGAAATTATCGAGATAAGGCCCCGCGACTATGGGCATGATTATCCGGGGAGCCATATATGCAGTCATATATATAGCATAAAGCAGCGTAGAGCCGGTATAATCATATACCAAAAGCCCTATGGCAAAGCCGGCCATGCAGTTTCCGAGCATGGAGATCACAGTACCGAGAGTTATTATAGTAAAGTCGCGCGTCCAAAGCTTATTCTTCATCTGAATCCAAATACTAAGCATCGCATAATAGCCATGCATTCCCTCAAATAATAGTTAGGTATGATATAGAAGGGCGACCCGCAGCCCACTCCCTCTATATCAAGACCCGCCTCCTTCGCGGCCAGACCTGCACGGTAAACGTGAAAATCGTTGGTCACAAAGACGGCCGTATACTCTCCGCCAAACCGCGCTTCAAGCAGCTCTCTCGAGTATTTGAAATTCTCAAAGGTGCTCGTCGATCTGTCCTCGCATATCAGTCGGTCTGCCGGAAAGCCTCTGCCCGTCATATATTCCTTCATGGCCGAGGCCTCTGTCACGTCTTCCTGCTTTCCCTGTCCGCCCGAAAGCACGACCACAGCCTTGTCGTTTGTCTCAAGATACTCGAGCGCCAGCTCGAGCCTGTTTTGCAGCGCGCGCGATACGCGTGTGCCGTGAACGCCCGCGCCTAACACTATGACCGCATCGGCGTCCGCCGATACCGGCGCTCTGCTGTGTCCTACTATGAGCAGCGTCGTCACGGTCAGCATGAGAAGAAAAGCGGCGTAGCAGCCTATTATGCACCATTTCATTACGACTCCCCAGCCGAGCGAGAACCACAGGTGCAGCTCTGTATAAAACAGTCCGTATATGAGCAGCGGAAGCCCTAAAAGAGCGGGCGCTAACACGCCCATATTCACATTGCTCCTTGAGAGTATAAATATGGTATCGAATATCAAAAGCGCGCCTATCAATATCAACGGCAGATCCATTTTCTTCCTCCCATACGGACTGATCGCGGACATGTTATGTAAACAGTGCTCCTACCGCGCCGAAAATGCCCATCGTGGCAAGCGCCACTATCACAGCCGCCGTAAGAACTCCCGCCATGACCGCAAATATGCTCTTTTTAAAGTCGATATCGAGTATGCTCGCCGCGAGCGTGCCGGTCCATGCGCCCGTCACAGGAAGCGGTATGCCGACGAATATCCAAAGAGCCACAAATATGCCTCTGTCGGACTTTTTGGTGAGCTTCTGACCGCCCTTTACGCCCTTGTTATAGCACCACGTGAAGAACTTGCCTATGTATTTCTTGTTCATTCCCCATTTAAGTATTCTCTGTGCAAAGAAGTAAATGAAAGGAACAGGGACCATGTTGCCAAGCGCCGCGACGATGCACGTGGGTATGAGCGGCAGCCCCATGCCTATGCCTATGGGGATAGCGCCCCTAAGCTCGACGATAGGTACCATGGATATGAAGAAAACATACAGGTATTTTAAAAACATTCGTTAAAAGCTCTCCTCGCTCCGCCTTTCACGGCGTAATTCCGGTATATTCTATCATACGCCCGGTAAAAAGGCAAACAAAACAGGCCGGGGAAAGGAGTGCTTTAAAATTGACTTCCGCATCGGAAACACTTGTGGAAATGACGTCGGAAGGAGCCTGTATCGATAACCCGTAAGGATAGTCCGAAAGCATATACTACATAGTCGGCAGCTGTCGGTCTTCAATTGAGCGCAGATGCCTAATGTATCACAGAGTCATACTCACTCGCTTCCGGCTCCTCGAAATATGCGTCGAGCGAGCATACCCTCTCCCACGAGAGCACAAAGTTGCTGCCTGCCTCTCCGGCGGCGATAGACTCGTTTCTGCGCTGCAGATAGCGCTGACGAACGGCGGCGTCCGGGTCCATATAACACCATATCACCTCGCGGCCCGAAAGAGCGGCTCTCGCCGCTTCGCGGTCGGCCTTTGACCAGAAGCCTGCGTCGATGCATACGCAGATGCCCATACCCGATAGACGCACGGCTTGTTTGCAGAGATAACTAAGTATATGCGGCTGATACTCCAGCCGGCGGCTTATGGGTATCCTTCCGAAAAGCTCCGCCGACAGCTCGTCGTCGCTCAGCAGAAATGCGCCGTATTTGCGCGAAATATCATTTGCACGGTATGTCTTTCCGCAAGCGGGCCGTCCGAACACAATATATATACGTTCCATACTGTCTCCTTATCAACAATGCGTCTTTTGCTTTGCTTGCATGACGAGCATATCGGCTATCTCCCTGATCGCGCCATGGCCGCCGCACGCGGCCGTTATATGATCCGCGGCGTCCTTCACGGCGTCGGCCGCATCGGCCACGCAGCAGCCCATCCCGGCCTTCAATATGCACGGCAGATCATTTATGTCATCGCCTAAGTATACGACATTTTCGGGTCCTATGCCGAACCGTCCGCATATCTCAAGGAGCCCGGAAAGCTTGTCCTTTGCGCCGTCTACTACAACGTCTGCCGAAAGCTTGCGGCCGCGGGCGGAGGCAAAGCCGCTCTTTTCCGATGTGATTATCCCGGTCAGAATACCTGCTTTTTTCAGCAGCTCAAAGGCCATGCCGTCTCTGGTGTTGAATTTCTTTACTGTCTCGCCCTGCTCTCCGTAATACATACCTCCGTCGGTCATACAGCCGTCGCAGTCCGTTATGAACATTTTTACGTCGTTTATCGAAAACCGTTTTCTGCCTGGCCTGCTGCGGAGAAGGGCGTCCACGACAGTCAGATCGTTCTCCTCGTCCACCTCGGTATAGGACTCCGGCGGCATTTCGTAGAATCCGATATTTCCCGATATCCGTACTCCCGAAGCGACCAGCAGCTCTCTGGAGGTTATATAAAAGGCCCCGTTCTCCACAAGAAAACCGTCATATTCCTGCCGTCTCGGGCGTTGACTCGGAGAATAGTTTATTGGCCTGCCTGTCCCGTCGGGTTGCGCGCTCCATATAAAGCGCTTCTGCCTGACTACCGAAAGCACGCTGTCTATACCCGGCCTTTCATATACCCTGAAGCCGCCGCTGAGATCGTCGCAGGTGATGAGCGGAGACGTCGCCTGTATAAGCGCAACGCTGTCAAAGTCATATCGCATAGCAAAATCGGTCAGCACAGATTCTGTAGAAGCGGTATCGGTCGCAGTGGAAGGCGGCCTGCCGATAACGCGCAGCTTATCGAAGCCGAATCGCATTGCCGTCGACGATATCTTATCGGAATCCGTCGACACATATACAACGTCCAGCTCCGGGCATTCGCAGGCGGCCTTTACGCTCCAGTACAGCAGCGGACGCCCGCCGACAAGCCTGATGTTTTTGTCCGGTATACCGCGGCTGTTGCCCCTGACCGGAATAAGCGCAGCATTCATATCATACCTCCTCCTGCCGTCCGCGATATTTCAGCTTCGCTCGCTGTGCCGCTTCGACAGGCAGCGGAGAATCGGGCTTTTTGCGCAGCATCCCGGGCATGAGCGCAAGCCTCCTGTGAAGCTCAAGCAATTCACACGGCAGCAAAGAGCACGCATGGTCGGTGCCTTTGGCATGCTTATCGAGCGTGAAATGGCGCTCGATCACCTCCGCGCCCAGCGTATACGCCGCGATATCCTGCCAGCAGCCCTCGTGGTGTCCCGAATAGCCTATACTGTGTATTTTCTGCCCGTACTGCCCGCAAAGGCGGGTTATCTCGCCTAAATAAAGATCACCGTCGGCGACCGGATACCCCGCCGTGCATGCCATAAGCGTCAGGTCTTTCAGCCTGCTGTGCTCTGCTGTCAGTCCGACTATCCGGTCCTCCTCCGCGCTGGAGGTCATGCCGAGAGATATACACAGTCTTCCGTCAAAGTTTTCGCAAAGCCACCGCAGCATTTCAAAATTAGTGTTGCTTGCGGAGGGTATCTTTATCATATCGGGGCCGAGCTCGCTTATCTCCCGCGCCGAGGTCATGTCCCATACCGAGCAGCTATAGGCGACGCCCTCGCGGGCGCATTCCAGCTTCAGCCGCTGATGCTGCGCCTGCGAAAACTCAAGATACTCCCTGTGAGCGCCGTAGCAGTCGCCGTATGAGTTCGCGGGATCCGGGTGCGCAGCCCGGTACTGCTCGTCGGAGAGCAGCTCCCGAACACAGCGCTTTTGAAATTTTACGATATCGGCTCCCGAGTCATGCGCGGCGTGTATCATCCTTATAGCCAGCTCCATGCTGCCCATGTGGTTGCATCCTATCTCCGCAACAAGTACCGGCGTTTTGTAATTCATTTCTTTTTCCCCGCTTTATTCTTAAGAAGTGCGAGCGGCCTTGTGCACATAAGCAGCAGCGCCCGTACAGGAAACACCTCAAGCATATTTCGCAGATAGCAAATTCCAAGATAATGCGGATACCCAAACTGCCATGGCTTTATCTCGCGTATATAGTGTATCAGCAGCGCTGTGCTCATGATGTGTCTGCACTCCTTGCTGCCCGTCTCGTCACAGAACTGTATCTGCTTGTTATACAGCGCTTCGTCCGCTATCCTTGCTCTGCCTGCGAATACTAAGTTGAAGATATCCTGATCGGCAAGATCCACCCTGTCCTCAAAACGCGAATATGCGTCAAACAGGAATCTCTCCGGAAAGCTCTTCCGAATGTCCGCGCAGTTCAGGAGCATCACGCCTGCGTTGAAATACACTGTGTTTTCCTGCCCGTATAAACCCAGCCGCTCCAGATGTCTTTTCTGGTGCCTGTTCCTGCACGCTATCAGATAGCTGCCGTCGAAATCCATGTCGTAAAAGGGCTCGAGGCTGCGGAGTATCGCAACGTCCACATCCAGCCACAAGGCGCGCTCCTCCACGGGATATACGGTCAAAAACACAAAACGGAAGTAGCACTCGCGGGAAAAGTGTCTGTGTACGAGCATGTTTTCAAAGTCGGCCTCATTGACGGCAAAAAGCCGCAGCTCAACATCATGCCTCTCTGCATAGCGGAGCAGACCTGTTGCTCCCGCTATGGGCTCTGCATACAGCAGCGTCAAACGTATCGGGCAGCCGTGAAGCTTTCGCAGCGAATGTATGGCGACCTTGACCCAGGGTATATAGCTGCTGCTTGCACACGTAAGTATCTCCATGCGTCTTTGTTTTCCGTTATGCATATTCATCCTCACCATAGCTTACAGCTGCAAGCCGAACACCCTTCGGTCACAGTTTCTATCGTCGATTGTTTGCAGGTGACGTCCGTATTCCCTGCACAGCGCATCCGTTATGACGCTGTCGCAGATCGGTCCGGTCATCATTCCGCCCGCTCTTTTCAGAAGCACGACGCGGCTGCCGAGCAGCAGCGCGTGATTCGGATCGTGCGTAGTGAATATTACGGTCTGTCCCTGCCCCTGCAGCTTTTTCAGTATCCCGAGCAGCGCCGCCTGTCTGTCGATATCGAGCATAGAGGCCGGTTCGTCCAGCAGGAGTATGCTTCCCCGTTTCGCTATAGCCTGAGCGAGCCTTACGCGCTGCAGCTCTCCCCCGCTGAGCTCGCCGAGACGCTTTGACGCAAAGCCGTCGACCTCCAACTGCTCCATGCAGGACACGGCGATCTCCCTGTCCTGCTCACCGGGTCTTGCATAGACGTTCATATAAGGGAGCCGTCCCAAAACAACAAAGTCGAATACGGGCATCGACGGCAGATACTCTGCAGATTGAGGCATATACGCGACAAGCCGCGACAGCTCGAGCAGGGAGTATTCCGATATGCTTTTTCCTTGCAGACGTACTTCTCCGACGCAGGCGAGCTCCCCGCATATGCAGCGTAAAAGCGTAGTCTTTCCCGACCCGTTGAAGCCGAGTACTGTCAGGATCTCTCCCTCGTCTACAGAGAGATCGATGCCGGAAATGCAGTCTTGGCCGGGTCTGTATGAATATCCGAGGCCGCACAGTTCAACCACGCTCAACTGTATTTCCTCCGCAGCAAAAGAATAATAATGAAGAGAGGTATCCCCGCCGCTCCCGTAATGACCGCGATAGGTATCTCGGCGGAGGATATGCTCCTTGCCGCTGTGTCACACAGCAGCAGAAAGCTGCCGCTGAGCAGCGCAGTGCACGGTATCGAGCTGCCCGGACTGCCGGAGCAAAGCAGGCGTGACAGCATAGGTATTACCAGTCCCACCCAGCCTATGCTGCCGCACATCGCAACAGCGCAGGCGGTCAGCAGCGTCGCAACTGTAATAAAAGCTCCCTGCTCAAGGACCGGATGTACTCCGAGCATACGCGCCTGTTCAACTCCGAGAGTAAACACGTCGAGCCTCCGGCGAAAGAGAAAGGATATCAGCAGCAAAACAAGAAGTATGGGCGCTATGACGGTCAGGTCGTGTCCCGATACTCTGGAAATGCTTCCGAGCTCCCAATAGGTCATATCTGCGAGCTGCGTCTCCTTGTCGGCGATGAATTTAAGCAGTCCCAGCGCCGAGCGCATAAGTCCGCCCACGATCACTCCCGCAAGCACCATGCTTATCCGGCCCGTACCTTTAAACAAGGGCGAGATAAGGCAGGTCAGTGCAACCGCACAAAGACCGCAGACAAATGCGAAAAGCAGTATTCCGGCATGGTCAAGGCCTATAAGTATCGCCGCCGCCGCTCCGACGCACGCTCCGGCGGATACGCCGAGGACATCCTGAGAAGCGAGAGGATTGCCGAATACTGTTTGATATACAGCGCCGGAGACCGCAAGCGATGCGCCTATCACAAGAGCCGCGATCATCCTCCGTATCCTCAAAAGCACGACCACCGCCTCGCTGTCTGCCGCCCGAGCGGTAAACATATCTTTCAAAACGCGCAGCAACGTCGCCGCATCGACACTATAACGTCCTGCGAATAAAGACAGCACGACCGAAGCGGCAAGAAGGAGCAGAGCAAGCATAAGCATGCGCCGCTGCCTGCGGCCGTGCGGCTGCATGGCGCTTTTTACTTCAGGATATCCCGGCATAAGGCGTCACACTCCTCGTTTGTAATCGCATAAGAGAAATACCCGGAGTACAGGTCCGTAACGGTTTCACGTACGTCCTGCGCGCTAAGGGCCTCGGGATGGAACAGCCTCACCATCCATTGACAGCCGAGATATGCTTCAATGCCCGGCTTCTCCCATTGCCAGTAGAAGCTGGGAATTATAAAGACCCTGTCGTTTGAAACAGCGGAAAGTACAGCATAGGTCGGGTCCGTCGTCAGCGTCTGATATGCCTCTTCCGGCCTTGTGCCGCCTATAAGTATGTATTCCGGATCGGCCGAAAGCAGCTCCTCCTGCGTTATATCGACGTTCAGGCCTGTGTATCCAAAGCTGCACGCCGACGCGCCGGACAGCGATATCATATTAATAACAAAGCTCCCGTCCCCGTCGGTGCGCAGCACGAGGTCGTCGACGCCCGAGCTGCTTTTAACGTAATAGACGCTCGGGCAGCGACTGTCGTATGAGGCCTTCAGCTCTTCTGCGCATGCAAACCCGTCCTCAACAAAGGCGGCCATCTTTTCGGATCTCTGTCTGGCCTCGCCCCCTACTACCTCTCCTATGAGCAGAAAGCTTTTTACAAGTAGCTGTGTATCGTCGCAGGAAAGAACGATCGCGGGAATACCGTCGCGCCTGTAGGCCTCCGCGGCCTGACCCGAGGAAACGAATACCACGTCCGCACCCAGCTCAAGCGCTTCCTCTACCGTTACGGCGTCGTCAACACGCTTTATGCTCTCAAGGCCGGGATACATGACATACATCATATCGGAGAGTGTGGCACGCGAGGATATCGCAGTGATCGTCTCAGTGCCGCATATTGCCAGCACCTGATTCACAAGGTTTCCGAGCACGATCACGCTGTCTACGCTTTCGGGGATCACGACCTCGGTATCTGTGAGGTCGGTCACCACGCGAGTCTGCGAGCTGCTCTGCGCAGCCCCGCACGCGCAAAGCATGGTCATAATGAGCACTATTGATATCAACATACAAACAAGCTTTTTCATTATATATCTTCTCCGATCGGAATTTATCACGTTCCCGCTAAGGCCGTGTTTCTGTAACCGTCCGGTCTGCGGCAGCATCTGCCGTCCCGCCGGTTTTTACTATGCAAAAGGCATTATAGTTTACGTAATGAAAATACTCATGACTCGGCACCCTTGCCAAGCAGCTGCCGAAAGCGCAGAATGCTTTGCTCTGTCTCCCGCTCGTTGGACCGGTCGCGTTCAGCGCGCTGTAAAAGCGCTTCGCGGTCCTACGCTATGTCGCTTGGGGCGAGGAGTTCCGCTGCGCGTCTGCGTTCTTCCCGCAGCTCGCGTTCGCCTTCGTCGATATAATGCTGCCATGTCTTATACGGAAGATACGATCCCTTATCCTTCAGCAGCCTTTCCAGTCTGTCGGCCACGACGCCGCACACGAGCCCGTCCTCTTCATGGCAAAACCTTTCAACAACGCTTTTATTGACCACAGTATCCCCCGCATTTGAATAAGAGGATCTGATAAAGGCTCCTTTATCCTTGATGAGCTCGGCGTCTTTGAATATCCCGAGCTCGTTGTCCCGGGGGATCGGAAAAGGCCTGAGGTTATAGCACGGTACTCCCAAACGGTCTGCATACATTACAGAGGTGCTGCGCCATGAATACACCGCATCGACCGCTCTCATCCACTGCATTACAGAGCAGTCCGTGCGTATCAGAAAATTCGGGACCTGCCGCGAAATGTCCGCGAGCTCCTGAGAGTGGTTTTCGGACGGATGAGGACGGTAAACAAATACCGCGTCCGGCCGCTCCGAGAGAAGGCTCAATATCCATTCTATGATAACGGGCCTTGTCTTTTCCGAGATATCGCGCAGGCCTAAGGCAGCATCCCCGAAATTCGCGGCGTATCTGTGCATTTGCTTTTTTGTCACATCGCAGTATCCAAACGACGATATGAACAGAAATACCCGCTTGTCCGGCGAAATACTCTGCCTGAGCAAAAAATCGTCTCTTTTTAAGTAAAAGTCATCAAATCGCCTCAGAGTAAGATCAAATGGCATATGACCGCAGAGCATCGCGCGCTCCTCCGGCAGCCCGCATTTATCTGTAAGAAAATTGCGGTTCTCTTCTCCCCACGAAACGTGAGACGCGGCAAGAGCCACCTCGCGCGGATATCTCAGGGATAGCCTGCTCTGCATTTGTCCGGGCTCGAAGATCTGCTCCCATTGAAGATTTACGAGGCGCTCGAATATTATGCGGTCGCCGCAAAACAGCGCAAGGCTTTTGCTGCGATAGCAGGAAGGTATACAAAGTACATTCGCACTGTACGAGGCAGGCGCCGATCCAGAAACGTCGCGGCTGTTTAGCAGCCTGACGCTGTAACCGCGTTCTATAAGCCCAGCGGCCAGCAGGCACAGACTTTCCAGCTCGCGGGCTTTATGCTCATAGACAAAAACAAAATCAAACACAGTTCTGACCGTACCTTTCGGTAAAGAGCACAAAAAGAAAGCAGTTTACGGACTTATTCCGACAGCCCCGGATCAGCTCGCGCATATCCGCGGTATTACCGTCCGCGAAGGCTGCGAAATGCGAATTACAGCCGTGAAAGTGCGTATGCGTGTTTGAAGCATCGGGTCCTATGTAAGTATGCTCAGCATCTTGGGTTTTGTACCGCATTCATGTCACCGTTAAAAAGAAATTATCTCAAGTGTATTGTACAAAAGTATTGTAAATCAACAGAGACAAAAAAGCAACGTTTCCGGCTGTTAATGTCCCTTTCTCTCTATTTCTCGTTTTCTCACATACATACTTATCAAATATCTCCGTATCCGCTTCGCCAAACACAGCAAAAACAGTCGAGCGCATATACACATCATAGGTTATCATCAGCTCAAACGGTTTGCCGCTTGAACACGGCGGCTCCGGCTGTTATATTATTGATGCGGTTTTTTTGCTCATCGGACGCAGATCGATCATGCAATCAAGAGAGGACTTATAATCATGAAAAACTACAAAGGCAAGGCTGCTCTGTTTTTAGCGAGTCAGGCGGTGACACTGTTCGGCTCGTCGGTAGTCCAGTTCGCAATAATATGGTATGTAACGCTTATGACCTCGTCGGGCGTGTGGGTATCCGCGCTCACCGTCGCGGCGTATGTGCCTCAGTTCATAATATCTTTCTTTTCGGGCGTATGGGCGGACAGATACCCCCGGCGCAGGCTGATAATACTGTCCGACGCGGTAATAGCGGTCGCCACTCTCGCGCTCGCTCTGCTCATTCCGTATATAGGCGAGGGAACGCCGCTTCTGACCGCGCTCGTCGTCATATCCGTCATACGCTCCCTCGGGACCGGCGTACAGACTCCCGCAGTCAACGCCGCCGTGCCGCTGCTCGTCCCAGAGGAAAAGCTAATGAAATTCAACGGCATAAACTCGACCATACAGTCAGTCGTGCAGTTTGCCGCTCCCGCTGCTGCGGGCGCAGTGCTCTCCTTCGGCTCCTTCCGCGGAACACTCATGATAGATATCGCCACGGCCGTCGTGGGCATAGGGCTGCTCTTTGCCGTATCCATACCCTTCGTCAGAGCCGAGGACACGCCGTCCATGCTCCGCGACATGACCGACGGCTTCCGATATGCCTTGAAGGAGCGCTTTGTGGGCAGGCTGCTGCTTTTCTTCGGCATATTCATCTTCTTATGCGTACCCGCGGGCTTTTTAGCCACGCTTTTCGTGAGCAGATATTACGGAGATACCTATTGGTATCTGACGC
>CAYVOZ010000086.1:5818-10994 GCA_964453325.1 uncultured Christensenellaceae bacterium | reverse complement strand
CAGTCAAATAGAACAGGCAAAAAGAGAATGGAAGGATTGGTGTGAACGAAATGACCACAAATAAAAGAGCCGACACGCACGATGAATTTATTGCAGCAGCAAAAGAGCGCGATCCCGAGAAGTGGAACGAGATAGAGTTTCACTCTGATTTTGTTTCGCAAATGGTTATAGCGAGAACAAATAAAGGACTAAGCCAAGAACAGCTCGCCTCAATGGTGGGGATGAAACAATCGGCAATAGCCCGTATAGAGGCTTGCACTTGTGTACCCAAAATAACAACGGCTGCAAAGATCTTAAGCGCGTTAGATATGGAGCTTAAAGTGCAGCAAAAGTATTATGATTTACGCGTATATAACGCGGAAGGCAATGTCATTCAGTACTGCATGCCTAAAAACAAGAAGTATATACAGGTGTGGGAAACACAGAAATTTGAACCAACAGAAATGAGGTGTAGTTTAGTTGGATAACATGGCCCCGATACTTTTAAACGATATTAAGGTCGTCGATATGTCGTTTTGCCTTGACGAAAGTAATCCTGAAAGTCAAGATGAATTTGATGTTAAGCCACAGTTTGAAATTAGACAGTATGACCACCAAGGCGCTAAAGACGACGAACCCTGCGTATGCAAAACGGAAGTTAAGTGCTCTGTGTTTTGCGACCTGCCAAAGGGAGAGCGCCCGTTTACCGCGTCGGTTACAATGTACGGGATATTCACGGTTAATGATATGAAAAACAAAGACCAATTAATGAAGTATAACGCCGTCGCTACCCTGCTGCCATATATCAGGTCTGCGCTTACTTGCCTTACGTCTATTTCCGAAATGCCTCCCCTCAAAATACCGCTTATAAGCGTGATGGATATGTATAAAGAATAAATCATAAAGTTTGGCAGAGCGCTACGGCGCTCTTTTTTTTGTGCAAAAAAGCGGGGAGAAACAGACAGCGGGCAATGATACCATGAAGCCATAAGGGACAGGAGGAAAAACGGAGTGACGCCGATAACGTATAAGACAGTTTGACGCGGCTATGCATGCGGCGTTTGGTTGCCTTACGGTTGGCAGGTTCAACCACCACAATTAATACCTCTAAAAGGCAGATGCTATGGCAATTTTTGCAGAATAATTGATTGGTAACCGAAATGGTAATAGCTTAATATCGGTCAATATTGAGCGGTATTTTAAAGCAAAAAATCAGATGCTAAAAAACCCCGATTATCCCTTTGTTATCGGAAAAATCGAGGTTTGGCGGAGAAGCGGGGATTTGAACCCCGGCGACCCTTCGCAGGTCCTACTCCCTTAGCAGGGGAGCCCCTTCAGCCGTACTTGGGTACTTCTCCATGACTGAAAAACTGTATGTTTATTTGTCTGTCAGCTGCGGCCAGAGCTCGTCGAGCACGTCCGCAATATTTGAAACGGTGATACCGCACCGATCGGTCTTGTTGTAAAACTGCTTTCGCAGATCTCTGCACGTTTCGCCGCCGTATCTCGAGCGGACCTCTCTTATGAACAGAGCTGCTCTTTCGGGCGTTTTTGAACCGTGGGTCTTTTCGTCGGTATTTTCCTTGCCTATCGCGGCGGCTCCTGCGGCGACCGCACCGCATATGCTTCCGCAGCCGCATCCGGCTCCGAACGCTCCCAAAAGCCTGTATGCGTCGTCCGTAAGCTCGTAGCCTCTGACGTCGTTTATGGCATGCAATATCGCTTCGGAACAGTTCATGTCAAAGCTGTTATAGTAGTACATTGCACGCTCTTTGATGGTCATGGCGTCTCTCCCGGCCCGCAGGCATAAGCGTTTGTCTTTTGGCGGAGAAGGTGGGATTCGAACCCACGGTACCTTTCGGTATCACCGGTTTTCAAGACCGGCTCCTTAAACCGCTCGGACACCTCTCCGCGATGGTTCGCCACTCGCTTAAAAAGCTTTGATTATTATATCAAGCGTCCGCTGCTATGTCAACCGCAAATAGTGAGATTTTATGTAATGCGGGGCAAACGGCAGCGTAAGTGAATATGCGTATGGCAGCCAAGAACAACGGCGCGCCGCTCTTGTAAAAGGAGCAAACGCGCCGCAGCCGGTCATTTTCGCCGAACCGGCATCAGGACTGCTTCATATTCATATCTCCGCTGACAGTTTCGATACTTATGCTGCATTTTTCGGGAGTTTTTCCGCAGGTATGCTTTTTGCCGCCGGTCTTTAACGCGAACTCGCTGTCGAGATCTCCCGAAACGGACTCCGTTTCCAGAGAAAACGACGAATCCTCGGGAAGCGTGACGGTCACCGAGCCGCTCACGCTCTCGATATCGAGCTCTGCGGGCGTCCTTTGCGATACGATATCGATCGTTCCGGACGTCGTCTCAAAGTCGCCCTCGGTGAAGCTGCCGGTATAGCTTATGCGTCCGCTGACGCTGCCTGCGTCTATCGAGCGCGCTTCCGTGCCGTCCATGGTCAGCTCGCCCGAGGCGGAGTATATGTCCGCATCCTCCGCGGACACGCGCGTCAGCATGGTGTCTCCGGAGGCGCTCTTGACGTCCAGCTCGCCGAGGGACAGATCGCTTATGTTGACGGACGCAGCGGCGGAGTTGATATCGACTGAGAAGTAAACAGCCGTATCGGTCGGTACATATACATAAAGGTCTTTCTTTATGCTTGCCTTCAGAAGAGCCGAGAGCGAGTCGGGCGCAAAGTTTATCTCTAACTTTTCGCTGTTGATGACCTTGTATTGAAGAGCCTCATCCTCCGGATCAAACTGCCCGAGCTCTGAGAAGTAGAGCTTTCCGGTATCACTCGGCAACATGCTTACGCTGCCGGAGGCCCAGTTTATGCTTATCTCGCGCACGCCGCCAAAAGATTGGTCGTCATAGCTTGCGTCGACATTGCTGCGTTTTTTATCGGAGCCCGAGGGTGTCTTTGCATGCTCGGTTATGTCCTCGGCTAGCTCCGCAGCGTCCTCGGAGAGATCCTCCGCAAACTCGTGCGCTTCTTTGCCTATCTCGTTGCCGAGCTCTGCCAGCTGATCCGTCAGTGTGATAACACGGTTGGCGCGCAGACACAGGAAAACCGTGAACAGAAGCGTCAGCACTGCGCCTATCACGATAAAGACTATCGCGACGGCGGGAAGGCGGCGTCTTTTCTTCTTTTCGGTCTGATTCTGCGCCTCGGTCGCTATGATAGGGGGTGCGGCTGCGGCGGAGGCATTTGCATTGCATGCACCCGGCGCGTCCGTGCTCCCTGTGTCTGCCTTTGGCGCGTCCGTGCTCACAGCGTCCGCCTTCGGCGCGCTACCGGCAGTCGCAGCTGCCTTTGACGCGTCGCCGCGGAGCGCGGCAAACAGCTCGCCAAGGTCGCCTATGCCCGCGACGACTGCTTTATATGCCTCGTCCTCGGTCTTGCCGCTCTTTATGAGGTCGTTGTACTTTTCCTCGCTGTTGAAAAGTATCTCCTCCTTGTACTCCTGCGCGCGCTCGTTTGAGGGCGCATTCTCAAACAGGCTGTTTATGTATTCCTTTAATCTGCTGTTCATATCACTGCTCCTTTATAAGAAGAGAATCTATTGTGTCGCGCGCGTTCTGCCATTCGCTTAAAAGCCGGCTGTATGTGTTTCTTCCGTATACCGTTATGGTATAGTATCTGCGCCGTGCGCCGGTGTCCTTGTCGCCCCAGTATGAGCTCACGCAGCCCGCGTCCTCCAGCCTTTTAAAGGCGGTATAGAGCGTGGCCTCCTTGAGCTCGTAGGCATTGCCCGTTTTCTCGCGTATGGCCTTGTTGATCTCATACCCGTAGCTGTCGCCCGAGCTGAGCAGAGACAGTATTATGGTATCGGTATTTCCGCGTATCAGGTCTGCGGTTATAGACATTTGACATACCTCCTTTGTCGATGCTATTGTAATCCTATATACATCGCCTGTCAAGGTATTTCATTAAAAATAATACTAATATTTTCGGAGGACGATGTCTGTGACAAAAAAGGCGCGCTTTGGGCGTATATCCCGCTGCGCGTCTTTTTTGTTAATGTCATATGTCCACTCTGTCCTTCGCGCAGCTCACCCGTTAGGCAGAAGCTCGGACATGCGGGAGTCGGAGAGGCTGAAGTAGCTCTTGAGCTCTTTTATAGCCGCTTCTCTGCGCAGCCTTATGGTCTCCTTGAGATCGTTTATGTTGCTCTCCCACTTCTCCGTGCTCTCGGGGCTGCCCCATTTAGCGGCCTGACGCGCCATCTCCGGTCTTATTTCCGCGGCCATGGCGTCCACTATGGCGCAGAGCCTGTCCACGTTAAAGGTGGTATTCAGGTGCTGCGCGTAGAGCTCTATAAACTCCTCCCGCCACTTGTCGTTATACTTTATCGCCATGAACATATGCGACTGGAAGTTGTTATTAGTACCGTGGCCGGCGTCGTTGAGCAGCTCGCCAAGGAAATTCAGATTTTTATAGCCGCCCGTCTGTAGCCCCCAGTCGAGGTCGAACAGCATCTTTTTCCACTTGCTGTCGCCGTAGTTGAACTGGCGGATATTGCCCGTGTCCGTGTTGCAGAAGAATATCTCGGTGATGCTCCACTCCATGAGGTTCTTCATGTCCACGCGGCTCTCCACCCACTCCGTGGCCTCTGCGGTATTGATGCGGTTCTCCTTGCCGCCCTCGGGGAGGCGGGGTTTGACATAGTCGCGCACCGCCTGCCAGCCGTCCACGCTGCCCACGCGGACGTTGGTGTCCGCCTTTACGATGTTGACGTTGCCCTTTACGGCGTCCTCATAGTGGTTTAAAACATAGTCCTCGTTCTGTTTTTCGCGTATGTTGTATATTCCCCAGTACTCTCCGTTGATGTATACGACGCAGGGACGGTAATCCATTACGTCGAGGCTCGTTGTGTCCTTTACAGCCTGATGGATGAATGCGTCCTTTATCTTGGTCTTGCCCCAGTCCTGACCCGACTGCCTCAGTAAAAAGCTCGAAAATTCGGTCATGTCGCTGTCGCGGAAGAACGGATAGTTCACGGAGTTGATGCCGTATTTTCCGCGCAAATGGATGGAAAAGCTCTTCTGCGCGAGCTCTCTCGAATACTGTCCGAACACCTTTATGCCCGCGTCGAAGCCGACGCCCTTTGTGCCGTCCGCCTCGAAGTACTCAAAGTTCATCTCGCGCTCCCATTCCTTCCAGTAGTTCGCGCCGGTATGAGTAGCATCG
>CAYVOZ010000086.1:0-5808 GCA_964453325.1 uncultured Christensenellaceae bacterium | reverse complement strand
GCGTATATGCCGTTCTCATAGCCGGAGAAGTCGTCGGGAGCGATGCTCACGCATACTACGGGAACGCTGTGCTTCTCGGCAGTGAGATAGTTTTCCGTTATGACCGCGCTCGGCAGCTTGCCCGAGGCATATGCTATCGCGCGCAGCGTCGTGTTTCCGCTTATAGTAATGGCCCCGGAATAGGTGCTGCTGTTTCTCGTGGGCTTGGAGCCGTCCGTGGTATAGTATATCGTATCGCCGTCTCCCGCGGAGAGGCTTATGCTCGTGCCGGAGGAGACATAGCCGCCGACCTGCGAGAAAACGGGATCCTTTGCATAGGTCGAGAAGGTCTCCTGAGTATTCTCCGCGCCCTTAGAGGACGTCTCAAAGAAATACAGGGTGCTGCTTTCGCCCTTGCGCCCGCGGGATATATCCCCGCTCTGCCATCCGCCGTTCATGAGATCGACAACAACGCCCTGAGGATCGGTGAGATATACCGTCTCGCCGGCCTTTTTGATGCCGAAATCCGTCACGTACTGGCCGCTGCCGCCCTTGCAGTCTATTACCAAAAGCTGTCCCGCGCCTATATTGCCGTCCGTGAACGTGAATCTGTAAGGGTCGTCCATAGTGTCCGATACGCCCCAGCCTGTGAGCGATATATCGCTGCCCGAGCGGTTACGGAGTTCTATCCAGTCTATCTTGTCCTCGCTCGTGGATTTTATCTCGCTTATATACAGCTCGGGCAGATATGCCTGCGCTTCTTCAAGTGTGGCATAGCCCGCATATGTATTTTCAGCGCCGGGCGTGGAGACGGGATAATATACCGTGACCCCGTTCTCGCGGCCTGCGCTGACGCGCCCGTCGAGCTCGACGTTATCCACACTGTCCACTGCTTTGCCCTGCTCGTTGGTTATCATGAGGCAGGCGTCGTCCCCGGAGAGCCCGAAGGAGGCGTGTATCTCGCCGCTCTCGGTGACCTTGCTCTTGCCGGAGAGGAATATGAGAACGAGCTCTCCGGGCTGCAGCGTGCGGTCGGGGAAGGACCACTTCTTCGGGCGCGACTCGTCGTCCGTGAGTCCGTAGCCGGACAGGTTGACCTCGACGGAGTCGTTGTTCTTTATCTCCACCCATGAGTCTCTGTCGCCGTCGCTGTCCGCTATCGAGCCGTCGTTGGCGGACATGTATTCGTTTATATAAAGCGCCGCCGATTCCGCGGCAAAGTCGAATACCCCGGTATCGTTATGGTCGCCGTCGTTGGCCGACAGGGGAGAGGGGGAAGCGAAATACGCATAGGTCCCGTCGCTTAAGCGCCCGTAGGATATGTCCGTCCCGAGAGCCGGAATATCCAGCACCTGTATGGTGTTGCCGTTCGGCGCGGAGAGAGCCAGCGTCTCGCCCTTTGTGGACGAAAGCTTATAGCCCGCCCGCGGAAAGCCGTCGGCATTTGCGGTATCCTCCGTGCCCGTGCAGTATACGAGCGCGTAGCCTCCTGCGGGTATGATAAGCTCCGGCAGCTTGAACTTAAAGGGCGCGTAGGGGTTGTCGGAAAGTCCGCAGCCCGTCATGTCCGCGTCCTCCGTGCCGGGGTTATAGAGCTCTATATAGTCCGGCGTGCTGCCGTCGGACGCGGTATGCGAGTATTTATTGGAGGAAACGACCTCGCTTATCATGACCGCATACTCGCCCTGCTGCTGCGCAGTGCAGCCGATACAGCTCAACACGGGCAAAAGCACGGCGGCGAGTGCGGCGGCGAACGCTATTGATTTCCTAAAAAAAGCTATCCTTTTCATAACTTGTATTATACAAGCCTGCCTATGGCAATGCAATTAAATTCCTGTGAACAAAGAGCCCGTAGCGGGCTTTGCAGCGACGCTTCGGGCTCCGGAAAGGAAAATCATCACGCTTACGGAAGCAGCAGGACCTTGAATGCGGACTTGTCTATCGTCGCGTCAAAGCCCTTCTCCCATTCGTCGAGAGGGAGCTTAAGGCTGATTATGGGATCGAGGTTGACCTTTTTTGAGTTAAGAAGGTCGAGCGTGATATCCCATGTCGTTGTTGCGGTGGAGTTTGAGCCCGCTACTGTGAGCTCCTTATTGAATATCGCGTTGAAGTCGCAGTTTATGTCTCCGCCGTACATGCCGAGCTGTAAAAGCGTGCCGTGAGTGCGTATTATCTTAAAGCATACCGCGAGAGACGGAGCGGCTCCGCTGGCTTCGCAGACTATGTCCGCGCCCTCGGGGTTCTTCTCGGCGATGGCGGCGACGAGCTCGTCATAGCTCTCCACTGCCTTGTCGGCGCCTATCTCGAGCGCTTTATTGAGCCTGTGCCTGTCTATCGGAAGCCCCGATACTATGACATAAGCGCCGCGGCTCTTCAAGGCCTGAACAGTAAAGAGACCGATCGTGCCGGGGCCGCTCACTACGGCGACGTCGCCGGGCCTGACGTTTATGCGCTCGTAGACTCCGCGCACAGTGCAGGCGAGAGGCTCCGCGGCGGCATAGCTGAGCTTTTTATCGTCGGGGATATCGTTCGCGACCTTGAGACAGTACGCCGCGGGATATACCATATATTCCGCCATGCCGCCGTCGCGCATAACGCCTACGGACTTATGCTCCGGACAGAGCGTTACCTCGCCGTTTTTGCAGAAGCGGCATTTGCCGCAGTTATACGCGGCAGGTATGCCGGTGACCCAGTCTCCGACCTTGACGTCGCCGCAGTCGCCGCAGGTCTTTGCGACCTCTCCAACAAATTCGTGACCGAGTATGACGGGCATAGCGATCTTGCGCTTGTCCTCCATTGCGTGGATATCGCTTCCGCAGATGCCGACTGCCTTAACGCGCAGCAGCACCTCGCCTTCCTTCGGCACGGGAACAGGAACGTCCTTTATAGCCATACCCTCGCGGCCTTTTCCGAATTTTACAAGTGCTTTCAATTTACTTCCTCCCGTTAAAGCGATTTGCTTCAAGTCCCTTTACGCCTGCGTCCACAACAAAGGTCGCGCCGGCGAGCGGCTGCGCGGCGCGCTCGGCGTCGCTGAGACCTATTGATGCGGTCGTTATGTACAGCTTATCGAGGTTTTCTCCGCCGAATGCCGGGCAGGTGACCTGTGCGCAGGGGAGCTTTATCTCGCAGAGCTTCTCACGCGTGACCGGGTTCCAACTCGATACTCTCCAGCCGCCGAAGTGCGCTATCCAGAGCATGCCCTCCGCGTCTATCGTCATGCCGTCGGGCGAGCCCTCGGATATGTCTATCTCGATTATCTTCTCGCGGTTCGTTATCTCGCCGTTCTTTGCATCGAAGTCAAAGGCGTACACGCTCTGAGGGGTAGTATCCACATAGTACATGCGCGTCTCGTCGGCGTTCCATGCGAGTCCGTTGGAGATGCCTACTCCGTCAAAGTACTTCTTTGTTGTGCCGTCCGGCTCCATTTTGTAAAAGCTGCCGGTAACTTCAAACTCGCGCTCGGGCTGGTTGGCGGTCATGGACATGCTGCCGAACCAAAGACGTCCGTGAGAGTCGCATTTGCCGTCGTTAAGACGGTTGTTTTCTATCTCGCGTTCAAGGCTGCTTATCTCGGAAAGGGACGCGTCCTCGGGGTCGAAGAGATATATTCCGTCCTGCAGGTTGAGCAGCACGCGTCCGTCGGCCGAAGGCACTGCGCAGCCGATGTGCTTGCCGATATGCCAGCACTTGTCCTCCTTGCCGTCCGGGGTCGTCAGATGAAGATCGTCGCCGCGGCCGTTCTCGGACAGTCCGTCGATCCACCAGAGCTTTTTGAGCCGGGAGTCCCAAAAGGGGCCTTCGCCGAGAACTGCACGGTAGTCGTTGATGGTTTTGATATTTGTCATATTAGTATCCTCCGCAGACGCGTTTAAACGCGTTTATTGTTTTTACGGTGATGAAGGGTGTATTTGAGAAAAAAGCCCGCGAGTTATTATATCACTCACGGGCCCGTGTAAACAACATATCTCGCGATATTTCGAGCTTGTTCGATGCGCCCGTATCGAAGACGGATATTTACTTCTGATTCTTTCTTGTGGAAACGTCGAGCCAGACTGCCAGCAGAAGCACGAGTCCCTTTGCTATGTACTGCACCTCGGGGGGCAGGTTCATTATGGACATTCCGTTATCTATGCCCGCCATTATGAACGCGCCGACTATGGCTCCGAAAACGCTGCCCTCGCCGCCCATTGTGGAGGTACCGCCGATTATGGCGGAGGCTATGGCGTCCATCTCCATTCCGTTGCCTGCGGCTGCCGTTGCGGCGTTAAGGCGCGCGGTATAGATTATACTGCTTATGGAAGTCATAACGCCCATGACCACATATATGAGGAAGGTCGTCTTCTTGATGTTGATTCCGGACAGCCTTGCGGCCTCCTTGTTTCCGCCGATGGCGTAAACATAGCGGCCAAACTTGGTGTTGGTGGAAATGTAAGAGAAAAGCACCGCCAATATGCCGAGTACTACGACCGCGACAGGCACGCCCATGTGCTTCGTGAGTATGAGAGACACGCCCATGATAAGAGCGCATACTATTACAAGCTTAACGATGATAAACCATTTGGGGGCGGTTTCGAGCTGGTACTTCTTTCTGGAGCGGACACGGGACAGCTCGGATATGATGAACACAATGCAGAGCGCAGCACCGATATACAGCGCTGAATCCACAAAGCCCTTTTCGGTACCGACGATACCGGGTATATAGGCCTGACCGATGGCCTTATATATGTCCGCCATCGGGCTCAGTGTAACGCCCTGAGTGGCAAGCAGGCATCCGCCGCGGAATATCTGCATTCCGGCAAGAGTGACTATGAACGAGGGAATGCCGCGGTATGCGGTCCAAAAGCCCTGCCATGCTCCGAGCAGTGCGCCTGCGACGAGTACGACGACTATCGTTTCGATCGCGCCCCATTTGCTGTTTACCATGAGGGTAGCGGCGAGAGCGCCCATAAAGCCCACGAACGAGCCTATGGACAGGTCGATCTGTCCCGCAACGAGGATCCACACGACGCCTATTGCGACAACGCCCGTAGAGGATGCCTGCAGGCACAGGTTGGAGAGGTTTCTTGCGGATGTGAAGGTGCCTCCCGTAAGTGCGGAAAAGCCCAGGCATATCAGCACGAACACCAGCATCATAACGATCTGACGCATGTTTTTCCCGTATTCGAGAGAGATCAGATGCTTTAAGCTTCTTTTGTTTGTCATTGTATTTTTCCTCCGGTTGCGCAGGTCATTACTTCTTCCTGCGTTACTCCAACGTTATCCAACACTCCTGTGACCTTGCCCTCGTGCATAACGAGTATCCTGTCGCTCATGCCCATTATTTCGGGCAGCTCCGAGGAGATCATTATTACGCTGACGCCCTGAGCTATGAGGTTATTCATAATGCCGTATATCTCATATTTGGCGCCGACGTCTATTCCGCGCGTGGGTTCGTCAAGTATCAGTATTTTAGGTTCCGTCATCAGCCATTTGCCGAGGACGACCTTCTGCTGGTTGCCGCCCGACAGGTTGCCGATCAGCTGCTCGATCCGCCGCTTTTTCCCTTTCAGCGCTGTCAGGTGGGCCTGAAGGGCCGCCGCCGCGTTGTAGGATCCCTCATGGAGGATGGATCTGATCTCCTCAAGCGGCACCTCCAGCTCGCGGTAGAACAGGATCTGCTGGAGCAGATCGACCTCCTCCCGCCCATAGACGCGGTAGCCGTTGCTCACCCTTTTGGGGGTGAGCAGGCCGATCTGGTCATAGTAGCGCAGGGTGCGCGCGCTTACCCCGGAGAGCTTCGCCAGCCTGTCAACGCTGTATTCCATCCTCATCCTTCCCGCAATCCGC
>CAYVOZ010000085.1:0-11130 GCA_964453325.1 uncultured Christensenellaceae bacterium | reverse complement strand
GTATGCAACGCCCGCGCGGTAGCCGAACTCGAAGGTGTCGATGAGCTCGCTCTTAACGCCGCCAACGATACCGACGTTATTGGTCTCGGTCATATAGCCCGCGATATAGCCAACGAGGAAGGAGCAGTCCTGAGAGTCAAAGGTCAGGCATACTACGTTCTCGGGGATCTCGGCGTATACGTTGTCTACTATGGCATAGGTGTTGTCCGGGTTGATCGTTGCCGCGTTCAGCACTGCGTCGGCCATAAGGAAGCCGATGCCCCATATGATGTCGTTGCCCTCGTCTGCCAGCGTCTCGAGGTTGGTGTTGTAGTCAGCCTCCTGCTTGCTCTCAAGGTACTTGACCTCGCCCCAGCCCTCGGACTGTGCTCTCTGAAGGCCTTCCCATGCGCCCTGGTTGAAGCCCTGGTCGTTTACGCCGCCGACGTCGGTGACCATCGCGCCCTTAAACATCTCGGCTGCGGGCTCCTCGGCTGCGGGCTCTTCCGCTGCGGGCTCTTCTGCTGCGGGCTCTTCCGCTGCGGGCTCTTCTGCTGCGGGTTCTTCCGCCTGGGGCTCCGCCGGCTTTGCGCAAGCACAGAATACCATTGCTATCACTAAAACAAGAGCGATAACGATACTGAACTTTTTCATATCTTTCTTCCTCCTAATATTTATATACGGACAAGTCCGTATATTTGCAGATTGTTATTCGGCTGCGCCGAGCTTTTCTATGAACCAGCCCACCGCACCCCCGTCACAGCTGCACGCGACATAGTCAGCTATGGCCTTTAAGTCCTCCGGAGCCTGTCCGGCCACGGCGGAAATACCCGCCGCCTCTATCATTTCGCGGTCGTTATAGTGGTCGCCTATAGCGCATACGCGCTCTATCGGCACCCCCATAAGCTCCGCCGCCTTTATCATGCCGCCGCCCTTGGACGTGTTTCCGGGCAGGAGCTCGAGCATATCGTCTCCGGCATAGGTCATCGCCGTATCCTTGAGCTCTGCGGCTGTGCATTCCTTTTCTATCTCTCCGAGCGTTTTTAGGTCGGATACAAATACCACCTTGAACCACGGTCTGTCCGCGACCTCGCGCGGCTGCGCCTTATGACCCGGCACATGCGACGCATCGAAGCACGGCGGGAGCGTATCCACTCCGTTTGACGCCGCCATGCTGCCGTCGGAGAAAAACACCACCGTATTCACTCCGGCATGCCTTTTTGCGATCTCCGACGCCGCCTTTACGGCCGCGTCCTCCAAAAACTTCTCGTATACCGGGCAGTCCTTGTTATAGTCGTATATCCCGCAGCCATTCAGCACGACGCAGGGCGCGTTAACACCTATATCGATCGCGAACTGTCCGAGGGACTTCGGCGAGCGGCCCGTCGCCACTGCGAAAAGCCCTCCCTCCGAGGTAAAGTATTTTATCGCGTCGGTATTCCGCGCGGGTAAACGCGTGTTTGAATCAAAAAGTGTGCCGTCCAGATCCGAGAACAGCATCATTCCGTCGAATTTTCCCATATATTATGCGAGCTCCAGCGCTATTTCCATCATGTTTGTGAAGCTCTTCTCGCGCTCCTCGGAGGTCGTCTCGGTCTGCTTAAAGGGGCAGTCGGATACGGTGCATATCGAGAGAGCCTTCTTGCCTGCGCGATTTGCGTTCATATAAAGCGCCGCCGCCTCCATCTCCACGCACATAACGCCCATATTCGCCCAGGGCTTTAACGTGTTCGCCTGATCGTTATAGAACACATCCGACGAAAGCATGCTGCCGACCTTGAATCTTACTCCCTTTGCCCTCGCCGCCGCGACTGCTTTTTCCACGAGCCCGAAGTCCGCGCACGGAGCGTACGTACCCTGAAGTCCGTACTGCACGGCATAGTTGGAGTTGGTGCTCGCCGTCATGCCTATGCAGACGTCGCCTATATCGAGATCGTCCGCGATCCCGCCGGCAGTGCCGACGCGTATTATATTCTCGACATCGTAAAAATTAAAAAGCTCATATGAGTAAATGCCTATAGAGGGAATGCCTATACCGCTTCCCTGTACGGACACCCTTTTGCCCTTATACATGCCGGTGAAGCCGAGCATGTTGCGGACGCCGTTATACTGTTTCACATCCGAAAGATATGTCTCCGCAATAAACTTAGCTCTTAAAGGATCGCCGGGCAGCAGCACCGTGCGCGCAATTTCGTCCTTGCTCTTTGCCTCGATATGTATAGTCGGAACGCTCATGCCTACCCCCAAATAAACCAATATATTTATGAATTAAAGTATACAATACAGACTCCCCTTTGTCCATTCTCATTTTGGCAATTTTCAAACGCGACCCACATATGTGTCCTTTTGTAAATATTTACATATTGCTTATCGGTGTGTATACTTTATGAAACAGACGCCGTACATTTACCTATATTTTTAAGGAGAGGACCATATAATGAAGATATTCTATTTAGAGAGCGGACTTGACTATTCCACCGACATGAACGAGGCCTGCCGCGCGTTTATTGAGGATATCGGCAAGGCTCTCGGCAGTCCGATAGAAATAGCGGACAAGCGCAGCATCGCAGACGAGCCCCGCCCGATCGTCTTTATAGGCACGGGCGGCACGGAGGGCATGTTCCGCCGCGTTTTTGCGTCCTCCCCGGCAAAGGAATGGCTCATACTCACAAACGGACGCAATAACTCCCTCGCCGCCTCTCTCGAGATACTCGCATACCTTAAAGGCTCCGGGCTTTCGGGCGAGATAATACACGGCGAGGCGGATAGGATCGCTGCGCGGCTCTCGTCGATAACGAACATCGACCGCGCAAAAAAGAGGCTCAAAGGCATGCGTCTCGGGCAGATAGGCGCGCCCTCGGACTGGCTCATTGCGAGCGGCGCGGATAGGCCTGCATTAAGCTCGCGGCTCGGGCTCGACATAATCGATATATCCATAGACGAGCTCATGAACGAGTACGGCAAGAAAAGCTATGAGGAAACCGAATGCACGCGGGACTTTCTCGCCCATGCCTTTGACCCTGCGGAGAAGGAAAAAGCTCTGTATCTATACGGCGCGGCGAGCCGCATCGCAAAGAGCTATGCGCTCGGCGGGCTCACCATACGCTGCTTCGACCTGCTAAAGCCCCTCGGCACGACGGGCTGCGCGGCTCTCGCGCTTTTGAATGCCGACGGAATATACGCGGGCTGCGAGGGCGATATGCCCGCGCTTGTATCCATGACCGTCGCGGGCGAGCTCACCGGAGAGCCCTGCTTTTTATGCAACCCGTCGCAGATAGACACGGAGAATAACAGCATAATACTCGCGCACTGCACCCTGCCCGCGGATATGCCCGAGAGCTATACCCTCGATACGCATTTCGAGTCGGGCATAGGCGTGGCGCTCGCGGGACACATACGCGAGGGCGAGGCTACGGTATTCAAGCTCTCGCGCGACGCGGGCAGGTATTTTGCGAGCGACGCCGTTATAACCGAGAATCTTTCGAGGCGCACACTCTGCCGCACGCAGATAAGACTTACGCTCGATAAGAGCGTCTCGTACTTCCTGACCGACCCTATATGCAACCATCATATAGTGATAAAGGGCGCGAATGCCGCGCTGTTTGACGAATTTTTTAAAAGCGTCTGAAACGGAGAGACCCGATTTGAAAAGCATTCTCATAATAGGCGGAGGCGTTTCCGGGCTCTCCGCAGGCATACACGCGCAGCTTTTGGGCTTTTCGAGCACGATAGTCGAGAAAAACCCCGCTCCCGGCGGCATATGCACGGCATGGAGGAGACAGGGCTTTCATATAGACGGCAGCATGCACTGGCTCACCGGCACCCAGCCCGGCAACACGACCTATGACATGTGGCGCACGCTCGGAGTTTTGGGCGATAACGTGCGGCTCATACCCAACACGTCTCAGGGCGTATACGAATACGGAGGCGTCAGCTTTAACGTACCGAGAGACCTCGATGAGTATAAGAGAACGCTCCTTGAGATCGCGCCCCGGGACAGACGGCATATAAACCGGCTCGTCCGGGATATAAGGACCGTCGCGCTTATGGATATGCCCGCCGAGGCTCCCGTGGAGTTCCTGCCGCGGAAGAAGAAGCTCGAGCTGCTCCTGCCCATGCTGAGAATGAGGCTTTTTGTGGGAAAGCGCGCCACTATGACGAACGGCGAGTACGCAAAGCGCTTTAAAAGCCCGGTGCTCAAAAAATACTTCGGCATATGGCCGCAGTCAGAGGATCAGCATATGGGCTATCTTTTCAAGACTGCCATGCTCTCGCGCGGCAACGCCGACTATCCCGAGGGCGGCAGCGCGCGGCTCGTCAAAAACATGGTCGCGCGGTATATATCGCTCGGCGGAAAAATACTCACCTCCAAGGAAGCCGGGGAAATAGTCACAAAGGACGGCGTCTGCACGTCCGTGCGTTTTAATGACGGTACGGAGCTAAACGCGGACTATGTGCTCTGCGCCTGCGACCCCTCCGTCACGCTTAACAGGCTTTTGCGGGGAAAATACCGCGTGCCGGAGTTTGAGGAGAGATATAACGACACGGAAAAATACTATCTTACGAGCTGCTTTATAGCGGTCTTTGCTCTCGACTTCATACCAGAGGGGCTGCCCGCGCTCACCACGTTTACCGGCCTGCCCTTAAAAGTCGGGCATTCCGTAGCCGAGAGCTTTCCCCTGCGCTCGTTTTCATTCGAGCCGGACTTTTCGCCCGCGGGCAGTCTGCTCCTGACCATGGACATCACACAGCGTGATGCGGACTATGAGTTTTGGAGCAAGCTCAGAGCAGACAATTTGGCTGCGTATCAGGTGCATAAGCTCGGCATAGCAAACGAACTCCTGCGGCGCATACTGACCCGCTTTCCGGAATGGCAGGGGCATATTCGCGTCATAGACACGCTCACGCCCGCTACGTATAACAGATATACCGGCGCGTATCACGGCGCGTGGATGGCCTTCCGCTCAAAGGCGGGCGGCAAGCGCATGACGCACACCGGAGAGATACCCGGGCTTAAAAACGTCATGCTCACGGGACAGTGGCTGCAGCCCTCGGGCGGTCTGCCCGTCGCCGCTGCCATGAGCAAATTTTCGGTGCAGCGGATATGCAAAAAAGAGGGCATGGACTTCACGGTCTGAAGCCATGCCCAAGATGTTAAAAAAGCCTTTGACCTTAATAACTTAAATCTCATAGGCGCAGGGCGGCGTGTACGCCCAAGCCTATACTTATCGGGTTTTGACGGCCGTGACCGCTTATGCGGTCACAGTCAAAACCCGGCAATCCCGTCAAAAAACAAGTTTTTTGACGGACTTAGTCCCTCTCATACGCCTTTATAAGCACACTCTCTATGCCCGGATCCGGGCCTCCGGATTTAAGGGCATATTCATAGTCCGCGAGCAGGCGTATCGCCTTTCGCAGCTGCTCCGGCTTAAAGCCCTTGCACTCCCTTACGCTGTGCCAGACAGAGCCCTCCTTTTCCTTTGCGGTAGCGGTCACGAGCTTTACGGTCTGCTCGTCCCCCATGCCGCGCATGAGGCAGCCCCTAGCCATGTTCATTATGTCAAAGCGCTTCTCCAAAAAAGCGATTATGGGTATAAACGTGCGCTCCGCCGCAAATATCTTTCTCGTGAGCGCGAACGCCTTTTCGTACTGCCTGTCTATCATGAACGTATGCAGATCGAATACGAGATAATCCGTATCTGCGGACGCGTATTTTTTTATGTCCGCGTCGGTCACTGTCTTTTTGCCGAGCATGCGCAGCTTTTCCGTCTCGTTTGCGAGCGTCTGCATATCCGACCCGCTCATGTCTATGAGCAGCCTCACGGTCTGAGGCTTCATATCGAGCCCTATGCTCTTTGCGTACTGCACGCCCCACGTCACGAGCTCATTTGCCTTATAAGCCTCTGCGGAAATTATCGCGGCGTTCTGCATTATGTATTTATACAGCGTGCGGCGCTTGTCCGGCTCCTTTTCGCATATGAACAGCAGCTTTGTGGTCGCGGGCAGCTGCTTTAAATATTCGGCAAAGCCGTCTGCGGCGGCCTTCTGCGCGTCGCTCTTGCTCTTTTTCCTCGAGCTCTGCTTTTCCCCGTCCTCGCCGTCCTTGTCCTTTCCCGCAAAAAGGCTGAAATTGTTTATGATTATGAGCCTGTGCTCCGCAAAGCAGGGCAGCTGCTCCGCGCGGGATATGACGTCGTCCGCCGTCGCGTCCGCGTCGAGCACATCGAGATTCATCATATCGCAGCCGAGAGCCTTGAGTATGGCGTTTTTAGCGCGCTCGGCCAAAAAGCCCGCGCTGCCGTATATAAGAAACATGGGATATTCAAAATTATTCTGTTTAATGAACTGTCCGACCGTCATTGCAGCCATATGCCCTCGTCTCCTCTCCGGCGTCTATGCGGACTCTGCCGCAGACCGCCGGATCCATAAGCTCGGCGGAGTATCCGTCCGTTCCGTTCTTGATTATAGCATATCGCGCGCGGCTGTTGTATATAAGCTCTTCTGTCTTTTTGGTCGGGGAGCTTATAAATATCGCGTCCGCAGCGTTATAAGGCTGTTCCGAGAATACCAAGCCCATATATGTAAAGACCGTTCTGTTTTTATATATGACCTCGTAGTTTGCGTACTTTCCGTCCCCGCTTATGTGCGCCGATATGCCCGTATCCGCGTCCAGCTTAAACACGCTGTCGACAGCTATCGCGCTCACGCCGCGGCCCGCAAGCCTCGCGTCCTTTTCCGCGGCATACGGCGCAAATACCGCCGCTGCTCCCGCCTCTGCGAGACCGTCCGTGCTCCTTGACCTTGCCGCTGTGATAAACACGGCCTCGGGCTTTAAGCCGTAGTCGCATAAATATTCCGCGCAGCCCTCTCCCGCGTCTATCAGCACGCAGCGCCCGCCCTTTGTCGTTATCACAGCGCAGTCGTCATACTCCCCCGCAAGCACGTCTATCCTTAAGGGAGGACGAAATACGGCAAGGCTGCCTGCCCACGAGAGCGGTATCATGAGCGCGAGCGCCGAGCATACTATGAGCTTTGTCCGCGCGCGCAGCACCGTATACTTCGACGCCGCGAATATCGCGGCAAAGCCCGCGAGCACCGACGCTCCGTATACCGCGGGCGCCGCCCATGAAAGGCCCGCCATTTCGGATATCCCGGCGAGCGTGTTTTGCAGGGCTATCATGTATATGCCGACATAGCCTATATACACCGTAACGCCGCCGAATATGCAGTATATAAGCGTGCTCACCGCTATGACCGGCAGCAGCACGCCCGCCAAAAGTACGGAAAACGGGCTCAGCAAAAGCGCAAGAAGATTTATCTCCCCGTTCATGTTAAGCAGTATGAGAAACGTCCCCAAAAACGCCGCGAAAGACGCGATGAAAGCCGACAGCACGTTTTTGAGCTTCAGCTTCTTAATGACTTTGTTTTTCAGCCCGAACGAGCCCGCTATGCAAATTATCGAAAACACCGCCGCAAAGGACAGCTGAAAGCCCACGTCGAATATCACGGCGGGGCGGCATGCCGCAAGCAGCAAAAACGCCGCGGCAAGCCCCGTAAGCGCGTCTCCGCGCTCTCCCGTGAGCGTTCCTGTAAGCATTATGGCAAACATGACCGCAGAGCGCAGCACCGAAAGCCTGAAGCCCGCCAGCGCGACATACAGAACGAGCACCGTCATGCATACCGCATACGCGATCCCTCTTCTGACGCGCAGCTTCTTGAGCAGCAAATATATGCTGTAGCATATCACGCTGACATGCAGCCCGGATACGCAGAGCACATGACTTATGCCGGAGGCCCGGTATTTGTCCATGGTTTCCGAGTCCACGCTGTCGTCCATGCCTAACAACATAGCCTTCGCGACGGGAGACGCGCCTAAGAACAGCTCGTCCATATGTCTGCCTATGTCCGCGCGCACGTTATCAATTATCGCAATAAGATCGTTCTCCCGTCCTATGAGCTCTCCGTCCTCCGCGCGCATGCGCAGAGAAACGCCGTTTGATGCGCTATACAGCCTGTCGTCAAAGCCAAACTCATAGCTCTTGCCCGCCGGACGCGCGAGCTCGCCCTCGAACTGCACGATATCGTCAAGGCCGAAGCCTTCCTCATAGCTCACAAATACGGCGTTTTTGAGGTCCCTGCCGTCCGCCGTCACGCCGGTGAGCTTATACACCGCTCCGTATTCGCGGATATTTACCTCGCGCACGCGTCCGGCTACGGTCACGCTGCCCTCGGGCAGCGTCTCGGAATCGATCCCCGCCATATACGAAAGCATAGCGCCCATGCCTGTAAAAAGCGCCGCTGCAAGCAGCGAAAAACCGCATAAAAGCCGAAGCAAGCGCTGCTTCCGTGTCCTTATACTATTCTTTGTGCTCTCATGCACACCGTACGTCGCGCGCATTCTGCACGAAAGTATGATATGCAAAAGCACGAACGCTCCCGCGGCTATAAAAGGTATGCAAGCATACGTATCAAAAAGCGAGCCTGTGAGCAGACCCGCTAAAAAGAAGACCGCTGTGAAAAACAACGGCCGTTTTCCGAAAACCACGCGGTTCTCAGATATCGTATTCCTTTCCGATCTCGGACAGCTCTGCATTTCCGCTAACCTCGTCAATGAGCTCCAGCGCGGTATACTTTGGCGAAAGATGGGTGAGCACGGTGCGCTTTGCTGCGGCTCCCGCCTCGCACGCCTCCCTAACGCTCAGATGATAGGAGTCCTCTTTTCTGTCCCGACTCGTAAGGCCGGCGTCTATGAGCAGCAGATCGGCGTTTTTGGCATACTCGCCGAGAGCTCCCGCGTCGGAGATGTCCGACGTATAAACGAATACCTTGTTTTTGTACTCTATCCTCACGCCGTAGGTCTCTATGGGGTGCTTCACCGGGAAAAAGCTTATCTTTGCTCCCGCTATATTGCAGACGAGCCCGTCGTGTATAAACATCGTATAGAACCGCTCGTCGCTTATAAGAAGCTGCCTGTCCTCGGGCGTCTCCGGCATAAAAAGCAGCGGTTTTCTGCCGCCCTTGCAGGAAACGGGAAAGTATTTCAGCACGAGCATATCCGAAATATGGTCGAAGTGCAGATGCGAAAGTATCACTACGTCGATATCGTTCGGTGCGATATGCTCCTGAAGCTTTGAGAACGAGCCGCTGCCCAGGTCTATGAGTATATTGCTGCCGCCCGCCTCCAAAAGATAAGAGGAGCATGCTCCTCCCGCCGCCGGATACGGGCCGTTATTCCCTATCACAGTGAGCTTCATAAGCATCCTCCTCTGTCGTTCGGTCTAATATCATTCGCCTTTGGCGAGTCTTTCGGTTATCTCCGCGACGACGTTCTTTTCGGTAAAGCTCCTCGCCTGCAATATTGCGTTCTTCATCGCGCGCTCGTCCGAGTTGCCGTGCGCCTTTATGACTCCGCCGTTTATGCCGAGCATCAGCGCGCCGCCGTATTCCTTATAGTCCATGCGCTTTTTCACTTTCATGAAGGCCTTTTTCGAGAGCAGCGCGCCTATCTTGGACTTGGTCGACGACATCAGCTCGGTCTTTATGAGCTTCATCATCATGGACGCCATTCCCTCGAGGCCCTTCATTAGCACATTGCCCGTAAAGCCGTCGCAGACTATGACGTCGCAGCAGCCCGTAAGCGCGTCGCGCGCCTCGACGTTGCCTATGAAATTGATGTGGGGAGTGGCCTTTAAGAGCTGATACGCCTCTTTTGTGAGAGCGCAGCCCTTTTCCTCCTCCGTGCCGTTGTTGAGAAGAGCCACTCTGGGGTTCTCAACGCCCATCACGGCGTTCATGTAGACGCTGCCCATTATTGCAAACTGCCTTAAATGCGAAGCTGTGGAATCAGAGTTTGCGCCGCAGTCTATGAGCTGCACCCAGCCGCCGTTTATAGTCGGCATGAGCGGCGCAAGCGCCGCGCGCTCCACGTTCTTTGCCCTGCGGACTATGAGCGTCGCGCCGGTTATGGCCGCTCCCGTGCTGCCCGCTGTGACAAAGGCGTCTCCCGCGCCCTGCTTTAAGCGCTCAAAGCCCACCACCATGGAGGAGTCCTTTTTTGTGCGTACCGCTGTTATGGGAGGCTCCGCCATCTCTATAACGTCGCGCGCGTCGGTGACCGTCACCCTGTCCGCATAAGCGTCGGCGATAAGCGGCTCTATAAGCTCGCGCTTTCCGACAAGCTCCACGGATATATCGTCATATTCCGACAGAGCGCACAGCGCGCCCTTTACGACGGCGTCAACTCCGTTGTCGCCGCCCATTGCATCTATAATTATTCTGTACATCGCGTTACTGGATCTTCTTTACCTTGGGGTTGTTGAGCACCTTGCCGAACTTTACGCGGAACCATACTATATAACCTATTATGAGCACGAGCTCAACGCCGATGCCTATATACTGTATTATAGTCGTAGCTGCCGCTCCGCCCCACTCAAAATACTCCTGCGCTCCCAAAAACAGCGCTATCGGGCCTACGGCGAACATCAGTATGCGCATGGACTTGTCCGCCATGGGCTTTATCTCCTCGGGATAGTCGTTTTTATACGCCGCCCCCTTGCCCGTAATGGCCGAATAGATGCAGAATACCCCTATCAGCACATTGAAGATAGCCATCATTGAATTGATACTGCCCATTATGTCTCCTATCCTTTATCGTTTTCTTTAATACAACGGACCTTTCAGCCCAGCTTGTTTATTTTTACGCCCTCGGCGGAGTCCTTGAGCTCATAGCCGAGCGCCTTTATCTTATCTCTTAATTCATCCGCGAGCGCCCAGTTCTTGGCCTTGCGTGCCTCGCCCCTCTGCTCCGCAAGCTCTTTTACCTCTGCGGGAACGTCGTCCGTCTCCTCGCGCAGCAGCCCCAAAACGTCCAACAGCTCGTCTAAAAGCCTTGCGCCCGCCGCCGCGCCGTCCGTGCTGCCCGTGCCTACGAACTGCGTATTGAGCTCCTTTACGAGATCGAATATCACGCCTATAGCGTCCGCCGTGTTGAGGTCGTCGTCCATCGCGCCGCAGAAGCGGTCGCGGAAGCCGGAAAAGCCGTCCATGCCGCTCTTATCCGCGGCTGCGGCGTCCTTCACCGTCTCGCGGCAGTTATATATCCTGTCGAGCGCGGTCTTGGCCTGCATTATGAGGTCATATGTATAGTTTATC
>CAYVOZ010000084.1:1470-11211 GCA_964453325.1 uncultured Christensenellaceae bacterium | reverse complement strand
TTTTGACATCGGGCAGCATGCACCTCGGGATGTCCATGGCGCGCAGCAGCTCGTCGTCCCAGTCGAGCTTTTTTATGTCGTATATCATCGTGCGCGACGCGTTCGTATAATCCGTCACGTGCACCGCGCCGTTTGTCAGCTTCCATATGAGCCAGGTGTCCACCGTGCCGAAAAGCAGCTCTCCGTTCTTCGCTCTCTCCCGCGCGCCCTCGACGTTGTCGAGTATCCACTTTATCTTGGTCGCGGAAAAATACGCGTCCGGCACGAGCCCTGTGACTTCTCTTATATGCTCCTCGTAGCCGTCGGCCTTGAGCCTGTCCACGATATCCGCGGTGCGTCTGCACTGCCATACTATGGCGTTATACACCGGCCTGCCTGTGTTCTTATCCCATACAACGGTCGTTTCACGTTGGTTGGTTATGCCTATCGCGGCAATATCCGATGCGTCTATGCCGCTCTTGGCAATTATCTCCATCATCACGCCCAGCTGCGACGAGTAGATGTCCATGGGATCGTGCTCCACCCATGCCTCTCTCGTATAGATCTGCGGGAACTCCCTTTGAGTCATAGCCGCAATGCGCCTGTGCTCGTCGAAGAGTATTGCCCGCGAGCTCGTTGTGCCCTGATCCAATGATAAGATGTATTTCGCCATTTTCTTCCCCCCGTGAAAAGGCCGTTATTAAAAATGCTATTCTCCGAAAAACTCGTTCTCGAGCATGGCGCAGAGGCAATGATACACCGGGAGCTGCAGCTCCTGCACAGCATAGGTCTCGTCCGCTCCGACCCTTATGGCTATGTCGCAGTGCCTCGTCATGTTCTCGCTCGCGCCGCGCTTGCAAAGTCCTATACGCGTCACTCCGAGCGCACCCGCGAGCTCGAGCGCATAGTTCACGTTCTTAGCCTTGCCCGATGTGCTTATGCCTATGAGTATGTCTCCCTCCTCCGCATAGCCGTATAGCTGCTGGCAAAAGGCGAGGTCGGGATCCACGTCGTTGCAGAACGCCGTAAACAGCACGGACGAGCTCGTGAGGGCTATCGTCCTTAAGGACCCCTGCAGCCTGTCGGCTATATATTCGCCATGCTCGGTGCATTTTTCGACTCTGGCGCGCGCCTCGCCCTCGAGCTTTCTCGGCAGCTTAAAGCCCTTCATGAGCTCGCCGGTTATATGCTCGCTGTCCGCGCAGCTGCCGCCGTTGCCGCATATCATGACCTTTTTGCCGTGCTCGTAGGCCGCCTTCATGGCGCCGTAGGCGGCGAATATATCCGCGCGAGAGGTCTCGAGCGCGGGGTATCTCTCAAAGAGCTGTTCAAACGTATTCTTCGTAATTTCCTTCATATCGCCCGCCCCTTAAAGATACGCCTGCATCTTTTTCCATGCCTCGGGCAGGCTCGCATCGAGCCCGAAGAGCCCGGACGTGCCTACTATGAGCATCTCCGCGCCCGCATCCCTGAGCATTTTTGCATGGCCCTCGTTGCAGGAGCCGTCTATCTCTATAATGTATTCATAGCCCTTTTTAGCCTTCCACTCCGCGAGCGTCTCTATCTTCGGGAGCACCTGCGGTATGAACGGAGAGCCGGAAAAGCCGGGGTCCACGGTCATAACGGTTATCTTCTTTACGCGCTCGATATATGCCTCCATATCACAAAGCGGAGTCTCGGGGTTTATCGCGCAGCCCGGTTTTTTGCCGAGGCGCTCTATCATATCGAGCGTGCGGAAGGCAATTCCGTTTATTGTCTCGACATGCGGAGATATATAGTCCGCGCCCGCCTCCGCGCAGAGCTCCGTCATGCGCTCGGGCTTGTCCGTCATAAGGTGCGCGTCTATGGGCAGCGTAGCCACCGGGCGTATCGTCTTTATAAAGTCGGACGAGAGAGTGATGTTCGGCACAAAATGCAGATCCATGATATCCGCGTGGTACATATCGGCCACGCCGTTGAGATACTCTAACTGCTCCTTCAGCTTCAAGAAGTCCATACACATAAGAGACGGTGATATAAGCATTGTTCATTCCTCATTTCTTTATACGCTCGGGCTGTTCCCGGCGCTTTTACTCTGCTACTATTCTAAAGTTTATGCGCTTTTGTGTCAAGCGCGCCGGGCTCGTTTTCCCGTGCTTTACGGGTGTATATAAAAAACCGGAAACGGTTTTCCGTCTCCGGCATGGTCTTTATCAGCCTTCGCAGCGTCGCTATTCTCCCGCCTTCATGGATTCTATCATATCGATTTTTTTAAGCTGCCCGAGCATTATGACATCCACTAAAACAGTGAATACTACGGTGACGATCGCGGCGTATGCAAAGCTCGGGAAGAACAGCTCGCGCCCGAACATGACGTAGTCCACCTCCGCAGTGCGTATGACGAACGAGTGCAGCCACGCGCCGAACGCAAAGCCCGCCAAAATGCCTATCCCGCACAGCACGGAGGTCTCGCGGTATATATAGCCCGCGACCTCCCTGTCATAGAAACCGAGCACCTTTAACGTCGCGAGCTCCTTTCGCCTTTCGCATATGTTTATGTTCGTCAGCGTATAGAGCACTATGACCGCGAGCACGCCCGCGGATATCATGAGCACGTATACTATATAGTCTATGCTCCTGACCGTGTTTTCAAAGCTCTCGCGTATGGACTGCACAAAGCGGAGCTGCTTTATCTCGTCGCTCTTTAAAAGCTTTTCGGACAGAGCGTCCCGCTCCTCCGGCGCCGATGCCGGGGAGTGCAGCATCAGCATGGAAAAGTCGGGCTTCTCACCGAAGGCGCTCTCGTATTTCTCCGCGCTCATGTATACGTTGCCGAAGATATAGTTCTCCGCAATGCCTGTCACGGTCACGTCCGCCGAGCCGCCCTCGCTCCTCCTTAGCGTGACCGTGTCGCCCACGCTTACGCCTATCTCCTCGCAGAGCTTTTCCGTCAATATGACGGAGTCACTGCCGAAATCAACGGCCTCCTTGCTGCGTCTGTCGCGCAGCACAATATAGTCAGTAAACTCGCTCTGCACTTTGGGCGCGTATACCGTCACGGGTCGTTCCCCCGCGCCGCCCTCCGCGTCCATGCTCTCGTAATGCACAGCCGTATAGCCGGTTATGTCGCTTTCGTCAGTGAGTATGCCGTGCAGATATTCGTCCGTCTCCTCGATGCCGGCCTCGGAGGTGTATATCGTGAGGTCGTAGGTATATACCTCTCCGAACTGCTTATCCACGATATCGTGTATCGAATCCCTCAGGCCGAACGCCGTCATGAGCAGCGCGCAGCAGCCCGCAATGCCGAATACGGTCATATACAGTCTCTTTTTATACCTGAATATGTTCCTTATCGTCACCTTATGGGTGAACGACAGGCGCTTCCATATGAAATGCACGCGTTCGAGCAGCACGCGCTTGCCCGCCTTGGGCGCGCGGGGCAGCATGAGCGACGCGGGCTTCTCCCTTAACTGGCTCACACATGCTATGAGCGTCGCGCCCGTAGTGCACGCCACGGCTATAGCCGCTATGAGCACGGCGTAATCCCACATAAACGCCGTTATAACGCGCGGCACGTGATACATCATGCCGTATGCGTTCGCTATCACGAGCGGCAGCGTCTTAAAGCCGAGGGCAACTCCTACCGCGCTGCCTATGAGGCTGGCGGCGACGGCATAGCCTATATAGTACATGGATATGCGAAGGTTGGAATAGCCTATCGCCTTTAGCATGCCCACCTGCGTGCGCTCCTCCTCCACCATGCGCGTCATCGTCGTGAGCGCAACGAGCGCCGCGACAAAGAAGAAGAACACGGGAAAGACCTTTGCGATAGCGCCTATCTTGTTGGAGTTGCTCTTATAGCTCGCAAAGCTCACGAGGTCCGTGCGGTCGAGTATATACCACTCCGGCTTTTCTATATCGTCAAGCTTCTTCTGATTGTCCTCTATTTCCTTAAGGGCGTCCGAAAGCTCTCGCTCCGCGTCCGCTTTTTTATCAGCGTATTCCGTCTCGCCGTCGGCGAGCTCGCGCTGCGAGTCAGCTATCTCCGTCTCGCCCTCTGCTATATCCTCTTTTGCGTCGGCTAACTTCCTTTTCGCCGTGGATATCTTTCTCTTGCCCTCCGCCTCCGCCGCGTCTATCTCCGCCGTCGCCTCGGCCATGGCCTTTTCGTATGCGCTCCATGTGGCCGCGCCCGCCTGCTCGTTTGCCGCGGCTGTCTGCGCGTCTAACTGCGTCTGCGCGGCGTCCGCCGCCGCAATTCCCGCCGCATAGTCCGCGTCGCTTATGAGCCCCGCTGTGTGCGCAGCGTCGAGCTGTGTCCGTTGAGCGTCTATCTGCGCCTGTCCCGCCGCGCGCTGCGTCTCTATCTGTCCGCTCAGATCCGCCCTCACCGCGTTTATCCGCGCCTCTATCTCGATCTTGGCGTCCTCTCTCGCCTTTGCTGTTTCATTTTTCAGCTTTGTTCTTGAGGACGACAGCTTCTTCTCTCCGACAGCGACCTCGTTTTTCGCGTCCTCAAGCTCTGCCTTTGCGTCAAGCAGTTTTTTCCACCCGTCGTCGAGCTCGGCTCTCGCGTCTTGTAGGCTCTCCGTCGCCTCGGCCTCCGCGTCCGCATACTCCGCGCGCGCGTCGTCGAGCTTGGCCTGCGCCTCGTCTACTATCTCGGCATAGCGCAGCTCGCTTCTCGTCACTCCGAGCTCCTTGAGCTCGTCCGTGGCTTTATCGACGAGCTCCGTATACCCGTCCGTAAAGGCGTCGAGTGCAGACGCGCCTTTTAGCGTCAGGAAAATATCGGTATAATGATCCGTTATAAAGCAGGACGGCAGAACATACATTATTAGCTCTATCCTGCCCGCGCCCACCGTCGAGGGCTCGCTCTCCACAGACATATACTGCGGCGTGGACACCACTCCCACAGCCGTCAGCGACTTAAAGCCGACGATATCGTTTATCGCGTCGATATCGTCGTTCCCCTGGGACAGGGTATAGACCCCGCCCGTGGACTGGTCGAGATAGTATCCGTTAGGCGAGGATATGAGGCATTCGCCGTCGTTCTCCGGCAACCGTCCGCTCACCAGCTCAAAGCTGTTTAAAAAGCTCTCTTCTTTATACTCGTCAAGCGGCATTCCGTAGAGCCGCGTGATATACGATTCACCCCCGGACATGAGCTCAAGGTCGAGCGACTGCGCAGGCATGACCGTCTCAACGCTGTCCATGTCGCGAAAAGCGTCCGCATCGGCGTCTGTCATTCCGAGAGTACCCTTTATGTCTATATCGTAAAGCCTGTTGTCGTCGAAGTATTTATCCGCCGTGGTCTGCATATCCGGCGTCGTCGCGAGCAGCCCGGACAAAAAGCCCGTGCCAACGGTAACGATGGCGAGTATGGAAAGAAATCTCGTCATAGTCGTCCTTATGCTGCGGGTCACAAGCTTGGGATATGCTCTGCCTTTTTTCATTGTTCTACCACTCTATCATATCCGCGCTCACCGGATCGGAGCACAGCTCCACGCTCTCGGCGCGTCCGTTCTTTATGCGCACCACCCTGTCCGCCATTTTGGTTATCGCGCTGTTGTGCGTTATGATTATAACTGTCTTGCCCGTGTTCTTGCATATGTCGTAAAGCAGCTTTAATATGGCCTTGCCCGTGTTATAATCGAGCGCGCCCGTGGGCTCGTCGCAGAGCAGTATCTTCGGGTTCTTGGCTATGGCGCGCGCTATCGATACGCGCTGCTGCTCCCCGCCGGAAAGCTGAGAGGGAAAGTTATTGAGCCTGTCCCCGAGGCCGACGCTGCAAAGCGTTTCGACCGCGTCGAGCGAATCCTTGCATATCTCCGAAGCGAGCTCCACGTTTTCGAGCGCCGTCAGATTCTGTACAAGATTATAGAACTGGAACACAAAGCCCACGTCATGCCGCCTGTATTCCGTGAGCCTGCGCCTTGAATACGAGCTCACCGTCTCGCCGTCCAAAAGTATCTCGCCCTCGTCGCAGGTGTCCATGCCGCCGAGCATGTTTATGAGCGTGGTCTTTCCCGCTCCGCTCGGCCCCACGACCACACAGAGCTCTCCCTTCTCCACGGAGAAGCTTATATGATCGGCTGCGGCTATGGTATGATCGCCCATTTTATAGAACTTGCATGCTTCTTTAAATTCTATATAGCTCATTTTGCCTCCAAACCCGAAAAAACGTCAGACCGCAGGGATCGGCCGTTAAAACATTCCCATGGAGTTTAACAGATATATCCACCCGAACATGGTCGCTATGGAAAGACATGATTGCAGCACCACCAACTGTCCCGCCAGCTGAGAGTCCCCTCCCATCATCTTGGCCATTGTAAAGGACGTTATCGCCGTGGGCGTCGCGAGCGCCACAAACGTCGCTGCAAGCGCCTCGCCGCGCAGCCCTATCGCAATGGCTATGGGCAGAAACACCGCCGGGACTGCTATGAGCTTTAACGCGCTCCCTATGACGAGATGCTTCGTGTTGCCCTTGAGCGTTTTAAACTCAAAGAAGCCTCCGAGCGCTATCAGAGCAAGCGGCGTGCACAGCTTTGAAAGATCGCCTATGGGCTTTTCTATCACATACGGAAATTTCAGCTTCAGCAGCATGCATATCATGCCGAGCACGGACGCTATTATGAGCGGGTTTTTGACGATGTTTAAAAGCAGATGCTTTACGTTGACCTTGCCCCCGCGGAACACCTCGAGCGCTACTACCGAAAAAGAGTTATATAACGGCGAAATGCACGCGAGCACTATCGCGCTCAGACCCGCGGTAGAGGTGCCGAGTATCGACATCACAACGGGTATGCCTATATATGAATAGTTGGACCGGAACGTGGCCTGTATCATAACGCCTTTTTTCGTGTTGTCCTTTTCAAGAAAGCCGAATATCAGCATCATAATGACAAATACGGCTATAGTGCTCAGCACGCAGAACAGTACGGCTTTTCCGTCCCATACCGTGGATATGTCGGCGTTATAAAGGCTATAAAATATCGAGACCGGCAGAAACAGCTTGAAGTTGATTTCGTTAACCTTGTTTAAAAAACCCTCGTTCACGAGCTTTATAGCCTTCAGCAGGTAGCCGAGCGCCATCATAATGAACAGCGGCACGGTCACGTTGACCGAAAGCAGCAGACTTTCCATGATAACATTTCCTCTTTATATCAAAAATTTAATTCCCTTATAGTATCCGAGGGCAGCGCGCTGTGCTCGCCGCACCTTTCGCACGCTCTCTCTCCGGCTTTTCCGCAGAGATACGCGCCGGTATACGCCGCCTCGAAGAGCTCCATGCCCTGCGCCAAAAGCCCGCCTATCACTCCTGTGAGCACGTCGCCCGAGCCGCCCTTTGCCATGGATGGAGAGCCCGCGGTCACGAGAGCCGTACGTTCTCCGTCGGTCACTACCGTCGTTGCGCCCTTTAAGAGCACGACCACGCCGTACATGAGCGCATACTCGCGCGCGGCCTTTATCGGGTCGGCTAAAAGTATGCCGATATTTATGCCCGACAGCCGCGAAAACTCCTTCGGGTGCGGCGTCAGTATCGCATTCTTTATGCCCGAGAGCAGGCTTTTATCCTCCGCCATGACGTTAAGCGCGTCGGCGTCGAGCACCTTTTTAACCGAAAGCGTGTTTATGAGCCTTATGACATTGACCGTGGAATCGGATACCCCCATTCCCGGCCCGGCGGCGAGCGCGCTGCAGCCCTTCACGAGCTCTAAAAGCGGCTCCGCTTCTATCGCCTCCGTACCGAGCTCACGCACGGTCACCTCCGGTACAGCGCTCTGCAATATGCTTGTTACGTACTCCACAGAGCCCGCGCGCACGAGTCCCGCGCCGGACGACGCCGCCGCTCTCGCGCATAATACCGCCGCTCCCGCCATGCCCCTGCTGCCCGCTATGAGTCCGAGTGTTCCGTAGGTCCCCTTGTTGGTATTGCTGCTTCGCTTCTCTATATCGAGCCTGTCGATATACATCAAATCTCTCGGCTCGAATCCCTTGTCCACGCCTATGCGCGCCGTCACGAGCCTGCCCGTGAGCTCGCGTCCCGGATAAAGAAAATGCCCCGACTTGGCGTACTGGAAAGTGACCGTCACATCCGCCCTCACAGCAGTCTGCGCCTGTCCCGTCGCTCCGAACACTCCCGACGGTATATCCGCACTGACCACGCGCGCGCCGTGCGCGTTTATCTTGTCTATTATTTCCGCATACAGACCCGAGGGAAACCGCGTGAGCCCCGTGCCGAAAAGCGCGTCTATTATGACCGCCGCGTCCGCGTGTCTCTCAAAAAAGTCCGTATCCTCCGTCAAGAGCTCGCACTCGCACATGCGCTCGGCTATGCTCCTGTTTATGAGTGCGTCGCCCTCGAGCTCAAGACTCGTCCCCGCGCAGTATACTAAAAAGCCGCGCGATATGAGTATGCGCGCCGCCGCCCATCCGTCGCCGCCGTTATTGCCCTTGCCGCAGACGACGAGTATCTTTCCTCCGTCTGCAAGCGCGGCTGCCTCGTTTGCGAGAGCTGTGGCAGCCTGCTCCATGAGCAGCAGCGAGGGTATGAAATATCTGTCTATCATGTTTCTGTCCGTCTCGGATGCGCGCTGCGGCGTCACTATATACTGCATATTTCTCTCCTGCCCGGTATACCGGCTTAGAACTCGTCTCCGTCGAAAAATCCGCTTATCTCGCTCCAGCTGAAGCCCCGTCTCGCAAGAGCGTCGCATATATGCTTTTTGCGCTTTAAGGGCTCGTCCTTCTCGTACTTTCGCGCATACTTCCCGAACAGCGCGGTCAGGTTCTCCGCGTCGTCCGCCTCTTTCACAGCCTCCGCCGCCGTCTTTGCGCTTATGCCCTCTGCCAAAAGCCTCTGCGTCACGACATATGCGCTGTATTTTCTGAGGTAGCCTTTCGCATACTCACGTGCAAATCTTTCGTCGTCGGCATAGCCGTATTCTCTCATGGTCTCGACGGCCCTGTCCGCCGTATCCGCGTCCACGCCGCATCTCAAAAGATGCGCTTTTATCTGCTTTTCCGAGCGCATCGCGCCCGCAGCATATTTAAAGGACAGCTCCTTTGCGTATTTGAAGGTGTCCTCCTCGCGCAATGCATTAAGCTGCTCCTCAGTGAGCTCCGAGCCTCTTTTTATCGAATTTTTGACGATCGTTTCATCCGAAAGCGACAGCAAAAAGCCGTCGTCCGTATATACGTTGTATCTTCCTTTTTTGCGCTTCTGCTCTGAAATTTCTGTTATATAGTATATCATTGTCCGTTTGCGGTCAGAAGCGTCGCCTCGTGCTCCGCATCCGGCAGACCTGCCCCCACATCCGACTTGCTGCCCGCGAAAAACAGGCATAAAGAGCCCTTGGTATAGCCTATTGAGGCGTCTCCGTTCGGGTGGCAGAAAAGCGAGCCCGCTATGCGCATGCCGTTTATCTCGACTATCACCGGGCGCTTTGCCCATGAGTAGTCCCCGCCCATGACATACATAAGGTTGTCGTACGACTCCTGATCGACGGGCTGAACGTCCGCGTGGTTCTCCCCGCCCGTTCTCTTCATATTCATGGTCTTTCCGGTGTTGAAGTCATATACCGTGACCGTCGCGCCCACGGGATAGAGCCCGCTCACGGTCTTGAACCAGTCCTCCAGCGCACCCGATTTTACAGGCGATATCTGACCCTTGCCGAGCACACGCGTGATCGCCGCGTTCTGATCCGCTCTCACGGCGTCCGTCGAGAATATGAGATAGTATGTGTCCTCGCCCGTCACTCCGTCCGCAGTGAGTCCGTT
>CAYVOZ010000084.1:0-1457 GCA_964453325.1 uncultured Christensenellaceae bacterium | reverse complement strand
CGCGAGCCTCTTTTGCAGCATGACTATAAAGCCTCCCGCATCGCCCTTTTCGATGGGCAGCTCGGGAGTCGTGACGCTCGCAGCAGCGAGGCACAGAAGCGGCGCACACATGAGCAGCAGCACTATCGCCGTACAAATAAGCCTTTTCATACGCTCCGCCTCCTTTTTCGTATTGCCATCATTTTATCACAGCAATTATGAATATTCAATTAACTTGAGGCATTACACGCCGCCCTGCGCCTATGGATCTCAAGTTATTAAGGTCAAGGGCTTTTTTTGACACCATCAACTTGAAATATTGCTTTCCCTGCGGTGTTTGGATATAATCAAGGAGTCGACGGTCACGCCGAAATAATCCATAAAGAGGTCTCTTGAATGATAAAGGAATGCAAATACAAGGATCAAAAGGCGATATGCCTCGAAAGCGGCTCGGCGCGTTTCTTGTTTTTACCCGATACGGGCGCAAATCTCGCATCCGCCTCGCTCACAAAGACAAACCGTGAGTTCCTGATACAGCGTCCGGAGGACAAGTACCGCCGCGTACCCTTCGACGGGCTTTATACCGACGCCGAGTGCTGCGGAATGGACGATATGTTCCCCACCATAGACGTATGCCGCTGCGAGCAGCATCCCTGGGAGGGCGTGCTCCTCACAGACCACGGCGAGGTATGGAATCTTCCCATGAAGACCGAGCTCACCGATGAATACGCGAGCTTTTCGACTCACGGCGTCAGACTGCCTTATACGTTCAAAAAGACAGTATCGCTTAACGGAGAATGTGCAGTAAACATAGATTACGAAATAGAGAACATGACGGCCTTTCCGTTCGACTATCTCTGGGCGGCGCATACCATGCTCCGCGCAGAGCCCGGCACGCGTATAGAGACGCCCGACGGTACGGACGAGATACAGGTCGTGTTCTCCACGAACGGACGCATAGGCGAATACGGCGATGCCGTTGTCTATCCCGTCGCGACCGACAAGGACGGCGTGACGCGGGACAGAAGCGTCATGAGTGCGCCCGAGCGGTATAACGAGAAGTATTACTTCAAAAATGCTCTTAAGGAGGGCCGCTGCGCCGCGCACTTCCCCGACGGACACTCCTTCACCATGGAGTTCGACGCGGATAAGGTGCCGTATCTCGGCATCCTGCAAAACTTCGGTGATTTCAGAGACATGTACAACCTCTTCCTCGAGCCCTGCTCGGCGTCCTTTGACAGGCCGGACATCGCACGCGCCATGAAGAAGCTCAGCTCGCTGCAAGGCTATGAAAAGAAAGCATGGCGTCTCACCATAAGGCTCGGATAATATCCACCGACAAAAAATATCGGGAGCGCCGCATTTTTCTTTGCGGCGTTCCCGTCAGACTGTCAATAAAGCCTTTGACCTTAAGCTTAAATTGCATAGGCGCAGGGCGGCGTGTACGCCCAAGCCTATACTTATCGGGTTTTGACGGC
>CAYVOZ010000083.1:0-11290 GCA_964453325.1 uncultured Christensenellaceae bacterium | reverse complement strand
ACGGTCGAGGAGCTGATAAGGAAGGACGAAGAGGAAATGATGAAGGTTCGCAATCTGGGCAGAAAATCACTCGAGGAAGTTCAGCAGAAGCTGGCTGCCTTCGGTCTTGGTCTGCGTCAGGACGACTAATAAGGAGGTCAACGTGGCTACTATCAATAAATTAAACAGGCCTTCCGATCAGAGAAAAGCGATCTTGAGAAATCAGGTGACTGCCCTTATATGGACAGGCCGCATAGAGACCACGCTCGCGAGAGCAAAAGAGGTCAGAAGGATCGCCGAAAAGCTGATCACAAAGGCTATTCGTCAATATGACAACACCGTAAAGGTCACCAAATCCATAAAGGATAAGGATGGAAACATGGTTTCCATGGACTTTGAAAACGACGCTCCCGCAAAGCTGGCGGTCCGCAGACAGCTCATGGAATATCTCTATGACATTCCGCAGCCGAAGCTTGAAAAGGAGAGCAAGTTCAACTATAAGAAGCGCACGAACGACAACAAGCACCCCGTCGTGGAGAAGCTTTTCAGAGAAATAGCTCCCAAGTACGACAAGCGTGCAAAGGAAGTCGGTCAGGGCGGCGGGTATACCCGCATTCTCAAGATAGGCGCCAGACGCGGAGACGCGGCGGAAATGGTCATTCTTGAGCTCATCTGACAAGGAGTGCGACATGCGGGGGATTTGGAGTGACTTTACGGCTGCTTCAAGTCCCGCGTTTTTTTAAGGGGAAAAACATGCAGAGGGAATTACTGTGCGCGGAGAACGTCACATACGCTTACGTCTCGGATGAGGCGGAGCTTTCCTTTGCGTTAAACGGCGTCAGCGTAAGCATAAACGAGGGCGAATTCGTCGCCATAGTCGGCCATAACGGCAGCGGTAAATCCACGTTTGCGCGGCTGATGAACGGTCTTTTGCTGCCCGCGAACGGAAGGATACTCGTATACGGCATGGACACCGCAGACGAGGATAAGCTTTATGAGATAAGACGCACTGCGGGAATGGTCTTTCAGAACCCGGATAACCAGCTTGTCGCGACCGTTGTGGACGAGGACGTGGCGTTCGGGCCGGAGAATATAGGTGTTCCGCAGCCGGAGATAGTCGAAAGGGTAAACGCCGCGCTTGCGGCTGTTAAAATGGAGAATTACGCCAAGCGCGCGCCGCATATGCTGTCCGGCGGACAGAAGCAGCGTGTGGCGATAGCGGGAGCGCTCGCGCTGCACCCCGCGATGATAGTTTTTGACGAGGCGACCGCAATGCTCGACCCGAAGGGCAGGCAGGAGGTCATGGACATAATAGAGCGGCTCAACGGCGAGGGAATGACGATAGTTTTCATAACCCACTTTATGGAGGAAGCCGCGCGCGCGGACAGGATAATCGTGATGTCCGACGGACTTATAATAAAGGACGCCGCGCCGCATGACGTGCTCGCCGACGCGGACACTCTTAAGTCGGCAGGGCTGACGATGCCCTTTGCCGCGCATATGGCGGACGAGCTCGCGAACGCCGGACTGCCTGTAAAACGCGGAGCCATCACCACAGAGGAGCTTTTGGAGGAGATATGCCGATCATTATAGAAAAGCTCAACTATACATATCTGCCCGGAACTCCTTTTGAGCACAAGGCTCTCACAGATATCGATCTGACCATCGGGGACGGGGAGCTTGTCGGGCTCATAGGCTGCACGGGCAGCGGAAAATCCACGCTTATGCAGATCATGGCAGGACTCTTAAAGCCGGACAGCGGCTGCATAAAGGTGGACGGCGTCGACATCTTCGCAAAGGGCTGCGATAAGAAGTGGCTGCACAGGACGGTCGGCGTGGTGTTTCAATACCCGGAATATCAGCTGTTCGAGGAGACCGTCGCAAAGGATATAGCATACGGGCCGAAAATGACGGGCGTTCCCGCAGAAGAGATACCCTCGAGAGTAAAAGAGGCAATGGAGCTCGTAGGCGTATCGTATGACGAATTTGCTGAGTGCTCTCCTTTTGAGCTCTCGGGCGGAGAAAAGCGAAAGGTCGCACTCGCGGGAGTGCTCGCTATGCGTCCGCGAATAATGCTCATGGACGAACCTATAGCAGGACTCGACCCGCAGGGACGCGACAGCTTTATGCAGCTCGTAAAAAAGCTGAACGACACCGGCGTCACGGTTATAATGATATCCCACAACATGGACGGGCTCGCGGAATACGCAAAGAGCATAGTGATGCTGCGAGAGGGCAGGGTCATCATGCGCGGCACGCCGGAGGAGATTTTCTCCGAGCATGAGAAAATGGCCGAAGAAGGCATGGGCTTACCGGAGGTATCGACTCTTGTTAAGCTCTTGAACGAAAGAGGCTTCGACGTTCCGCGAGGGCTTATACGCTTTGATGAGCTGAAGGAGTATCTTATAAAGAGGATGAGGAGCGGCCTATGATAAAGAATGTGACGATAGGCCAGTATTTTCCCGGCAGCTCCGTTATACATAAGCTCGACCCGAGAGCCAAGCTGCTCATAGTGCTCGAGCTCATAATAATAGTATTTATCGTAAAGACATATATAGGCTATGCTGCGATAGCGGCGCTTATAGCACTCGCTATAGGGCTATCCCGCATCTCGGTAAAGTATGTGCTGAGGACTCTGAAATCGCTCTGGTTCATACTGGCGCTTACGTTTGTGCTGAATTTGTTCTTTATGAAGGGAGATACCGTTCTCTTTTCATGGTGGAAGATAGTCATAACGCAGGAGGGGCTGCTGCGCGCCGTGCAGATAGCCGTGAGGCTCATTCTGCTGCTTTTATCCTCGTCCGTAATGACGCTCACCACCTCGCCGATGGAGATAACCGCGGCAATAGAGAGCCTGCTAAAGCCGCTTGCGCTCATAGGTCTTCCCATACACGAGCTCGCGCTCATGATGAGCATTGCGCTGCGCTTTATACCGACCCTTTTGGAGGAGACCGACAAGATAATGAAGGCGCAGACCGCAAGGGGCGCGGCGTTTGACAGCGGCGGTCTTATGGCGAGAGCAAAGGGCCTCGTGCCTATACTCGTGCCGCTGTTCGTGAGCGCGTTTAAGCGCGCGGACGAGCTGGCGCTCGCAATGGAGTCGCGCTGCTATAACGGCGGTCGTCATCGCACAAAATACAGAGTGATGAAGCTCGCTCTGAGGGATATTATCGCCGGAGTGCTGGCTGCAGGGCTCATAGTGCTCTGTGTGTTCGGCTATTAAACGGGGGAGTATATGCGAATACTGCTGACTATCGAATATGACGGTACGGAATATGCGGGCTGGCAGCGTCAGGACAACGCCATGAGCGTGCAGCAGCGCATAGAGGAGGCAGTCCTTGCCGCGACGGGTCAGACTGTCGCAGTCGTCGGAGCCGGGCGTACCGACTCGGGAGTGCATGCGCTCGCCCAGTGCGCGCATATGGACATAGATACCACTATACCGCCGGAAAAGCTTTCGTATGCTCTGAATCTTGTGCTGCCCTGCGATATACGCATAAAGGAATCCCGCCGCGTTCCTGACGACTTTCACGCAAGAAGGAATGCGCACAGCAAGCACTATCGCTATACGATATACAATGCGCAGCACGACTGCGCGATAGACAGGCATATATGCGCTCATGTGCGTTTGCCGCTCGACGTGGAGAGCATGAAGGCTGCCGCATCGTACATAAAGGGCAGACACGACTTTGCATGCTTTCAGGCTGCGGGCTCGACGCCCATGAAGGACACGGTAAGGACGATCACAGAGCTCGACGTAAACCGCGCAGGGGATTATATCACCATAGACGTCAAGGGCACCGGGTTTCTTTATAACATGGTGCGCATAATAGCGGGCACTCTCATAGAGGTGGGAGCGGGCAGACGCAGTCCGGCAAGCATCGCGTGTGTCATAGAGTCAAAGAAACGCGAGAACGCGGGCGCGACCGCCGCGGCAAAGGGTCTCATGCTCGTAAGCGTCAACTATGAGCATAATTCTCTCGTATATAGGGCAGCTGAGAAGCAGTAGTTGTTCTCGGGTGAAAAAACGCCTGCCAAACAGAAAAAACCCGTAAAAAAGTATTGAATTTTTCGCGCGCTTATTATATACTGTCAAAGTGCGTTACAGACGGCGCAAGAAAAGAATATGCTGATATAGCTCAGTCGGTAGAGCGCATCCTTGGTAAGGATGAGGTCTCCGGTTCGAATCCGGATATCAGCTCCACGTCGGAGGAAACTCCGCGGCAGTTATCCCACCCTAAAGGGTGGGATTTTTGCCGCTGCGATTCCTCCTCCTTAACACTTCACAATAGTCGTTTTTGTTCAGTGGGATTTCGACTCGCTTCCTCGCCCACAGGGCGCGCTCGTCTCCGCATGCAAAAAGGCACGGCTGCGCTCTCGGCCAAAAAGCATTCGCGGCCAATGCCGCTTCGGCAAAAAACTAACGGGTACTAACCCGAATCGATAAGGTTATCAAGAAATACCTTGGTTTAGATACTATTTTTGATACTATCGGCGCTTAATATTGCAAATATAAATGAGGCCTCTTTTCGTTGTAAAAAGTCATATAAGAGTCAATGCACACTATGAGATCACTATAAGATTTGTATGTATGACGATAGAGTTCATCTATTTCAATTATGCGAAAAATGATTCTGATATAGCGTTATCATGCAGCTGACCGGAACGTGACGGAGATTTCGTTATGCCAATACCTAAAGGTTTTCTATAAAAGCGTATGATAAATGTGGAGAAAAGCTTTATAGCGCAAGGATGTGCAGAACCTGTATAAATTATGATCTTGCTTCACAGACTCTCTCAAATGATTTCTAATGATCCGGGGTCAGACCTGAGCAAGAAAAAAAGCATAACCTCAACAGTAATTTCAAATTTTATCTTAATGCTTTTATACATAGTTTTGGCCGGAGAAAATATAGGTAAATACAATTGACAATTATTACAAACACAAATATGTGATATTTTCAGGAAAGACATATTGACATTTTTCCAGTAAGGGTATAGACTGAACAAAATAAATTGACGGAGAAACGATAAATGAACCGGAATCTGTTTTTTGCATATCGCTATTACTTTACCAAGCATCTCGGTAAGGGTGATTTGTGATATGCTGAACATACCAATCGTTTATTCGGCGGCACAGATTACTCTGTGCCGCCTTTATTTTTGTCGGAGGTAAAATGAAATGATCGTAGTACTTAAACACGGCGTAACAGAAGAAAAGAAGCAGCAGCTTATCTCGTGGCTGGAAGGTCAGGGGCTCGGCGTCCATATTTCAGAAGGAGAATATCAGACTGTGCTCGGACTTATCGGAGATACGAGTAATTGTGATACCGACCTTATTGAGAGCTTAGGTATTGTTGGTATGGTCCAGCGGGTCACAGACCCGTTTAAATGCTGTAACAGAAAATTCCACCCGGATGACACAGTCATAGAGGTCGGCGAAGTAAAGATCGGCGGCGGCAATTTCTGCATCATCGCCGGACCATGCTCCGTAGAATCCGAAGAGCAGATAATAAGCGTGGCGAAAGCTGTGAAAAACTCCGGAGCTTCAATACTCAGAGGCGGCGCATTTAAGCCCCGCACATCGCCATATGATTTTCAGGGACTCAAGGGCCGGGGACTGGAACTGCTTCGTATAGCCAAAAAGGAGACTGGCCTGCCGATAATAACGGAGATAATGAATATAAACAATCTGGAGCTTTTCGAGGATATTGATATAATCCAGGTCGGTGCGAGAAATATGCAGAATTTTGATATGCTAAAGGAGCTGGGCAAGATACAAAAGCCTATTCTTCTCAAGCGCGGCCTTTCCTCCACGCTAAAGGAGATGCTTATGAGCGCAGAGTACATTATGGCCAGCGGCAACGAGCAGGTTATCCTCTGCGAGCGCGGCATACGCACCTACGAGACCTATACCCGAAACACCCTTGATCTCTCCGCCGTACCCATGCTGCACAGTCTCAGCCATCTGCCGGTGATAGTTGATCCCAGTCATGCCACCGGGATATCGAGGCTTGTGGAGCCTATGGCACTGGCTGCAACGGCCTGCGGCGCAGACGGACTGATGATTGAAGTGCACAACGACCCCATTCACGCGCTCTGCGACGGTGCCCAGTCTCTTACACCGCAGCAGTTTGATGATGTCGCAAGGAAGGTAGCGCGAGTGCGCGAGGTCATATAATGACTGTTGGAATAGTTGGTCTTGGTCTTATAGGCGGCTCTTTTGCAAAGGCTTATCATGATGCTGGGCATCGGGTGCTGGCTGCTAACCGCAGCTCGGGAACGCTGGAATTTGCCATGATAAGCGGTATGGTGGATGAAAAACTGACGAAGGATAATATCTCACGGTGTGATCTTGTCCTGATAGCCGTATACCCGGAGGCTGCGATCTCATATTTACGTGAGAATGGACCATATATCGGCGCGAAGCCTATTGTTATTGATTGCTGCGGCACGAAGCGGGCTGTGTGCGACGCCGGATTCCCACTTGCCAAGGAATACGGGTTCACCTTTATCGGCGGACATCCGATGGCGGGAAATCACCACTCAGGGCTGAAGTACGCGACGGCCGCCATGTATAAGGGCGCCCAGATGGTTCTGGTTCCGCCGGATTTTGATGATATCGGGCTGCTGCAGAGGACGAAGGATCTGCTTGCCCCTGCAGCCTTTGGGCACTTCTCCGTGACGACCGCGGATAAGCACGACGAGATAATCGCCTTTACGTCACAAATGGCGCATATCGTCTCCAATGCCTACATCAAAAGCCCAACGGCCGGCATGCATAAGGGCTTCTCTGCGGGCAGTTATAAGGACCTTACCAGGGTGGCATGGCTCAACCCTCATATGTGGGCGGAGCTGTTTATCGAGAACCGGGAGCACATTTTGTTTGAGCTGGGCTGCTTTGCCGATAATATACAGCAGTACAGGGACGCCATTGCAGAGCGAGACATGGACAGGCTTATTATGCTTCTGGATGATGGGCGAAAACGTAAGGAGGAGGTAGACGGCCATTGAACACCGTGAAAATCAAAGCTTCAAGAAGCTACGATGTATGCATAGGCTCAGGACTGATCGGTGAGGCCGGGTCTCGAATAAAGGGGGCTGTACCCGGGGCGGAGACGGCGGCAGTCATATCCGATGACACCGTGTTTTCTCTTTACGGCAAGAGTGTGCTCGACTCACTGGAGGAGGCCGGATTCCGGACGGTGCACTATGTCTTTCACCACGGAGAAAGCTCGAAAACCATTGAGACTTTCGTGAGCATTATAAGCTTTCTGGCCGATAATCACTTATCAAGAAGCGATGTTCTGGTCGCCTTGGGCGGTGGCGTGGTTGGTGATGTAACGGGCTTCGCTGCCGCGACCTATAAGCGCGGTGCTGCCTTCGTCCAAATACCGACAACGCTTCTGGCAGATGTGGACGCCTCTGTTGGCGGTAAGACAGCGGTGGATCTTTCATCCGGAAAGAACCTTTTGGGAAGCTTCTGGCAGCCCTCTCTTGTCCTTTGCGACACGGACGCTCTTAACACTCTTCCGGAAGATGTTTTTCGGGACGGCTGCGCCGAGGTAATAAAGTACGGCGTGCTTGGCAGCCGCGCGCTGTTTGACCAAATGCAGGAAACTCCAATTAGTGACCAGCTCGAGGACGTAATCATCTCCTGCGTGGAAATGAAAAGAGATATAGTCTACGAGGATGAATTCGATATGGGCAGACGTCAGCTCCTGAATTTAGGACATTCATTTGGTCATGCCGTCGAGGTGAAAAACGGCTACTCCGTGTCTCATGGCTCGGCGGTTGCCATAGGCATGTGTATGATGGCGAGAGCGGCAGCGGATAAAGGCTTCTGCTCAACTCGGGACAGAGATGAAATAATCGCGTTGATCGAACAATATGGACTTCCTTCGTCTAATGCCGACACTGTGGAGGACTTACTCCCGGCAATGCTGCTGGATAAGAAAACGGCATTCGGCAGGCTGAATCTCATTGTACCCGAGAGGATAGGGCGCTGCCGCATAGAATCGGTAGCCTGTGAGGAGCTGACCGGATGGCTCAAAGCGGGAGGTGCGGGATGAGCGTTACGCTGATTCCCGGACAGCTCGCCGGGGAGGTGATCGCGCCGTCGTCCAAGTCCATGTCGCACAGACTGCTTATTTGCATGGCTCTGAGCCGGTCACCGATCACACTAAAGCTGAACACACTGTCGGATGATATACTGTCAACTGTCCGCTGTCTCAGAGCGCTGGGGGCAGAGATCGGGGAAACCGAGGGAGCGCTTCGCGTGCAGCCCGTTTCGTCTGCTCCCGTGGTTCCCGTCGAGCTTTTCTGCGGCGAGAGCGGCTCCACTCTTAGATTTCTTCTGCCGTTGGCGGGAGCGCTTGGAGTCAAGGCGAGGTTTCATATGGAAGGGCGTTTGCCGGAACGTCCGCTGTTTCCTCTTGATCGGGAGCTAACTTCGCACGGAATGAGCATAGAACGTCATGGCGAGATCCTTTCTTGCGGCGGCAGGCTCGTTCCCGGAGAATATACGCTGTCCGGAAACGTCTCCTCACAGTATATTTCCGGTCTTTTAATGGCCCTTCCTATGCTGGACGGCGATAGCCGTCTGACTGTGACGGGGAAAATAGAATCTGCATCATATATTAATATGACCATGGACGTGCTCACAAAAGCCGGAGCCGGCATAACCGACTGCGGACACACTTATTTTGTTCCTGGCGGCAAGCGCTTTAAGCTCCCTGCCTCGTTATCTGTTGAGGGCGATTACTCGGGAGTGGCCTTCATGCTGGCGGCAGGAGCACTCAGCAGTCGCGGCGTGCGCGTAAGCGGCTTGAGTTTCAATTCGTGTCAGGGCGACGGTTCCATTCTGGAGCTTTTACGGCGTTTCGGCGCAAGAGTAGAGTCGGATGGGGACAGTGTAACCACAAGCGCGATGCGCTTGAGGGGAATAGATATAGACGCATCTCAGATACCGGACCTTGTGCCGATCCTTTGCGTTTTGGCGGCAGCGGCGGAGGGAGAGACCAGAATTACCGGCGCGGCCCGTCTGCGGCTCAAGGAGTCTGACCGCATACGTTCCACTGCTGCCATGCTCCGGGCTTTGGGCGGCTCGGTGGACGAGATGCCTGACGGACTGGCAGTCCGCGGCGGCAGGCTCACAGGAGGTTCGGTGTGCACGCAGGGAGATCACCGTATTGCAATGGCCGCCGCTATAGCCGCCTGCATATGCAGCGGGAACGTGGAGATAGACGATGCCGACTGCGTGAAAAAATCGTACCCGAAATTTTGGAATGACAGGGCTAAAATGGGAGGTAAAAGCATATGAGCAACTTTTTCGGACAAACGCTGAAAATTGGAATATTCGGGCAGTCCCATTCTCCGGCAATAGGCGTGATCATTGACGGCTTGCCTGCAGGCGTCGCCATAGATACTGATGGCCTTTCGCGTTTTTTAGCCAGACGCGCTCCGGGAAGAAATGCCTATTCCACAACCAGACGGGAGGCGGACGTGCCTGAATTTATCAGCGGGCTATATAACGGCAAGACCTGCGGCGCACCGCTGACAGCTGTTATAAAAAACACCGATATCAGGCCAAGCGACTATGCTTCGCTTGCCGACATTCCAAGGCCGGGACACGCGGACTACACTGCAAGCGTCAAATACGGAGGATATCAGGATCCAAGCGGCGGAGGAAAATTCTCCGGCAGGCTTACGGCGCCTCTCTGTGTGGCAGGGGGCATATGCAAACAGCTGCTTCGTGAAAGGGGGATAGAGGCTTTTGCTCGGATCTCGGCAATTGGCGGTATCCGGGACGAAAGCGACTTTGTAGGCCCTGTGGACGAAAAGGAATTTCCTGTTGTGTCAGACGAATGCGGAAAAAAAATGGCAGCCTGCATTGCTCAGGCTAAGCTGGACGGAGATTCTGTGGGCGGAATAATTGAATGTGCAGTCACCGGCCTGCCTGCGGGAATAGGCGAACCGATGTTTGACGGATTGGAAAACCGTATCGCGGCTGCCGTTTTTGCTGTGCCGGCCGTTAAGGGGGTGGAATTCGGGGCAGGCTTTTCCCTTGCTGCCATGAGAGGCAGCGAGGCCAATGATCCCTTTACCGCAGAGAAGGGATCAGTATCCACAGCTACAAACAATTGCGGTGGTATTCTGGGCGGCATAAGCAACGGTATGCCTATCTGCTTCAAAGCGGCCATCAAGCCCACGCCCTCTATCGCAAAGCCCCAGGAGAGCGTTTCCCTGAGCAGGATGAAAAATGAAGTGCTGGAGATCAAGGGGAGGCACGACCCGTGTATCGTTCCGAGAGCTGTTCCCTGCATTGAAGCGGCGGCGGCAATAGCCGTGTATGATGCGTTGATATCAGAAAAAAATATGAATATGGCCGTTCTTTTCAGCGGCGGAATGGAGTGAAAATGGAACTTATCGAATTAAAAGAACTGCGAGAGCAAATCGACCGGATAGACGACGAACTGGTGAAGCTCTTTGCAAGACGGATGGAGACCTCTGTGAATATCGCCCAGTGCAAGCGCCTTATCGGGAAACCGGTTTTGGATGGCGCTCGGGAGAGGGAGAAGCTGGTGGATGTGTGCGAAAAAACCCCGGAGGAGCTGCGCGAATACACTGCGGCGCTGTACCCGCTGCTGTTTGAACTGAGCCGTTGCTATCAGGGACGTGTACTGGGAAGCAACAGCGAGCTGCCTTGCAGGATCGACAACGCGATTCGGACAACGGCGCAGATGTTTCCCGTCAGTGCTGCCGTCGCCTGTCAGGGAGTGGAGGGCGCCTATTCGCAGATCGCTTGTGAGAAGCTCTTCAAACGGCCCAGCGTTCTTTACTTCTCAAGCTTTGATGCTGTATTTACAGCGATCGAGAAGGGCCTTTGCAGCTATGGCATAATCCCGGTGGAAAACAGTACGGCCGGCACGGTCAACGCCGTTTACGACCTGATGATGAAGCATAATTTTTATATTGTCCGCAGTGTGCGGCTCAAGGTGGAGCATAATCTGCTTGCAAATAAGGGCGCAAAGCTGTCTGACATAAAGGAAATCTATACTCATGAGCAAGCTGTATCCCAATGCAGCAGATTTTTGAAGGAGTTGCCTGACGTAAAGGTTATAAGCTGCGAGAACACCGCCGTGGCGGCCAAGCTTGTGACTGACTCCGGAAGAGAGGATATTGCAGCAATATCCTCGCGGCTCTGCATGGGGCTTTACGGACTGGATTGCCTCGCGTCCGATATTCAGGATCAAGGCAACAACTACACCCGTTTTATCTGCATCTCCAGGAATCTTGAAATATATCCGGG
>CAYVOZ010000082.1:0-11306 GCA_964453325.1 uncultured Christensenellaceae bacterium | reverse complement strand
TTGTTGGTTTCTAAAACTCCATAACAACTTGACACGGTCCGGGTTTCGGGCATACTTGTGCAAAACGCACGGATACGGTATAATACGCGGTGACATGCGAGTCGGAAGGTGGCTTATGATAAAGAGGTTCGCAGGCTATTACAGGCCTCATATAAAGCTTTTCATACTGGATATGCTCTGCGCGCTCATAGTGGCGGGCGGCGATCTTTTTTATCCCATGATAGCCAAGAACATCATAAACGACTACGTTCCGAACCGTCTGCTCGGGCCGGTCATAATATGGCTCTCCGTTATGCTCGGCATTTTCGTCATAAAATACATCTGCAATTACATAATAACGTATTACGGGCATATCGTCGGAGTACGCATGCAGGCGGATATGCGCCGCGAGCTTTTTACGCATCTGCAAAAGCTGCCCTTTTCCTATTTTGACGAGAACAAGACGGGCTCTATAATGTCCCGGCTCATGAACGACCTTTTCGAGGTCTCCGAGCTCGCGCACCACGGCCCGGAGGATCTCTTTTTATCGATAGTCATGTTCATAGGCTCGTTCATTATTCTCATAGGGATAAACGTTCCGCTCACGCTCATAGTATACGCCTTTGTGCCGATAATAGTCGTCTTTGCGGTACGCATGCGCACGCGCATGAACGACGCCTTTAAGCGCACGCGCGAGCAGGTATCCGAGGTCAACGCAAACGTCGAGACCGCTATATCCGGCATACGCGTATCCCGCGCATACACCGCGTCCGAAAACGAGATAAACAAATTCGAGTCCGAGAACAAGCTATACAAAAAGGTGCGCTCGATAGCGTATAAGGTTATGTCGCAGTTCCACTCCGGCATGACGTTCTTTATGGACATACTCTATCTCGTCGTGCTCGCGGCGGGCGGCCTTTTCTACTTCTACGGTAAGATAAACATAGGCGAGTTCACCGCATACCTTTTATATATCAGTCTGCTTTTAAACCCCATAAAGCGCTTTGTATCGCTTTTCGAGCAGCTTCAGGAGGGCATGACGGGCTTTAAGCGCTTTACCGAGATAATGGATATCCCTCCCGAGGAGGAGACGGGCAGCACCGTGCTCTCGGCCCCGAAGGGCAGCATAGTCTTTGAGGACGTGTCCTTTACATACGCCTCAGCGGAGTCGGAGAACAGCACCGCCGTTATAGACCACCTCTCCATGAGCATACCGAGCGGACGCACAGTCGCCCTCGTAGGCCCCTCCGGCGGCGGAAAGACCACGCTTTGCAACCTCATACCCCGCTTTTACGAGATATCCGACGGCTGCATACGCATAGACGGCGTCGACATACGCGAGCTGACCCGGGACTCTCTGCGCCGAAGCGTGGGCATAGTCGCGCAGGACGTCTTTCTCTTTAACGGCACGGTGCGCGAGAACATAGCCTACGGCGACCTCGACGCCACGGACGAGCGCATAATCGACGCCGCGAAAAAGGCGAATATACACGAATACATAACGTCGCTTGAGCACGGCTACGATACCAACGTGGGCGAGCGGGGCATAAAGCTGTCCGGCGGACAGAAGCAGCGCATATCCATAGCGCGCGTTTTCTTAAAGGACCCGCCGATACTGATATTAGACGAGGCGACGAGCGCCCTTGACAATGTGACCGAGCAGCAGATACAGCGCTCGTTAGAGGAGCTTTCGCGCGGCAGGACGGTCATAGTCGTCGCGCACAGGCTGTCCACAGTCAAAAACGCGGACGAGATAATAGTGCTCACGCACGACGGCATTGCCGAGCGCGGCACTCACGAGGAGCTCATGAAGACCGGCGGGCTCTATAAGACGCTTTATGCATACCAGTTTCGTGACTGACGCGCCACGCCGCGCAAACAGCATACACCGCACGGCGGCATACTCCGCAGCGCATCTTTTGGTGGATATGTGCTGTATCATACTGATGCTCAGCACAGGCGGTTTCGGGCTGCGCGATTTTATACTGTATAACTTCTGCGCGTTCGCAATGCAGGCGCCCTTCGGGCTCGTGACCGATATGCTTAAAAGAAGCTCGCTCGTCGCCGCGCTCGGCTGTGTATTGACCGGCTCCGCGTTCGCGTTTACGTCCGTCCCCATACTGCCCGTCGTGCTGGCAGGGCTGGGCAATGCGCTGTTCCATGTCGGCGGAGGTGCGGACGTGCTGCATCGCAGCGGCAAAAGGGCAGCTTCTCTCGGAGTTTTCGTCGCGCCCGGCGCGATAGGGCTCTTTCTCGGCAGACTGCTCGTGCCTCTGCGGCTTGTACCCGTCTTGCCCGCCGCGCTCATGGCGGTCTGTGCGGTCGCTCTGCTTTTCATCTGCAAGGGCGACGTCACGTTCCTGCGCTCGGACGTTCCGCCGGTCAGCCTTGCAGCGCTCAAGGAGCCGCGCGCACTCGTATGCGCGGTCTGTCTCTTTCTCGTCGTGGTGCTGCGCTCGTGGGTGGGCATGCTTTTCGGCTTCTCCTGGAGCACCGGCGTATTGGCCGCCGTCACGGTGCTGTGCGTCGCTCTCGGAAAGGCGGCGGGAGGCTTTCTCTCCGATAAGACAGGCTCTCTTGCGGCGGGCGCACTGACGCTCGGGCTTTCCGCGGTGCTGTTCGTCTTCTCGGATAACGCTGTCGCCGGGCTTATCGCCGTGCTGCTGTTCCAGTGCTCGATGCCCGTCACGCTTTTCGAGGCGTCACAGCTCATGCCCGGCGCCAAGGGCTTTTCGTTCGGACTGCTGACGCTCGCGCTGTTCACGGGCTATGTGCTCTCCCTGTGCGTTCCGTTAGCCGGCTCGGCATGGGTATACGCCGTCGGAGCGGCCTCCTCGCTCGCGCTCATAGCGGCGGGGCTTATAATAATAAGGAAGCCAAGGGCATGCTGACCGGGCTATTAAGCTCCCTCGCACTGTCGCTCGCGCTCACACTCGCCATAGAGCTCGGCTTCGCGCTCATCTGCGGGAAGAGGCGGTATGATATACTGCTCGTGACGCTCGTGAACGTCGTGACCAATCCGCCGGTGGTGCTGATATACAGCCTTTTGCGGCGCGTCACACCGATACCCGGCATATGGATAGCTCTCCCGCTCGAGCTCGCCGCCGTCGCCGCAGAGGCGCTTATGTATAAGCGCTTTGCGGAAAACGTGAAAAGACCGCTGCTGTTTTCTCTGTCTGCAAACGCCCTGTCCTACGGGCTGGGTCTTATAATAAATATGCTGTTTTGAAAGGAAATGAATATGAAGAAAAGAATTATCGTGCTGTTGCTGGCGGTGATGATACTGCTGATACCGACGTTCGCGCTGGCGGACGTAATAGTCGAGGACGATCTCGATCCGTATTATTTAAAGGTCGCGGATGAATGCGAGCCGTATAACGACTATCTTTTGGCCAACGGTCCTAAGGGCTACGTCGCCGCATATCAGCAGCCCGGCTCCAACCGCGCTATGTTTTACACGCTGAACGGTCAGCGCATCAATGTGGAATACACCTACAACGACTGGGGGCTCATAGACAGAAGCTCCGGCGGCTGGATAAAGCTCTCCGAAACTATGGAGGACACGCTCTCGGAGGAGTTTTTCAAGCAGCACGAGGCCGAATGCAGCTATCCCGAGCCTGCCGCTACGCTCGACGTATCCACGTTTGACGTTTTCTATTGGGAATATCCAGGCTCAAACGTATACGACCTCATATACGACCTTACCTGCCTGTCCGCAAACACGAGCGAGACCCCCGAGGAGGAGCTCGTCTCCGTCATAACCTTTGACTGCACATGGCGCGACGCGGACGACCGCCTTTGGGGCTATTCACGCGACGCGTTCACGTTCATGAACGGCGCCTGGGTATGCATCACCGACCAGTCCAACATAGGCTTTGCGTATCAGCCTCTCGAGATAGAGGGCATGGTCCCGCCCATTGAAGCAAGCGAGCTGCCCGACCCGTATGTCGAGCCAAGCGCATGGGAATGGTACGCGCTCGCGATAGGCGTCGTGATCGTCGTCGCCATCGCCCTTATAATCATAGTCAATGTGGTAAGCAGGCATAAAAAGAAGCTTGCCTCAGCAGAGGCAGCGAGCACGGAAGAGGCCGAAGCCTCAGACACGCCGGCAGAGCCCGGGGCTCCCGAAGCCGCAGCTCCCGCAGAACCGCAGGACGGCACGGAAGAAGTCATAAAAGAGAGCACCGAAAACAAAGATAAGTAAAAAAAGATAAGGGCTGCGGCTAAGCGAAAAGCTTTGCCGCAGCCTCTTTTTTATATTTGATTTTTAAAACCTGTAAATAAGCTCTCCGTCCGCCTTTATGCTGTCCCGCATCTCCTTGGCCTTGCCCTCATAGCCCTCTCTGCCCATGAGCGCAAACGTCGCGAGCTTGCCCTCCTCCACACCGGGCTGATCGAAGGCGTTTATATCGAGGTACTCGCCCGCGATGGCCGTCGCGACCTCAAAGAACATTATGAGCGCGCCAAAGCTGTATGCGTCCAGCTTATCGAGCGTTATGCGCATATTGGGCTTGCCCGCCTTTTTGAGCGCAAATTCCGTGCCGTTGAGCTCGGAGGCTATGAGCTTATTGAAGCTTTGACCGGCGAGATATTCCGCGTCATATACGGGCATGGGCGCCTTGGGTATATCGAGCGTCGCGTCGTGCTCTGCGACCTCTATAAAGGTTATGAGCTTGTCGAACGGGCCTTCGGAATACAGCTGCACCTGCGAGTGCTGATCGGTCACGCCAAGCGCGCGCACGGGCGTCTGCCCGACGTTGACGGTCTTTCCGCCATTGTCGGTGCGCTTCCCCAAGGACTCCGCCCAAAGCTGGCAAAACCACTCCGCCGTGTCCTTAAGCGCATCCGCATACGGCATGAGCACGTTTATGCTTATTCCGCGCTTCATGCCCTCGCAGCACAGCGCCGCATACATGAGCGCGGGGTTTTTGCCGAAATCCGCCGACGAGCACAGCGCGTCCATATCCGCCGCGCCCTTTAAAAGAGCGTCTATGTCTATATCGAGCACCGCCGCAGAAAGCAGCCCCACCGGGCTCAGCACGGAGAACCTTCCGCCCACTCCGTCCGGGACGATATATGTCTTTATGCCGCAGTTATCCGCGATGCGCTTTACGTTGCCCTTTTCCTTGTCCGTGGTTATCACTATATGGTCTTTAAGGTCCTCCCCCGCCTCCGCAAGCTTGTTCGCGGCAAGCATGAACTGGGTGACCGTCTCCACGGTGTTTCCGGATTTGGTTATGACGTGGAACGCGGCGTCCTTAACGTCTATAACGTCAAAGAGCGCGCTCAGGCCGTCGGGATCGACGTTGTCCGCGACGTAAAAGCGCGGCCCGCGTTTTTCGCCGGGGAGCTCGTTATACCTCAGGTGCTTTAAAGCGTTGAACATGGCGCGCGAGCCGAGTGCGGAGCCGCCTATTCCCAGCACCGTAAAGCTGTCGAAGCTATCTCTTATGCGCCCGCCCTCTTTTCGCATATCGTCAAGAAGCGCCTTGTCCGTCCCCGGCAGCGACCTCCATACGTGCTCGCCGCGCTTGCCCTCAAGAGAGTCCTGCACAGCCTTTGCCCGCGACGCATACTCCGCAAGCTCCCGCTTTGAAATGCCGTTTTCGGTCATCATGTTCGTGAAATCAAACCTGATCCCGCTCATATAAGCTCTCCTCCTTTATTCGTCAAAGTCCGCGTCTCCACATTATGAGCGCGTCCTCTCCGTTGTCGGTATAATAGCCCTTTCTTATCCCCTCGCACGAAAAGCCGTGCTTTTCATACATTGCTATTGCCGCGGCGTTCCCCCGCCGCACCTCGAGCGTCATAGACTCCGCTCCGCGCTCCTTCGCGTCGAGCATCGCCGCCGCCAAAAGCGCCTGTCCGAGCCCGTGCCTGCGCATATCGGCCGTCACGCATATATCCATGAGCTCGGCGACCTCGAGCACGCGCCATACGCACGCATACCCTGCGATAACGCCGTCGGCCTCTATGATATAGTATTCGTGCGCGGAGATATCCTTTTTCAGTATATCCGGCAGCCACGGCACGGCGAAACACTCCGCATTGAGCGCAATTACCGCGTCCGCGTCCCTTCTGCCCGCGCGTCTCACGATTACGTTCACTTTCTTCTCTCCACTCTGCTGCCGCGCAGATAGTGCGGGGCGATCGTGACCGCGTCCGAAAGCGCCCCGCTTCTCATCATTTCAAGAGCTATAGACGCGGCGCAGCCCGCCCGCTGAAAGTTCAGCTGCGGCGGCATGAACAGCGCGTCCGGCTTTGCGGCGAGTATCCTTTCTTTCAAGGCATACGCTCCGTCGCCCAAAAACACCGTGCGCTCACCCTCCGTGAGCTTTAAAACGTCCTCCACGGGAGCAGCCATATCCTCCGATATCCTCTCTCCGTTCCGGAACAGCGCGGAATATACCTCCCCGCGCCTCGCGTCGAGCATAGGGCAGACTATGCCGTCGAAGTGCGGCACATTCTCCTTTAAAAGCCCGAGCGTATTTATGCCCGCGACGGGTATTTTCAGCGTCTGCGCAAAGCCCTTTGCCGCGCAAACGCCTATGCGCACTCCCGTAAACGAGCCCGGTCCGGACGTGACCGCCAAAAGCTCCACGCCCGATATATCGAGTCCCGCGTCCGCGAGCGCTCCGTCCACGAGCGGCATAAGCGTCTCGGAGTGCGTGTTGCCGCCGTCCAAATATCGCTCCGAGAGCAGTTTTTCGTCTCTTGATACGGCCGCGGAGCAGACCGCGCCGGTAGTATCCATAGATAGTATTATCACGCTTTTTTTCTCCCGTCGGTCACCGTTATCGTCCTGTTTTCGCCGTCGTATTCTATGGAAACGCTTATGACCTCCGCGCCCAGCAGATCAAGAGCCACCCGGGGCCACTCCACGACGCATACGCCGCCCTCGAGGCACGCCGAAAAGCCTGTCTCAAACAGCTCGTCCTCGTCCTCCAGCCTGTAAAGATCAAAATGATGCAGCTTAAGCCTGCCCTCATATTCCCTTAAAAGAGTGAAGGTCGGGCTTTTTATGCTTTCCTCTATGCCGAGGCCCCGCGCTATACCGCGCGCGAAAACGGTCTTGCCCGCGCCGAGCTCGCCGTATAGCAGCACGACGTCGTCCGCGCGAAGCGTCTCCGCGAGCTCCCGGGCAATACCGAGCGTCTCCTCGGGTGAATGTGAAATGTATCGCTTATCCAAATGCACGCCTCGTATCAAAAGCTTTATCGTGTTTTACTTTTATATATGATACAGCATTTTTGCCCGACGCGCAACAGCCCGCGCGAAGAGTTTGCCTTGCGGCTTGCGGGCTTTCGTGATAATAATTTTGGTTTGAAATTTAGTTTTGTCAGTGCTATAATGTATCAAAATTGAATAGGCAATGGACGACACATGTGGCGCTATGCGCGTAAATCTGATCACGCTTCCTGACGAATGAGACCCATGTGATGTCTAAAAATGAGATATACAGCGCATGTGTTCAGGCATGCGTTGTTTTTTTGCCTTTAGAACTAAGGAAGGAACTATATGGAAAACTCAAACTATCTCGGCTCTGAAAAGGTAGGCAAGCTGTTAAGAAAATTCTCGCTGCCCTGCATCTTTTCACTCATCATATCCTGTCTTTACAACATCGTCGATCAGATATTTGTCGGCAATGGCGTCGGATATTTAGGCAACGCGGCAACAGGCGTTATATTCCCCATAACCGTTATCGGTTGGGGAGCGTCTCTGTTTTTCGGCGACGGCGCCGCAGCCTCGCTCAGCGTATCGCTCGGAAGAAACGAAACCGACAAGATACACCGAAGCGTGGGCAACAGCATTCTGTTCTCGTTTTTGTCGGGTCTGGTCATTATCGCTGCCAGCTATATATGGGGCGACGGACTGCTTCGCCTTATAGGAGCGACCGACGCCAATATTACGCTGGCGCATGACTACGGCACGATAATCTATGCCATGATGCCTCTGGCGCTGGTGCAGAATACACTGGCCTCCATAATCCGTGCGGACGGAAGCCCGAAGTATGCCATGGGAGCCATGCTTGTCGGCGCAGTCATCAACATAATCGGCGACCCGGTGGCGATTTACGTTCTCAAAATGGGCATCAAGGGAGCAGCCTACGCGACGATACTCGGTCAGTTCGTAAGCTTTGTTATCTGTGCTCTTTATCTCAGAAAGAGCAGGACCTTCAAAATTTCACTGAGCAGCTTCAAGCCCGATATCGTTCTGCTCAAGCGCGTGATGTCTCTCGGAGCCTCCAGCTTTCTGACTCAGCTGTCCATAGTGGTGATCACTGTCGTCAATAACGTCCTGCTGGTCAAGTACGGCGCACTGTCGGCCTATGGTGCAGACATACCGTTGGCGGCGTTCGTGGTCATAATGAAGCTGTTCCAGATAGTGCTCAACATCGCCATAGGCATAGCCGCCGGCGCACAGCCTATCGTAGGTTATAATTACGGCGCGCGGAATTTCGGCCGCGTGAAGGAGCTTTTAAAGCTGATAATAAAATGGACGGCAATTGTGTGTCTCGTGTGCACGGCGCTGTTTGAGGCCATACCTGTGGTGTTCATACGCATGTTCGGCGCGGACGGCGAGCTGTATACGCAGTTTGCAGTGCAATGCCTGCGCATCTATCTCTCCCTCATACTGTTCACCTGTCTGCAAAAGGTATGCTCGATTTTTCTTCAGTCCATCGGTCATGCGAGATCGGCAGCCCCGCTTTCTATACTGCGCGACGTGCTGCTTATCGTCATCTCTATCGCGGCTCCGGTGCTGCTGGGCGTGACCGGCATATTCTGGGCAGCGCCCGTTGCGGACGTAATAGCTATACTTATCACTGTCCCAGTGATGCTGCGGCTTTGGAAACAGCTTTGCAAGGAGGAGACCGTGTCGCTATCTACGGATATATAAATGCCCGCGGCTGATATGCCGGCGTAAATGCAAAAGTGCAAAACGGTCAATGCCGTTTTGCACTTTTGCTACGTCATAAGAGGATCAGTCAAGCCCGTCCCTGCGCTCTGTGTCGGCGGGCTTATTCGTTCCTGTCGGTCGGCACAAGCCTATAGCTCCGCTCTGCCTATGATTTATGCCTTGCCCGTAAAAGCCTCCGTCTCACCCGTGAGCCAGTCCGCAAACGCGGACATGCCCTCTCCGGTCTTTGCGCAGACGGGAAAGAGCTTAAGGCGCGGATTGCGCATATGCGCGTATTTCTCCACGAGCGTCATATCAAAGTCGAAGTACGGCAGCACGTCTGTCTTGTTTATGATAAGAGCGTCGCAGACGGAGAATATGAGGGGGTACTTTAAGGGCTTGTCGTGTCCCTCGGGCACGGAGAGTATCATGGCATTCTTGACCGCGCCGGTGTCAAACTCCGCCGGGCAGACGAGATTGCCTACGTTCTCGAGCACTACGAGGTCGAGCTCCGAAACACCTAGCTCCTTTAAGCCCTGCTCTGTCATACCCGCGTCGAGATGGCACATTCCGCCGGTATGCAGCTGTATGGTCTTTACCCCTGCGGAGGACATCTTTTCCGCGTCCACGGCGGAGTCGATATCCGCCTCCATCACGCCCATGCGAAGACGATCCTTTATAAGCTTTGCCAGAGCTAAAAGCACAGTCGTCTTACCCGCGCCCGGCGAGGACATGAGGTTTAAAAGGAACGTCTTTTTCTCCTTCAGCTCCGCGCGTATGCGCTCCGCCTCTGCGTCATTATCCGCAAATACGCTCTGCTTTATATCTATTATCCTGAAATCGTTCATTGTATTATCTCCCTTATACCGCCGCGCGGTCGAGCACGGTCACACGGCCCGTGGAGCCGTCCACGCGTATCATGTCGCCGGTGTTTATGCAGTCGGTCGCGTTTCTTAAGTTTGTGACGAGCGGGAGAGAGTATTCGCGCGCCACAACGGCCCCGTGCGACAGCGCCGCTCCGCGCTCCGTCACGAGCGCGCCTATAACGCAATAATACGGAGTCCAGCCCACGTCGGTTATCGACGATACCATTATCTCGCCCTGACGAAGATCGTTCGCGTCCCTTACGCTGCGCACGACTCTCGCCCTGCCCTCGCAGCTGCCGCGGCTTACGGGCGTGCCTGTCCAAACGGACAGGGACTCTGCGTCCGCTTCGGTTTTCACGATGGGCTCGGGGCGTCCGTAGGATATATCCGGGAGCCGGACCTCCTGCTGCGCGGGATAGAGGCGTCTGCGGCCCATGGCGCGCTTTACGAGCGCACGCTTGCCGTTTATGAGCTCGCCTATCTCCTCGTGAGTAAGGAAGTATATCAGATCCGCATCCGGAAGCATACCGTCCTCCGTGAGCTTTTGCGCGAGCACGCGGTATGCGCGCTTGAATACGTCCGCGACCTTGGCATAGCAAGACTTGGTATATTCACGGTAGCATACGCCGCTGCGCGCGGACTTGAGCATAAAGCCGAGAGAGGTCTTATCGGCCTGCGAAACGCGCGAGAAGAGCTCGTCGCGGTGCTTCTCCCATTCGTCGCGGCTGCCCCCGGGCTCTTTGCCGCCGCTTAAAACGACCTTTTGCAGCTGTGCGAACAGCGACTCCGCGTCGTCCTCCCATCCGGGGCTGCGCATCTCGGACTCGGATATTGCGCGGTGACCGTGGCGGGCTATGAACTCGTCATACGCCGCGCGGACCTCGCCCTTATCGGACAGCACCGCCTGCCTGAGCCCGTCGGGAGAAAGGCCCGCCGCGTCCGGGAATGCGGCTATAGCCGCGCGCGCGATCTTTCTCATGCTGCGCAGTATGTCCACGCTTTCTATGCCGTCGATGTTTTCGAGACAGCCCGCAACAGCGGCGTCGCGCTCCTCGTCGCTCTCGAAATACTTTGCCAGAGCGAGGCTGAACGCCGCGCCCATGCTCGCGGAATACGCGGTGGAAAGATAATGATAATATGTCGTCTCGTTGAAAACGCAGAGCTTATCGTCTATCTCGCTCCAAAGCCTCTCTGCGGGAGCGGAGACGTCAAAGGCTATCGAGGAGGCGAGCTCCGTTATCTTTTTATGGGTCTTTTTGTTGCCGCTTATGGCGGTCATATATCTCGCAAGGTTGACGAGCCTTTTTACAGGCGCGACCTTAAAGGGCGGCGGAGCGGGAGAATCCTTGAGCTCCTTGCCGCAAAGGCTTATGTCTATCGAAGGCTTTGACGCAAACGCCATGGCCTGCGTCATGCGGTAAAAGCTCGTCATGTCTCCGACAGGGTGATTGGCTATCGTGAAATAGCACGAGTAGTCGGGTATATCGTCAAAGTCCTTATAGGCGTGAGTATGTATCATGAGCTTTCTGACGCCCCAGTCGAGCGCAAGCAGGCTGGTCGAGC
>CAYVOZ010000081.1:0-11586 GCA_964453325.1 uncultured Christensenellaceae bacterium | reverse complement strand
TTGCGCCGCCGGTCGTGGTGAGCGCAGCCAGCGCAGAGCGGAAAGCGGGAGCCATAGCTATACCGTTGACGTCTCTGTCGCTGCCCTGCACCAGTGCGATAGCCGCCTCGACATTGGCGTCGACAGTGACGCCGTTTGACATGGTGACTATCTGAGAGACAGCGTTATCAAAGTGATTCGTGCCGATCACAGCAGACGCGCTGCCAGTTCTCGGATTTACGCCGTGCAGCGCCATGAGGTCAATACCTCTCGCGGCCTTCTTCGAGAAGCCATCGGCGAAGGATGACAGATAGTCGAGCTGCACGCTCTCGGACGCGTACATGAACTCGTCGGATATGCGCGCGCCGTACTCGATCTTTATAGGTACGATGGTTATAGGCGTAACGGTCGCGCCTCCCTTTGTCTTTGCGCCGCTCTCGGCAACAACATCGACCTCTTTATCGAGCTGGAACGTGAACTCTTTGAGTCCGTTGAACGGGATCGGCTCGGAAGCGCACAGCCCCGCAAGCGCGGAGGATCCCGTTGTCTTCTGTATCATCTGAGGAACAAGCTCCTCCGGGAACAGAGAGCCTTTATTGATTACATCACTCATTGTTTAATCTCCTTTATTCGTAAGGTTTTTTGCCAGCGCCTTAAGCGCTGCGGTCTTTGTGTCGCCCGTGCCCGGCTCGGTGTCCTTGAGCGGCGGTGCGGGCGTTGTCTGTTTGCCTATGATCTTCGTGATAGCCTCGGCGTCCTTTCGGATAGCCTCCTCCGTGTCTCCGGAGAGCCGTCCCGCAAGCTCGTAGGGTATGCCTGTTTCGTGGGCTATTCTCATTTTTACCGAGCTGGTCTCGTAAGCCTTTATCTTTGCCTGTGCCTCCTCGAGCGTCTTGTCGTACCCGGCATATTTGTCGGCTGCGTCCTTGTGCGCCTTTGAAAGACTGTCATACTGTCCCTGCAGCGTCGAGAGCGTCCCCTTGAGCGTGGACAGCTCGGTTTCGTGCTGCTTCTTCTGACGGTTCAGCCTTTCTGATATGACCGCGTCAAGCTGCTCCTGTGTTTCTATGACCTTAAATTCTTCTGCCATTGTTTTCCTCCATCTGACCGGATGTACGGTAATTTATCGCTATACGCATGTGCGTTAATAGCCAACCTTTTGTTTTTTGCTCTCCTTCGTTTGAGCGCCCCAAAAAGCAAAAATCGCACTATCTAATAGTGCGATCTCCGCGTCATCTATTATTGACTTATACCCAAAGCCTCCGCTGCTGCCGATCGCCCGCTTTTCACAGTTGCTGACCACCCTCACAAGAGAGGGCTGCCCGGCATGGCATATCTGCTTGGCGTTCAGTGCCTGTTCAAAGGCCGCGTTTGCAACGATCACGTCCTTGACCGTCGGCAGCTTAGGCTGCTTCAGCTTTCGTTCCTTCATGGCGTCGGCAAGCAGCTGCTGCCCTCCGGCCCCGTCTGCGATAACGCTTTTGATATCCGCCTGAGCAATGAAGTCGAGCATCCACCCGAAACCCGCAGACATAGGGCGGCAGTCTATGACCTCGACAAAAGTGCGCCCGTCGACCGTTGCCGCCGCGATCGCCAGCGCCACATTGTGTCCGTCGCGCCCGAACTTGACACCGACCGTGAGTTTTCCCTTGAGCTTTGGCAGGGATGCAACCTTAAGCTCGGCCCATTCCGCCGCAGATATGGCGGATTTTTGGTTATACCGCAGCCACAGCCCCAGTCTCTGAATGTTGAAATCAATATCGTCGTTCCCGATCTCGTCAGCGACCGACCGTTCTGTAAATATCGTGCCGAGAGACGGGTTCGCTTCATACCACGCGTCCTTGTCATGCGGATCCGTTTTATTTTCGACCGACCATTCAGCCCAGCCTGCGTTTTGTGTCTCGCCGTGCAATATCGACGTGCGCAGCTTGGTGAAGACTGTGCCGGAGCTTGACGGCGTGGGCGGTGTTCCGCAGAATATTGTCTGCGGATTCGCAGAGTCGGTAACGACATATTTCAGTGCGCTTTCCTGATCGTCCTGATACTCCTGCGCTTCGTCTATGACCAACAGGTCAAAGCCTTCTCCGAGGCCGCCCTTGCTGGAGCGCGTCCGGAAGTCTATGCGCCCGTCACCGACCGACATCTGTATGCACTCGCGACCGTTGGCCCTCAGTGCCGTGTATGCCACCTTGTTTTTGTCGAGCAGCATACACAGCCGCTCCCATGCTGTGTGACTGGTCGTCGTGCGGTGCGCTGTATGCAATATCTTTTCGCCCTTATTGAGTCCGTGAAGCTCGCGCATGGCGACGATCTCGTTTTTTCCGTTTCTCCGGGGAACGGAATACCCGAATTTTGTGTGTACCCACAGCCCGTTCTCGTTTACGGCGAGCATGTCGTATACGATCAGCTCCTGCCACTCCTGAGCCGTTCGCCCGGTGGCGTTATACAGCTCCACTGCCTCCGCGCCGTGTGTGCTCGTGTATGGGAGTATGTAGGACTGTGTCGGCGTCTGACGGCCTCTCCTCGGCTCGTCCATGCTTCACCACCTTCTGATTCTCGCGTAATAAAAAAGGCCCCACAAAAGGCCCGTTTATGTGTGTTGATTGAAAATACGGTCTCAATGAATTATACTGCAAGTGTTCAGTACACGCGTTTCAGGGAGAAAATACATGGGTAAATACGCATTTTCAAATCGGCAAATAAGCCGCTGCATGAAAACGATATCAGACAAATGCAGCAGTTCTCCAACCGGCCTTTACGATGACGACAGTGTCCGCGCGTTTTCACAGGAAAACAACGGACTGCTCCGGTTCCTCGAAGCAGCCGGACAAATCAAATGCCAGTGGGAGATGTATCATCGCGCTGCACTGGCGATCCGGCTGCTTGACGGCGGGAGACTTTTCTTTTACAAAAAAGCGGAAGCCCGCAGATTGTTTATTAAGGGCTTTATTACAGGCGTAATAACAGGGCTGATACCGCTTGCCATTCAATATATTATCGCAATACTGAAATAAGGATACTCATTCCCGCAACAAGCGTAATTATTGCCCCTATGATAAAACCGGTTATCCAGCTGTCTTTTGTGTCCTTCATGTATTATTGACTCCTTTTTTTGCATCAAAAAAGCACCCGAAAGAGTGCCCTGACTGCCGTTACCGGCTATACCGCAAATACTACCTTGACCAGCTCCGCTATAGCGCCCGCGCCCCTCAGAAGCGTTTCGGCGATCCTCTTCATTTTATCGTTGTCGCTCAAATACTGTATTCCCTTGGGCGTTATGCCCATGTCGTCCGGATCATTCGCAAGTATGTGCTCCTGTCCCCATGCGCGAGTGAATCTCAGCCCGTTTATGTAGCCCTCCTTAAAAGCCAATGCTCCCGGATTCACAAAAGACGATCTATACCATATAGAACTGCAGACGAACGGTATCACGCTCAAAAAGTCCTATTACTCGTACGGAGAGCTCGGCTATGCCTTCAACTCAACGAAGAACCTGCGCGACGATAAAAAGCTCGAGATCCTCGGACACAAAATAATCAGCGTTATGAGCCTGTCAGAGTTTCTGGTGTCGACATATCGCCACACAGAGGTGTCTTATTCGGACGATCCTCATCCTACATATGTTGAAGTACCGAACTTCGGGTCCTCCGAATACAAGAAGCTTATTCCGCAGAATACCGTCATCAGGCATTCGTTCACAACAGACCATGTATACATATGCCGCAGCAAGGACGAATCCAAAATAAATCCGCGAAAGCACATGCAGGAAATGCAGAGGAAAACCAACATCCTGTCTTCCTTTTACCAACAACTTATACTCTAACACAGCTGTTTGTTTTTGCGCAATAGTTCAAAGCATGAATTATACATTCAGCAACGAGAACAGCTGCCCCATCTCTTTAAATATAACCCGTTGATCCCGATAAAAACATTTTTTTGACGGACTAAGCGGCCGCCTGCTTATGCGGGCGACCGCCTTTTTTTCGCCGTGCCTTTACGGCGTGTATATATACCGTTATCTGTCAGTCGTATCCTTTTTACGCTTCAGTCCGAGAAGCACCAGCACGAGCTGTACTGCCGTCACGATAGCATGTATCAAGGTCCATTTGTCCGTTATCACCATCGGCAGACTCATGTTCTCGGTGAGTATGAACAGTATCACCGCGCCGATAGCGGGCACAAGCGTCAGTATCCGCGCAATTCCGTGCTTCTTTATGTCGGCATCGTACTCATCGTCGCGTTTACGCTTGCCCAAATAGCTCACGAGCATTATCACAGAGGCCAGCGCGGTCACTATGGTGAGTATCAGGTTGACGAGCGCCCATGATGCGGAACCGGGTCCCGCCTGTGCAGCGGGCTCGTCGGTTATCTGCTCAAGCTCTCTGGCGTCGCCGTCGTTGCTGCCGGAGGCAGTGCCGCCGACCTCGGGTATGGGCTCCGCCTCAACGGTCATGGTCTCGCCTGCACCGGGCTCGGGGTCCGGAACTGGCTGCGGGTCGGGATCGGGATCGGGATCGGGCTGCGGATCGGGATCGGGATCGGGGTCCGGATCGGGGTCCGGATCGGGGTCCGGATCGGGATCGGGAACCGTTTTTCCGATAAGCCGGAGCTCGGCCTTCGCGATCGTCCCGGCTACGGCACTCACACCGCTGCCGATAGAGGAGTCAAAATGCAGCGCATAATCAAACGTGATATTCAGAAGTCTGTTATTGAGCAGCGTATTGCCCTCGTTGTCAAACGTCACTAACCCGAATCTGTTGATCTTTGCGCTTCCGAGCGGCGCGCCGTTCTCATCCGAAAGCGCTATCGTCCAGCCGCCTACTATACCGCCGCCGGGCCTAAGTGTCGCGGAGACGCTCACGCCGTCCAGCGTCGCAGCCGGGTTCATTATTCCGCTAACGAAGGTGTCGCTCACCGTCGTGCCGGACGCCTGCAGCCTGTTCGTTTCTGAGCTGTCGTTGCTGCGCAGATAGAATGCGTACGGGCCGTAATCAGCCGGGCTGCTCTTGGTCGGATTATCGTCGACAGCGATGGCGTCAAAGCCTATCACGGGACGATCCATAACTATGGCTATCTCCCTGCCGCCCTGATCGATGGGCTTGCAGTACAGTATCGCGCTGTCGTTCGTATACACCGTGCCGAACTTATACTCGTTATCGAGCACTCCGCCGTCCGCCGGAAGCAGGAAATAGGAAGCCTCCTCCTTATCCACGTTGTTTATATCCCCGATGTTCCATACTATTATCGTGTTGCCCTGCGCGTCCTTACCGGCGCAGGTTATCTTGTCCTTATTCGCATCGTCAATGTAGACCGTAAATTCGCTCGGCACAACGTCTATAACCTTGGCGTTATACGCTATGAGCGCTTTATCCGCAGTTTTCGATGCTATCTCAAAGCCTATGCTCTTATATGCGTCGACTATCTTCTGCGCCGTGTCAGCTGCCGTGTATTTTACGTTGTCCGCGCCTATTGCGGAAAGGCTCGCGTCTCCGGCGGCAGCCGCGTTGTTCTCTTTTATCTTTCCGTTCAAATAGCCGCCCTCGTCGTCAGGGTCGAAATACTGGGCTATGACCTGCTCGTCGGGAGTCGCGTTATTGGCGACCACGACGTTATAAAGCGATACGCCCTTTGAGAGCAGCTCCACCGCCCTGTCAGCAGCCTTCTTCTTTGCGACCGTACGGGCAGCCGCCTGCTCGTCCGGCTTGCTCTTGTCTGCATCCGAAGGTATGTTCTGCTCATTCGTCACCTTGCCGTCGGCGTCCTTTATCGCCTTTACATACGCGTTTGCGTCGCCGTCGGTCATATATACGACGCTGATATTGGACGGGTCTATGCCATCCGTTCCGGTCAGTTTCTCGACCTCCTTCAGCGTCTCGTAATACCCTGCCTCGTTGTTGGTGCTCACGTTGAGAGCAGTCTTGACTTCCTTGCCGTTTTCGTCCTTCTCCGTGATGTTGAACGAGCCGTCATAATAGCTCGAATACTCGCCGGAAAAGTGTCCGAGCAGCTCCATTGCGCTTTTGGCGGAAAAGCTCCCGAGGTTCTTGACGACTTTTTCAAGCGCGGTGGTCTTGGAGTTATGCCCGCCGTACATTATCAGCGTTATATCCGCGCTGTTTGCGTCGTCAAGCACGCTCTTGGGTATATCCAGCGTCTTATTACCGTTCGCGTCCGTAGTATACCTCACGTTGCCGTTCTCGTCCACAGCGCCGTATATATTTGCCACAAATGCTGTTATCGCCTCGCGCAGAACGTCCCAGCGGCTCTGCTGCTCGTCCGTCGCCTTGACGTCGCTGCCGAGCACATAACCCATGCTGATGCTGACGTCGATGTTCAATACGATGTTCTTCTTGCTGGTGCCTACGATGAACTCGCCGGTCTCGGAAACGGAGAATATATCCGTTTTTCCCATACCCTGCGCGGTCATCGTGACCTTGTATGCGTCCGTGGCCGTACCGTCGGAAAGCGTGGCGTCGACCTTTTCCACGGTTTTTTCGGTATCAACGGCTATATCTGTAAAATTGACAAGATAGTCGCCAATGCCGTCAAGCTCCTTCTGCTTTTTATCTATCTCCGACTGCAGGGCGGCCTTTTCTGCGTCGCCGGCCTCCGCCAGCTTTGCATTCAGCTCTTCAAGCTCGAGCTTTAAGCTCTTGCGGCTCCTGATCGCGGCGATCTCGGCGTCGAGCTTAGCGAGCTTGTCCGGATCCTTCTCCCCGTTCCTCTGCATTTCCAGTGTCGCTATGACTGCCGTGTCGGCTGCGTCGGCATCCTCGCTCACGCCGTCGGGCGACGCGGGAAAGCTCTGCGGTGCTGTATCGTCCTTGGCGGTGCCGTCAGCGTTGAAAAAGGCGTCCTTATCCGTCGCAACGCTGCCGTCGCTCTCCGGCTTTGTGTCGATGTATACGTCGTCGCCGTCGCCGTTCTCGCCGACCGTCGCGGGATCCTGCAGCTGCTCCGCGTCATTCGAGGCTGCGCCCTCCTCCTTTATAAGAGGCTGATTAGGCACTGTTTCATCCGTTGCCGGTCCGTCTATGACGGTCTCGTCGTCAGCATTGCCGTTCGTTACGGTCGTGGTCTCTGCCCCGTCGCTTTTCTTGTAGCCGTCGTCTATCGGCACGACGATAGTGGCGGATGTGCCGCCGTTCGCAATGCTGGCTCCGGTCTGCGTCGTATCGAGTGCGGCGGCGTCTATCGGCTGCCCCGAGACGTTTACGGTTATGGTGTCCAGCTGTGCTGCCAGAGCAAACGTAGTATACGAGCATACGCTGACAAACAGCATGATGCTCAGCAGCGTTGCGGCCAGCCTTACTATTCTGTGTTTTTTATTCGATTGCTTGAAATGCATATCTCTGCCTCCGGTCCGATTTTTTAGCGGGAACTGTCTGTCCTGTCGCTCCGCTCTCACGGTACGACGTCCGCCGCTGATAAACGCTGCTTATTCCTCTTCCTCGTGCAGCGTATTGTCCATTATCTGAAAGAGCTCCTGCATGGATGAAAAATTTCTCTCGCAGCGTTCGCTCACCCACACTACGTTTCCTTCCCATAGCAGAGGACAATACCATGAACCGCATGATACTGGAATCCATACTGAGGCGCAGCGGAGTGACCTTTACCTCCACAAACGACGGCGAAGCCGCCGTGAAGGTCTTCGTATCCTCCGCACCTTATACATTCGACTGCGTGCTCATGGATATGCGAATGCCCAACCTGGACGGAAAGGAAGCCACCGCTCTCATACGAGGCTCGGACAGAGAGGACGCAAAGTCGGTGCCTATAATTGCCATATCCGCAAACGCGTTTACGGAGGATCTCGATACCGCGCGCAAGGCGGGCATAAACGAGTATCTTACAAAGCCCATAGACACGAGAAAGCTGTTCGATCTGCTCGACAAGTACTGGAAAGCGTCCGTCAACAATAAGTCGGAGGACAAAAACGAGTAGCCGCGCATCGGCAGGGATATGGTTTTGACTCAATGGAGGATCACGGGATGTATACGCCTATTTATATTGAAATAAACGTTATATCTCTCATCATTCTCGCATATATCGCGTATCAGCTGAAGCTCAATAAGGACAGGCGTACCGACCGCGTTGCATTTATACGCGTGATACTCGCCACGTTCATTATACTGCTGCTGGATATGACATGGTCGGTCATAGACGGTAAGCCGGGCTTTTTCATATATCTGCTCAACAACATAGTAAATGCGCTCAACGTTTTTGATATAGGCTTCATATGTTATCTGTGGTTTCTGTACATCGAGATCAAGCTCGATACGCGCAGAAAATGGAGCAAGCCCGTTTTTCTGGCCGTCTCGCTGCCCATTATCGCGCTTTTCGTGCTTTCGTTCATTTCCCCCGTTACCGGCACGATATTCTATATCGACGACGCCAATGTCTATCATCGCGGAAACCTTTACTACTTGCAGCTCATAATATCCTACGGCTATCTGATAACCGCCTCCGGACATGTCCTGATACGGCTTTTAAAGACCTCGAACCGCCAGCTGCGCGGCGAGCTTCTGACGCTGTTTTCCTTTTTCCTGCTGCCTGCCATAGGCGGCGTAGTCACCATAGTATTCTACGGTCTGCCCGCGATATGGCCCGCCACCGCTCTTTCTCTGCTCATGGTCTTTATAAACATGCAGCGTTATCAGATATCCACGGACGGCCTCACGGGACTCAACAACCGCCGGCAGTTCGATAAATTCCTTGCATCCTGTCTGTCCGAGCAGAAGCGCCAGTACAGGCTGTTCCTTATCATACTCGACGTCAACGACTTTAAGACCATCAACGACACATACGGTCATGTGGCGGGCGACGAGGCCCTTGTTGAGGTCGCGCAGACGGTCAAAAGCGTTTGCGGCAAGCATAACGCCTTTTTGGCGCGATACGGCGGCGACGAGTTTGCGGCGATATACCGCTGCTCCGAGGAGAAGCAGGTTAACGCACTGATAAACGAGATCCACAGCGCCTTCGGGATAAGAAACTGTCTTAAGACCACAAAGCTCAGAATAACGGTGAGCATAGGCAAGGCCGAGTGCCTGCCGGAAAGCAGGAGCGCGTCCGCGCTCATATCAGCAGCCGACGAGGACCTTTACCGTGTAAAGAAGGCATACAAGGCAGAGGCTGCAAAGCGCGCGCACTGAAGGTATTTACCTCTGCTGTTACAGATATTTATGTATTGTAAATGCATGAAATATTTTCATCTATTTCTTAAACTTTTTTCATATATTCCCTTGTCCATTGTCACAAAACAATATATAATGCATTAGCAGGCTGAAATACCGCATTTTTCGGTACTGTTTTGATGCGGTCTGCCGTTATTATCATCATGGGGGGATTTTTTATATGGATTCGGGTACTGTCCAGATACTTATAGCTATGGTCGTATATATGCTCATCGTTATAGGTATAGGCATATACTTTATGAAACGCGCAAACAAGAGCACCGAGAACTTTATTCTCGGCGGACGCTCGCTCGGCCCGTGGGTCACGGCGATGAGCGCAGAGGCGTCGGACATGAGCGGATGGCTGCTCATGGGACTGCCGGGAGTCGCCTATTGGTGCGGGCTCGCCGACGCCTTTTGGACCGCTCTCGGTCTCGCGCTCGGCACATATCTCAACTGGCTCATAACCTCCAGAAGACTGCGCAGCTATTCCATCGTCGCAAACGACTCGATAACGCTGCCCGACTTCTTCTCCAACCGCTTCCGCGAGAAGAAAAAGCTGCTCATGTGCATATCCGCACTGTTCATAATAGTTTTCTTCACGATATACGCGTCATCCTGCTTCGTCACCTGCGGAAAGCTCTTCAGCACGCTGTTCGGCATTCCGTATGTATGGGCTATGATAATAGGGCTCGTATTCGTGCTCATTTATACCTTCCTCGGAGGCTTTCTGGCAGAGAGTGCGTCTGACTTTATGCAGTCCATAGTCATGATAGGCGCGCTTGCCGCAGTGCTCATCGTCGGCGTCGTGATGGCGGGCGGCTTTGGCAACGTCATCTCCAACGCAAAGAGCATACCCGGTTTCTTCGAGTTCTTCGGCATAGCCTCCCCGACCGTCGTGGACGGCGTGCAGCAGGCGAGCGGCGGCGCTCCGCTGTTCGGCGAGGCGGGAAGCTACGGCTTTTTGACCGTTATATCCACCATGGCATGGGGCCTCGGATACTTCGGCATGCCTCAGGTGCTGCTGCGCTTTATGGCTATCAGAAGCGGCAGAGAGCTCAAGCGCTCCCGCCGTATAGCAACTGTTTGGGTAGTGATCGCCATGGCCGCCGCTATACTTATAGGTCTCGTCGGCAGAGCCGTATTTCCGACCGCTCTTACGACCTCGAGCGCATCCGAGAACATTTTCGTTATCATGTCGCAGAGCTTCCTGCCGCCTATTATAGCCGGTGTAGTCATGGCCGGCATACTCGCAGCGGTCATAAGCTCGTCCGACTCGTATCTGTTGATAGCAGCCTCCGCGCTCTCCAAAAACATATTCGCCAACGTGCGCAAGAAAGCGTCGGATAAGACGCTGCTCTGGGCAACGCGCATAACGCTGCTCCTCGTCGCTCTTGTCGGCGGTCTGCTCGCTCTCGACGAGAACAACACCGTCATATTCACGATAGTCTCCTTCGCATGGGCGGGCTTCGGCGCGACCTTCGGTCCGATCGTGCTGTTCTCGCTGTTCTGGAAGCGTACGAACCGCTGGGGCGCTTTTGCCGGCATGGTAGGCGGCGCTGCTGTCGTGTTCATATGGAAGCTCGTGTTAAAGCCCATGGGCGGAGTTTGGGGAATATACGAGCTATTACCCGCGTTTATATTCTCCTGCATATGCATCGTAGTCGTTTCGCTGCTCACTCCCGCGCCGGAGCAGAGCATACTTGAGGACTTTAAGCGTGCCAAGGCCGAAGCTAAGGCGTCCGCAACAAAAAGCGAGGCATAAACCGGTATTTCCGACCTGAAAACTCATTGTTTTTCTTACCGCCCGACCCGATGCGTTTATAACACACAGGGTCGGGTCTTTATTTACCGCTCCTGCATTTTTTGTCAATATTGACACAGCTTTTGTCTTTCACTCCGGCTGTTGACTTACAGTTTTTATAGGGCGCATACGAAAAGCCCGCGCGGTCTGTTGCGGCCGCACGGGCTTTCCGTTTAAAGCTGTAAGGCTTATTTCTCGCGTCTGTTCACATAGTGAGTGTGAAGCAGCTCGTGTGCGAGATGGCTGTTGGGCTCGCCGAGGAACTCCTCATAAAGCTTGGTTATGGAGGGGTTCTGATGCGACTTCCTTATGACCTTCGCCTCGTCCTCGTCATAGGTAGCAGCAGCACGTGCAGCCTTGGGATCGATGTAATAACGCTCGGGAGCGCTTACTATCGGCTGTCCGCCGCCGGTCACGCAGCCGCCGGGGCAGCCCATGATCTCTATGAAGTGATAGCTTCTCTCGCCTGCCTTGATGGAGTCGAGCAGCTTCGCGGCGTTGGCAGTGCCGTGCGCGATGGCTACCTTTATATCCATACCGGCTACGTTTACGGTGGCTTCCTTTATGCCCTCAAGGCCGCGGACCGCCGTATACTCTATGTCCTTAAGATCCTGCTTGGTCAGTATGTCG
>CAYVOZ010000080.1:0-11924 GCA_964453325.1 uncultured Christensenellaceae bacterium | reverse complement strand
ACGGTCATAATCTCGGTGATGCTGCCCATGACCACGCTTTACGATGCGATAGGCTCCGGGCTTTAAGTATATAAAGGGGAATTATATGGAAACTTCTGTCTGCTTTTCCAACGACCGCATCCAGGCGGTGTACGGCGACCAAAAGCACGGCCGCATACTCGTAAAGGGCTTTGCCTCCGCATCTCTTCCGGCTGGAACGATGATAAACGGCACTATCACGGACGACCGTGCGCTGGCCTCGGCTTTCGCTGACTTTCGCGGAGTGAATCCGACTATACCTTTTAAAAACATACGCCTTGCCATATCCGGCTCCGCCGTATACACACGGCTCTCGAACATGCCGCCTCTGCGCGGGGATAAGGTCGAGTCGTGGGTCGGCGCGGAGTTCAGCAATACCGATACCGTCGGAGAGCTCGTGTATGACTACGCAGTGCTCAGGGCCGACGGCAAGAACGGAGTGACAGCGCTTCTGTGCGCGGCTCCGAAGGAGCTTTTAAAGAGCTATATCGATCTGTTCGCATCGCTTAAGATAGAAATAAGCGGCATAGATATCGTGCAGAACTGTCAGCGAAAGCTCATGAGCATGTTCCCGTCGCTGAAGGACTCCACCTATATAGTGCTTACGCTGGACGGAAGCAGCGTGGACTCCACACTCTATTCCGGCGGGCTGTATAAGCTTTCAAACCGCACGCGTCTGCTTTCCGAGCGCGGCACTCCCGCATATGCCTCGGAGCTTGAGCACGTCATTTCCGGCATGCTGCAGTTCCAGCGCGCCGACAGAAACGCCGGCGGCGTATCCGGCATATATGCGGCGGGCTTTTCGGACACGGATACGGATATGATAAAGGAGCTCGGCGCTGCATTCGGCGTGGACTCCGGTTTCCTTTCGGACACAGACTCGGTGTTGAACGCCGGGCAGGGCTTCCGGCTGTGCGACTATGCGTACACAGTCGGCAATCTGATCAAAGAATGAGGGCATTCGTATGAGTAAAGCTATTGCAAAGGACATCGATCTGCTGGCCGGCTATAAAAGATCGCTTTCCGACAGGAGCCGCAAAAAGAAAGGCTTCAGACCGATATTTTTGATCATTATCGCCGCCGTGCTGTTTGTGGGTACCTTTTTGGCGCTCACTGTGGTGAATATTTTTAAGGCCCGGAGATTTTCGGAGCTCAGTGCGCAGATCGCGGAGCTTCAGCCCGCCTATGACGCCGCGCTCGAGAAGGAGAACACGGTGCCGGTCTATTACGGCGTGATAGACTCGCTCGACACGGAAATAGCCATCACCGAATCCATACCCTTCGTCGGCTCGGAGATATGGAGCGCCATCGATAAATGCGCCGCGGACAAATACGTCGTATCCTCTTACTCCTACAACTCGGCGGATACGGTGCTCACCATGGAGGTCCACGCGGACACGGTCAACGACGTACCCACGCTCGTGGAGGCTCTGAGACAGACGGGTTATTTCTACGATATGGAATATTACGGCTATACCTACGAGTCCGACGGAAGATACTTCTGCACGGTCGGCTGCCGGCTCGTTTCGGAGGAAGTTCTGACCGCAGAGACAGCAGACGAGGAGGCACAGGAATGAAGACCAAGCTCACCAAGCGCGAAATAATACTGCTCTACCTGCTCGCCATAGTAGTGATAGTCGGCGGCATTGGTTATTTTCTTGTAATACCGGCGATGAACACCTCGACGGAGCTCGATACCGCTATAGAGAACGCAGGCCTCAATCTGCGCTTTATGCAAAATACCGTGGATTCGGAGAGCGACTATGACGAAAGCATAGCCAACGCGAAAAAGAGCCTCGATATTTGCAGCAAATCGTTTTTCCCCGCTATGACGAACGACGATATCGATAAATACGTCACCGGGCTCATTCAGAAGAGCGGTCTTGTCGCGCATTCTCTCAATATAGAGGAGCTCACGTCGGAGGAGACAGGCAGCGGTCTCGTCACGCGGAAAAGCATAGAGGTGACCTGCGTAGGGCGCAGGAACGGGTTTATAAAGCTCTCCGATACAATTTACGATACACCCTCCGTCGTGCTCACCGGCTTTTCGTTGATCGGCTCCGACGCCGAGGGCAGCGAAATCCTCGACGCCTTTAATATAAGCTTTACCTTGCAGCTCGCAATGTACGAGCCGCTGCCCGACGAATACTTCACCGGGCAGGCGCAATACGCCGCGACCGAGGTAGCCTCGGACGAAGCCGTCGAGGCGGACGCCGACAGCCCGAGTATATCGGATTATCTTTAATTAAGGAGCACGCGCGTGAAAAACATACCTATCGGAAAAACACTTGTTGAATACGGCTATGTTACGGACCAGCAGGTACAGACCGCGCTCGATTATCAGAAGTCACATACCCAGCTCCGGCTCGGGGGCGCGCTCATAGAGCTCGGATATATCACAGAAAAGCAGATGTTAGAGGCGCTTGCCTCACGCATGGAGCTTAAAATGGCCGATCTGCCGACCTATAAGGTGGAGATGGAGGCCGTCGGAAAGCTCCCGAAGCATATAGCGCAGAAATACGTCCTCATAGCGGTCGGCACCGAGGGCGGAAAGCTGCAGGTCGTCATGAACGACCCGCTGAATTTCTACGCCATCGAGGACGTAAAGCAGATAACACAGATGCATGTGGAGGTCCTGCTCGACGTTACAAAGAACATCGAGAACGCCATAGAGTACTATTACTCCGAGATAGACGCCAAGGATGCCGCAAAGAAGGCTAATATATCCGCCGACGCGCTCATCGTCGAGGCCGCCGATCTCACAGAGGACGAGGGCGAGGGCGACGAGGCCCCCGTTGTGCAGGTCTTAAACAGCCTCTTAGTGCGCGGCTACAGCGTTAACGCCAGCGATATACACATCGAGCCGTTTGAAAAGCACGTCTCCGTCCGGCTCCGCGTAGACGGCATACTCACGGAATACGTCACTCTCGCGCGGACGCTGCACAGCTCGCTCATTGCGAGAATAAAGATACTCGCCAATCTCGATATCGCGGAGCGCAGACTTCCGCAGGACGGACACTTCAAGGTGACCGTAAGCGGTATAGAGATGAATGCGCGCGTATCTGTCATACCTACCGTTTACGGAGAAAAGGTCGTCATCCGTTTTCTCTCCACAAACACGCTCATAGACAACTCGAAATTTTTCGGCATGTCCGAGCAGAATTTTGTCAAATTCAGGAGGATTCTCGAGTCCCCTTATGGTATAATATATATAACGGGTCCGACGGGTTCAGGAAAGACGACTACACTATATATGGTGTTGGAAAGCCTGGCTAACCGTACGGTGAACATCTCCACGATAGAGGATCCCGTAGAGCGCAATATCGCCCGCGTGAATCAGGTCCAGGTCAACAACATGGCGGGGCTCACGTTTGAGGCGGGACTCCGCTCTCTGCTGCGTCAGGACCCCGATATAATCATGGTCGGCGAGACGCGCGATAACGAGACCGCATCCATATCGGTGCGTTCCGCCATCACCGGGCATCTCGTGCTGTCGACTCTGCACACCAACGACGCGCTTTCGAGCGTAGTCAGACTCACGGATATGGGCGTTCCTCCCTATCTCGTGGCAAACTCGGTCGTAGGGCTCATCGCACAGAGGCTCATGAGAAAGGTATGCCCGAACTGCGCATACGAATACGAGCCGACCGACGCCGAAAAGGCCCTGCTCGGAAAGGACATACCCATCCTCAAAAAGGGCAAGGGCTGCCATATGTGCCACAACACCGGCTATCGCGGCAGAATAGCCGTGCATGAGGTCGTGCTCATAGACAAGGAGCTGCGCCGCATGATATCCTCGCAGACGCCTGTGGACGATATGCTCCAATACGTAAGAGAAACGCAGGGCTTTAAGAGCCTGCGCGACTGCGCCCTCGAGCTTTTGGAGCAGGGCGTCTCCACTACCGAGGAGTTCGGCAAAATAGCGTATTACGCTGACTAAGGGGGAAAAATGGATATATCGTCTTTGCTTTTAGAGGCCCGCATGACGCGGTGCTCCGACGTCCATATAAGCGAGGGGCTCCCGCTGTCCTTAAGGCGGGACGGAAGGCTCATACTGCACGACTATCCAATAATCCCCGAGGAAGCGCGAACGATCATACTCTCCATGCTGAGCGAGTCTCAAAAGCGCGAGCTCGAGAGCGGCACGGACCTCGACTTTGCATGGGAGGCTCCCGAAAGCGGGCGCTTCAGAGTCAACGTATACAGGCATAAAACAGGTCTCGCTGCCGCTATAAGGCTGCTCTCCGACAAGCTCCCGACGCTCGAGTCGCTTTCCCTGCCGCCCGTGCTCGCGCAGCTTGCGGACATGCATAACGGACTCGTGCTCATAACCGGCCCCACGGGCTCGGGCAAGTCCACGACGCTCGCCGCAATGATAGACTATATCACGCGCACCCGCTCCTGCCATATACTCACTGTAGAGGACCCTATCGAATACGTTTTCGATCAGAACCTCTCGCTCGTGCATCAGCGCGAGGTCGGCAGCATGGCGGAGTCCTTCGCATCTGCGCTCAGGAGCGCTTTAAGAGAGGATCCCGACGTCATACTCGTCGGCGAGATGCGCGACTACGAAACGATATCCACGGCTGTGACCGCCGCCGAGACGGGGCATTTAGTGCTCTCGACCCTGCATACCACGGGCGCCGCGCAGACCATAGACAGAATAATAGACACCTGCCCGCCCGAAAGCCAGCAGCAGATGCGCGGACAGCTCTCCATGATACTCCGCGGAGTGGTCACGCAGCAGCTTTTGCCTATCTCTCCCGGACCCGGCAGAATAGCCGCGACCGAGATACTCATAGGCACAGACGCCGTCGGGAACCTGATACGCGACAATAAGTGCCATCAGATAATGACCTCTATGCAGTCGGGAGCGGCTTTAGGGATGCACTCCATGAACAGCGACCTTGCGCGGCTTGTACAGACGCGCATGATAACGAGACAGCTTGCTATAGACAGCAGCTCCGATAAAAAGGATCTGCTGCAATATTTGAACTGAAGTCGGACACGGGAGCGATAAGAGAAGTGTTGAGCATAAGGCGTAAAAACAGCGGTTTTACCTTGATGGAGGTCATCATCGTCCTCGTCATAATTGCCATCGCCGCCGCCATAGCCATACCTTCGATGATATACTTTACGTCGAGAGCGGAGCAGACGTCGCGCATGAACAACGCGCGCACGCTTTTTCTTGCCGCGCAGGACGCGCTCGCGGCCGACTATGCCGATAAGCAGACCGACATCGTCGCTCTCGGCGGCGTCGATATAACGAAAATCGCCCCGTCCGTATCGGCGCATGAGCTCGATATCAACTCCGGCAATATAGCGTTTCTTTACATATCCGGCGAAGACACAGACCGCTCCTCAAACGCCCTTATAAAGCTTTTGGACCCTTATGTCGGTGACAAGGAGCTTCTTAAAGGCACTATACTTTTAGAATACAACAACAAGACCGGCAACGCGCTGGGACTCTTTTACAGCGATACGGTCACGCGCATAACCTATAACACAGGTATGCCCTATTGCGCCTTTGCGCGCGACGAGGACAGCCTCCGCAGCGGTAATATGGGCTATTACGGGGTGGATTTTACGGGCATAGAGATCATAGACGAGGAGCCCATAGAAATATCCGACCTCATGCTCGTGGATTATAAGGGCAAGCCCGAGGGCAATGACATCAACAACGGCAGCAACTACGGTCTCTTAACGCTCGAATACACTCTGCCAGAAAAGCCGGACAGGAATAATTACGAGTTTTCCATCACCGACGAGGCCGGCACCGCATACAGCTTTTCCGTCAAATATCAGAGCGTAAAGCATATAAACTCTCTCGCCTCGGCTCTATCCAACCCCCAGTGGATCACCGTCAGCTGGCGCGACGGCCGGTGGTCCCGCAGCGAGACCGGCAGATTCCCGATATACGTCGACAACGCCGGATACCTTGTCATAGTGCTCGATTACATGGGCAGATCGTATACCTCCATAACCGAAAACTTTCCCGGTATAGAAGGGCATATAACCGCCACTGCCACAGCGTCCTACGGCCAGACCTCCATCACCGCGGGGCCGTCGAACTCGCAGCACACACTGTTTGACGACAGCACCGACGGTACGCAGAACGTCATAACCAGCATACGGCATCTTAACAACGTAAGAGAGAGCTCAAGCGATACATATGTACAGACCGCGGATGTATACGTCCACGACTTTGACCGTGATCCGATAAACTTTGAGCCTATAGCGTTTTTCATTTCCGGCTTCAGCGGCAGCTATTCGGGCGGCAATGACGCTAAAAACTATACCATCTACGACCTCAGCGTGAACGGCGCCTCCTATGCCGGACTTTTCGACACCGTAGCGGGCGACGGCTCCGTAGAGTATCTGTCCTTTGCGTATACCGACGCCTATACACAGGATACTTCAAACAGCTACATCCTCCCGAACGGCAGCGGTTACGGCGGCTCGGTCGCCGCAGTAAACTACGGCTCGATAGACCATTGCAGCGTATCGACCGTATTGCAGACCGGCATGCGCTCCGGGCTTTCGCTCGGCTGCATATGCGGTGAGAATAACGGCACCGTTTCAAACTGCACCTCCGACTTTTCATCAACCTCAGGTACCGGCAGCGCAAACCGCGCCGGCGGTATTACCGGAGAGAACTATGGCGAGATATCAAGCTGTGTATCCAACGGTTCGCTCATATTTACCGGGACCTCATCCGGCAGAAACGCCTATGCGGGCGGCGTCGCGGGCGAAAATCTATATGACGCCTCCGTGACCGGGTGCATATCCTCCGTAGATATCACGAATTACCTGTACTCCGGCGGCATCGTCGGCAATAACGGATATTCGGCATACGCCTCCGGCTCAAGCGCGCTCATCTCCGGATGCAGCTATGACGGCAGCATAACCTCGCAGCTCAATAACGCAGAGATCGGCGGCATCGCAGGCGAAAGCTCCGGCGTCGTCTCCGGATGCAGCGTAAGCGGCTCGCTCACCGGGTATTATGTAAGCGCGGACGTTCCCAGGCGAAACGACGACTGCACAGACTATATAGGCGGCGTCGTAGGCGATAATTACCGCGGCACAGTAAAAGACTGCACGGATATATCCGTTTCCGTCTCAAACGGCAAGTATATAGGCGGCGTCACCGGGTATAACTATGCAAGCAGCTACAGCGCCTCTGCAAGCTCTGTGACAAACTGCAAAAATGTCACCTCCGTAATAAGCGGGGGCAAGTATATGGGCGGCATCACCGGCGACAACGGCAGCAACAGCAATATAACGGACTGCGAATTTTCCGGCACGCTCAGAGGTGAGCGCGCAAACGCGTATACAGGCGGCATTGCCGGCAGGAGCGCGAGAACGATACGCGGCTGCACGGTCAAGGCTAACGCCTCTGTAAATACAGGCAGCGCCTCCACCACGGCGGGCGGCATATGCGGCATGACCGGGACCTCGTCGCTCATCGACAGCTGCACATGCAGTGCGCCCGTTACGGGCGGAGTATATGCCGGCGGCATCGCAGGACAGAACAACAACGATATCACCGGCTGCACTGTCGGCGGAAGTGTCATTTCCACCGCCGCAAACGGAACAGCGGGCGGCGTCGCCGCAGACAGCAGCTCGATCTCAAGCAGCATAACCGGCTGTACCGTAGGAACTGTCGCGGTAATGGCCGAGCAGAGCGAAGGCGTGTCGGGCGGTATATGCGGCAGAAACGAATACAGCGGATACTATTCCGACTCCATGCTGACCGACTGCACCTCGGGCGCAGCCGTAAAGGCATACAGTCTCGCAGGCGGAGTCGTCGGCTCAAACGCCGGCACTGTCAGAAACTGCGACACTCTCGGCGCATGCAGCGCGGAGACGACCGCCGACGGCTCACGCTGCGGCGGAACAGTCGGCTATAACTTCGGCAGCGTAACAGGCTGCGACTCGTTAACAGCTGTCACGTGCGCGGCGGAAAACAGCGCCATCGGCGGCGTCGCCGGCGAGAATGCATATCTCTTGGAGCAGTGCGGCTCGGCGGGCGCAATGATATACTGCGATAAGGCGGGTACGCTTTGCGGAGGAATAGCGGGCATAAACGTCACGCAGATGACCTCCTGCGTCTCCTCGAGAAACATCATGTCGGCATATCTCTCGGGCGGCCTTGCGGGAAGAAATATCGGCAGGATCACGGGCTGCACCTCTGCGGCGGGCGTCGTCGGAACAGGATCCGGCGCGGCCGGCTGCGCGGCCGGCGAGAATACGTCAAGCGGCGTTATCAGCGCATGCTCGTTATCCGGGACCGTCTCCTCCCCCACCGCGGCGGGCGGTGCAGCTGGTTTCAACGCAGGCCGGCTCGCCGAGAACAGCTTCGACGGCAGCGTCTCCGGCACAAACGGCCCTGTCGGCGGCCTTGCGGGCAATAACTCCGGAAGCATAAGCAAATGCAGCTCCTCCGGTACCGTGAGCGCCGTCTCCGCTGACGCAGGTACTGCATATACCGGTACAGTCGGCGGCATAGCCGGCATAAGCTCCGGCACGGTCACATACTCTACCTCCGTGTCGGACGTGACCTCTCAGTCCGGCAGCGCGGGCGGCATAGCCGGAGAGAACGCCGCGGGCGGAACTGTCTCGTACTGCTTAAGCAGCGCGGACGTGCTTTCCTCGTCCGTATCCGGCGGCATAGCCGGTAAAAACAGCGGCAATATAACATACTGCGAGGCGGGCGTTGGCTTTACCGGCGACGGAGCCTTCGCAATAGTCTCTATAGCGGGACGATACGCCGACGCAGCCGGATATGTCTATAAGCCCGCCGATCCAAACGTCAGCATCAAAAACGACTTTATCACCGTCACGGCGTCAGGCGCGGATTGTATCGCGGGCGGCATAGCCGGACTCGTATCGGATAACGGCACGGTCTCCTATTGCGTAAACGCCTGCATGACGGTTTCGGAATTTGACGACGCCTCGGTCACACCGCCCGTTATAAGAGGTGTGGCGGGAGGACTTGTAGGAAGCCTCACTTCTTCACAGCCCGGCGCATTGTCCCTCTCGTATAATGCGGGCAGCGTATACGGCGCAGAGACTGCGGGAGGCGTATGCGGAAGCGCTGACGGCGGCATCGTGTCCTGCTATAACACCGGATTTGTCAACACAGAGCTCAGCGAAACGGGCGGCACATACAGCCTCGCACGGATAAACTCCGGCGCGGCTTCCGGCGGTATCGCCGGAGCATGCGGCTCCGCCGCCGACGTCAGCTCCTGCTACAGTGTGGGCTTCTCGGGCGGAGAAAATGAAGGCGCCTTCGGCGTCATGGACGCCGCTGCCTCTGTGCAGAAATGCGCTTTTCTCGACAACGGATACAATACCGCAGCGGGAGAGACCGCGGGCAGCGTGCTGATGCTTTCAAAGGCTGCGCTCGCCGACACGTCCGCTTACTTCACGCTTGACGGACTTACCGTAAACGCGTCTGCCGCGGGCGTCGGAGAATACGCCTTTATATATGAATACATAGACGACGCCGTACTGGGTGAGGATTTCCACCGCACGCCGTATATCGACGCCGCGTCCATAACGTTCACGGTCATACCGTGAGCGGAGATGTCGGCGCAGAGAAATAAAGAGAGCTTATTATGAAGGACGAACGCAGTATAAAGACCAAAGCATTGCTCAACAACAGCGGACAGACCATAGTTATAGTGGTCGTCATAATGCTTGTCTTTATTCTGCTCGGAATATCCGTTTTGTCCGCAGCTGCGGGTACAGCAAGCACGCAGGCGCGCAGAGCGGTAGATACGCAGACCTATTATTATGCGTCGAGCATTCTCGATACGTTGGATTCCGGGCTGCGCGGCTCCCTCGGCGACAGGATACTGCGCTCCGCTCTCGCAAAAGCCGGCGGAAACGGCAGCAGCGCCGTGACGGGCAGCGAAACTGCCGATCTTTATCTTGGCGGCGATACGATGATAGGCGAACTCGCCCTCGAATACACCGGGACTGTCAACAGAGAGAACAACACTGCCGCCGTCAGCATCACGAGCATAACGGTGAGCCCCACGGCCGAATATCAGGGCGGCAAATACTCCTTTACGGCGAATTATAAGCTTACCGCAGAGGCGTCAAGAAACGGCAATAGCTGGAGCATCGGAGAAAAGACATGCACGCTTATAAGTCTGAAATGAAAAAAAGCATAAAGCTTTCCGAGCGCGGCGATTCCCTCGTGGAGGTAGTCGTCAGCTTTTGTATAGTTTTGCTCGCGCTCGCCGCAGTGACGACCATGGTGCTGACCGCGGGAAAGCTCAACATGCGCGCCGATCTCGCATCCGGCACGCTCAGGAGCTCCGTAAACGATATAGAAGCCTCGCCGCACAGCGCCGACGCAGACTCGTCTCTTACGGTGCGCTTTGACGGCGGCGCGTCTGTAGATATCCCCGTCGCCGTGGAGAACTCCGGCAGCATAGAGTTCTTTTACCCGAATTGAGGACGAAAATGAACAAAAAAGGTAACACTTTAATAGAAATAGTGGTGGCCTTCGCGATAGGCGCGATCCTTATTTCCGCGCTTGCAGGCGTGCTTTCTCCCGTATACAGCTCATACCGCAGAATGCTCGAGCGCTCCGACGCTCAGGCAGTCGCGGAGACTGTGCTCGACCGCATACGCACATATACGGACACTGCGCGTTCCGTCACGCCGTCAAACGACGGCTCCGCTATGGCCATAGGCGAGCATGTTCTTTCCACTAATACGGACGGATACCTGACTATAGACGACGTTGTCGCGTATGACGGAAAGTACTATAACGGCAAGACCGTTTCCGTCGTTTTCTCCCCTGTCGACGGTCTTACGTACAGCGCTTCCGTCAGTGTGACCGTCTATAATTCAGAGAATACGGAGCTTTGCAGCGTGAGCGGCGTCGTCAGCTCGGTGAGAAAATTGCTCGGCTGAAGGTTTGAGCGTTGCCTATAACAGATATTGATGGTATAATTGAGCTTGTCCGGGCTTATAGAAAGCCCCGCAGGCTTTTTTTAATGCAGATAAAGGAGTTTTACATATAAGATGGACAGAAGAAGACCGACCTCCCAACCGTCGAGAAGAAGCACATCGGGCAGCACGCGGGGTTCTGCGACGCGCCGCTCCTCACAGTCGTCCTCCGACGGAAGAGGAAGAAGTCAGAAGCAGGGCTTTTCTCCGAAGATAGCGGTCATAATAGCCGCCATTGCGGTCGCGCTGATATGCACGCCGCTTCTTCTGCTCGCCTTTACCGCAGAGTCCCCCGAGGATCAGCTCGAGAATCTGTATAACACTACCGCCGAGGAGCTTGGCATGACCGCCGCTACCGCAAAGGTCGCCGTTTTAGACGTGACCGTCCCCGAGACCACCGTTGACCCCGACGCTTTCGTACCCTCGGGAGACTATCTCTACGAGGAGGGCATGACCGACGACGCCATGCACAGCATACAGGCGCGGCTCATGGAATATGGCTATATGCTCACCGCAGAGACCACGGATTATTTCGGTCCGGCGACAAAGGACGCCATTGAGCTTTTGCAGACGCGATACGGGCTTGCCATAACGGGCGGCATAGATCAGCAGACCTATGACCAGCTCTTCTCCGACAGCATTCAGAAATACGCCGTCACCGTCGGAGTCAGCGGCTCCGACGTGGCGCAGATACAGACGCTTTTAAGAAAATTAGGATATTTCACCGGCTCGTCCACGGGATATTACGGCAGCGAGACGGCAAACGCCGTTAAGAAATTCCAGCTCGCAAACGGGCTTGAGGCGGACGGAGCCGTAGGGATAGGCACTCTGCAAAAGCTTAAATCCTCCGGCGCGATAGCCTATGTCCCCCCGTCGCCCACTCCGACTCCCACTCCCGGTGCAGCGGTCACGCCCGAGGGCGGCGGCACACCGCCTGC
>CAYVOZ010000079.1:0-12081 GCA_964453325.1 uncultured Christensenellaceae bacterium | reverse complement strand
CGTCGTAGCCAGCAGCGGCGCATTTAATGACGATTGCCTTGGCATACTCGTGGCGCAAGTGCAGCGGGATCGTGTTTAGATTCTTGCTAAAATATTCAGACGCGAGCTTGCAATTATGTTCGTCGTTTATCGGATACAAGCGCGTCTTAATATCGTTATTATTTATAATTATCGCGTAATCGCTATCAGCCAATTTCTCACGAGAATTTATGGCAGCTTTTACGCCTGCAGATTTTTCTTGAGCAAATAGTTCTTGTGTGGTAATCGTATTATTTAACGACTTGCCTTTTGTCAAGAAATAATTTATATTGCGTTCCGCTAATTTATATAACGTTTCAGGCAAATCCGATTTATGGGCCTGTAGAAAAATCTTGCTAATTGCAGCTGTCTTGGTATTGCATAATGGATACTTTCGTAATTTATCGCGACCTTCTTTGACGACCAAAGCAAAGTCTGAATCGTCTAACAAACTTAAATCGTCAGCGCTTAAAATTACGCTGCTATCACAGGCCAGCTTTTGTGACATGGCCTGCCGAGCCTTAGACTCCGGGTAATCAGATAAGTCGAATTTTAGAGTTTTTAGTTCCGATAGCAGCATTGTATTTTACTCCTTAAGAGATTCGCGCGATTTATTACTGCCCTTTAAAGCATAATATAGCTCTTTGGGAGTTATTTGTGAAGGTTTAAATTTAAAGATCATGCCGGCCTGAGACAATGCCTCAGACACATACTCGCTACACGTATATCTATTGGCCGCGTTTAAAATATTTTCTCCCCAACGAGTTATCTTAAATATTTTAGACAATAAATGCCCTAAAAGCAAGCCATAATCGTATTTCTTTCCGACTTTAGATGTCAGATAATTAATAAAAGCTACGGAATCGACGGAATCTGGCAGTGATATTTTCTCTAATACTGTGCCAATGCTATTTAAGTATATCTTAGCATTGCTGATTTTTATGCCCTTAGTATCAGACTCTATCACTTGATTGCTGCTTAGCTTAACGAACACGTGGGAGTACTTAAACCCGGTAAATTTGCGTATCAGCCAGGAAATCGGCCCGTAATTGCGCGAAAAAAATATATCCCCAGGGAATGCCTGGTCAAATAAGATATCTTTTGCAGCTGTATTATTGGCTATTTCAGACATATTTAATTCCTGGCAAAAATAATCACACGCGCTATGTCAGCATTATTAGTCTGACCTGGCAATGCTTTGGTAAATTTTATGCTGATATTTTGTAGAGGCATGTCGAGCTGAGAAATATTTATGCTGGCAAGATTCAAATTGCAAGTTTTAACGCTATGATAAAAGCTTTGCCCATGATAGGCGCTTTCATAACGTATAACTGCGTCGAAGGCCGATGCGTAGCTTAGTATAATGATTTCGTAAGCATCGAAATTATTAAGCTCTTCAGGCTGTACGCCGTCATAATAATCTAGCAGCCGAATACTGCTTACGCTGCTTAGTTCGATAACCTCGTCGAATATCTTAGTGCGTAATTTTAAGTTGCTTTCGAGCCTGGCTTCGACCGCACTCAGCTTGACATTTAGATAATCGATGCCGTCTTTCATAAACGCCTGCATGGCCAGCTGATTATTTAGCAGCGCTTTAAGATCTTGCTGCGTCGTTTCTAACGCAGCATTTTCTGGCAACGGCAGTGCGTTTATATCCACGCGGCCTATTATATTATTGCCAGCCGGCAGCGAACTCGCGATATTAGCATCTATGCCCTGATTCAGCAGCATCACATTATTGCTTATTTGTGTAAGCGCAGCCAACGCGGCACTGTCCGGGTAATCGTTCGGCGCATTCGTGACAACGACACTGAGATTTTTATTGCCGTCGATATTTAAATTCGCCGTTTTTAATAAGCCAACCGTGTTCGCAGACGTGGCTGCTGTGCTAATATTTATTGCATCAGTATTTGTCTTTATGCTTTGGCATTCTGTTAAGACTAAGCCTATGTCGGTAATTATACTGTCTAACTTGGTCGTATGTCCCGTGATTATGCTTTCTATGCTGGATAATACAGATTGAGACATACTTTCGACAGTTAAAACATCTGCCAGCGTTAGATTCGCGCTGTCTAAATTACCATTCACAGCACTTAAGGCAAAAATAATATCAGATAATTTTGTACTCGCAGTACTATCTGGGTAATCACTTGGCAAATTATTTATTTTAACGCCCAGATCTTTCGCACCGTCGACATTTAAATCAGTCGTTTTTAAATTCGCATTTACGGCTGCAATTAAATCCAATATATTCTGAGTCTTGGCAACAACATTGCTTAGATTATTGATGGCAGACAATACTGCAAAGTCTGGGAAATCGCTGGGCAGATTCGTGATATTTACGGATTTTAATGCCGTTATATTAGCAGCATCCAGACCCACAGCATTTAGCTTATTTAAAATATTATTTAATGCTGTAATCGTAGTGCCCAGACTTGTTGCTAAGTTATTTAATTGCGATATTTGCGTCGTCTGATTTGCCGCGCTCGCGTCACCGCCGTAATTTGTAACCGTAGCGCCTGTTACTTTTAATACGCCTTCTGGCGTCGTCGCCAAAAAGCGCGACTGACCAGACTCATCTTTGCCTACGACCACGGCCGTATTAATATTCGAGGCGTTTGAGATGGCAAGGGCTAATATATCGGAAAACGTACCTAAGATCGCTCCGCTAAGCACGGCTATTTTAACCGCAGAATACGGTCCAAAAACTACGGCCATTGGAGTCCGGGTTTGCCCGATCTCTTCCCAAGCGCTCGTATCGTAATTCAGGCCATAAATAGCATAGCTTTCGTTGTCTAACAACGCACCATCCCAACCAATCTCGACAGAGCCGCTTAGGTATTTAATAACTCGTAAATTACTTGGGATCATAGTGGCAAACTCCTATTAAGTATAAAACTCAAAGCAGATTTGGACTTTTTTGGCTGTGCCCGTAACGTTCCAATAATAAAATTTCTGCGGCGTGTTTTTAGGAACGATCGCAGCGCGATCAGTGTCACGACTTACCCAAAGCTGCAGCGGTGCTGCAGTCACTAAATATTTATCAACAGTTCGGAATCGGACTTTTACAGCCGTACCAGCGGCGTAGGCAGCATCAAACGCGCCGTATAACTTAAAGCCGTAGTCACCTTCCCAATCATAAATGCGGCCCTGGACAGTGTTGCCTATAATAATATCCATGCCTTTGTAAATATAACCGCGAGATTCTGGATTAATATAGCCTGTTATATCACCCTGAGCTACGTCGGCAGCCAATGCTCCGACAGTAATTTCAGACGGGACGTCGTAGGCCATGCTGTCGCCGACCATAGCCGTGCTTAAATCAATCGTAGCCCCCAACGTAGCCACGTCACAAGGAAACGTGACGTCAAAGGCATAAGGCTCATTATTATTATTATTGCCTTCTGGAATGTCGAATACCACTGGGTACATGCGATACGTAAGTTCTATGCCAAGCTCTGGGATGCGCTCGTTTTCAATTAAAGTCACTAACTGTGGTCTCGTGGCTTCGGCTGCCGGGTCAGTATATACGTGCGCCTGCACTAAGCTCGTCAAAGCGACTTGCTGGGGCTCACTTAACGGCGCCTTCATGTATATATGCGTCGAGCTATCGTTTACGATCGTAATTGCATAAACTGCGACCGTAATATCTGGAGAATTTAAAATTTCCTGTGCCAGCACGTCCCTGTTAGTTTTCTTATCAAATGTATAAATATACTCTGTCATAAACTCACACCTTTCTCCAGAATTCTAAATCGGCCCGATCTAAGTAACTCGTCCCTCCAGTGCAGCGTGCATATAACTCAATCGTATGTGTCTGTGTATCTAAATCCGGGATATATCTAAAGCCAGAACCGACCTGACTGCCGGACGATTGAAACGCTGCTAATTGCGTTGTGCTAATAAGTACAGAGTCTACATACACATCTACTATTATAGAGCGATTGTTGCTCAACACTCGCTGCGTATAGGCCCAGGCGTATCTAAACGTTCCTGGTACCATAGAGGCTGTAGTTAGTGATAAATATAATACGCTAGTCGTACTTAGCAGCACTGAAGCAGCTCGCTCAGCATACGTGGCATTTTGAATGCTACCGGATCCTGCACTTATATGCTCGTCGATTTTTAGCTTATCTTCTGCAGATAAAAACCCAGCCGCAGTCTGTGTTGCCAGTGAATGTAACGTGCCGCCTAACTGGTCGCCGTGGGCGTGTATATGATCGGCGCGCGCCAGCGAAATACTCGTGCCTTCACTGTTTGCGACCCCTATCGTTGACGGTGTTGCTGTGCCGATATTATGCTTATGGTCGACTCTGGCAGCTTTAGGACTCGTGCCTGCTGATGCAGTGTCTTTCGTGATATCTAACGGCGCTGTATCAGACACCGGATATTGCCAATTCGCCGACGACGCGTCGAGTGCAGTTAAAACTTGGTCAGTCAATGGCGCAGCAGCCGTAGCTATGTCAATTACAGTACTGGCCGTTCTAATCGAATCGGCAATTTTGTCTTCGGTTAGCCTGGGATCCGTATCTGTTACGAACGGGTTTAGTTCAGACGGCTCACCATTAGAACCAACCAAAGCATTAACAGTATCTTTACGCAAATGCGTCAGCCCTACGGGAGCGTTTATAAATCCAGTCATCTAACCCCCCTGAAATAAAATAGTGATGGGCCTAATATTACACTAAACCCACCACTATTTCAATGCATTTTGTTAAGCAGCTACGCGAGTTTCGCCGCGGATCGCAACGTTAAATGATACGGCCGTGCTGCTGTCGTTAGTGATTCTGACATACAGCTTTGCTTCAGCAGCTGAATTAATGTAGCCGCGGTTTGCAACCATATTCAGACTGCCGTCTTTAGTACTGTTCCAGTTGGCGACTTTGACGATAAGCTTATTTAAAGCACTGTCTTCGAAGATTTCGATCGTATAATCAGTGCAGCTGGTCGTCGGGTTGATAATCAGGCTATTAATTATGCCAGACTCAGATACCACGCCTTCAGTGCTGGTCAGCGTAACAGTCTCAGTACCGCCGGTAGCGGCAATCGTGCCTGACGTAGCAATAGCATCCCAGATAACTATGCTGGCTGAGGCTGAGAAAGAAGCTATCGCAGCTGCTATAGCTTCTAACGACATCGTGTCACGATTGTATGTGCCAGAAGTCGTAGTTTGGATAGCCGGCAGCGTCGTATCTTTGATCGTATCGACGTTAGTATCGATAATATCGATCTTAGACTCAATGCTGTCGGTGTCACTTTGCAGCGATGCGATATCACCAGACACGGTCGTTACCGGGGTGCCGATTTTAGAAATAATATCGTCGGTGTCGGTGCCGATTCCAGTTAATGCAACGCGGTCAGAGCTTGTGAAAGTCGAAGAAATTTCTTCAACGACCATTGAAGTGCGCACGATATAACGAGTCAGGCCGCCTTCTACGATTGTAAAATTAAATACAAGCTGCTCGTTGGCATTCTCGGTGCTCTGTAGGCGATAAAAAATGTAATAATTACCGTCAGAGATCTTAACCATTGAAGTGCCGGCTGAGAACGTGCTGCCATCCCAATCACCAAGATTAAGGCTGCGTGAAGTGCCGTCTGAAGTTTCGACGCTAACGGTTGGAGGGGCATCAGGCTCTTCCATGTTGCCGACTGTGTCATAATTATTAAGTACGACTTTGAAGTAACGAGTCAGGCCAGTTTCCGGCAATTCTAATTCATTATTTAATGCGATAACAGTGCGAGTATTATTTTGAATCTGACCAATCTTGGAATCAAGCTCAATCATATCAGCCGACAGTGTGCCATTAGACGGCGTGCCGATTAAAGTTTCGATGGCTTCAACGTGATACGCGACAGTATTGCTCGTAGGCGTGCCTAGGCGTGTCTCGATCGTCTCGACGTGGCTTGCGATCGTACCGGTCGACGGTTCGCCAACCCATTCTTCCAACGAATCTACTTCAGCAAAAACATTGTCAACTTTACCGGCGATAGCAGCGAGGCCTGTACTAGCGTCGGCTAACGCAGCGGCGTTGCTGTCTACAACAGTATCGATAGTAGTAATATCTGCTTGTAAATTAGCAACGTCTGTTTCCACATCGACTAGGCGAGGCTGAATATCCGCAGTATCGACTAAGATTTCATCAATATTGCTCTTAGTCGTATCCAACTTCTCGTGCACGGTAAACTTATTTACTGAAATATCCGTGCCAAGGTCTTTTTTGAGTCTAATATCTGTAGTGGTTAAGGGGAAAATTCTATCTTCGGCCATTGTAAATCTCCTTTAGGTTAATACGTAAGACTTCCAGCTATTCTAACATAGAAATTATTATTTGTGCCCACGTTTGGGATTATTTCTAGTGTGATCTCCTCTAAGCTGTCTAAGTTTATATAAGGTATTGCCTTAATAACGTCAAGTCGATCTTCTTCATAAGATTCGAATTTTGCAAGTACGTCTCGCTCCGTGCTCGAGATTTTTCTACGCCATATTTTTACGACGAAACTCGCAGCATCTCCGGATTCGTGTAGCACAGTCGTTTGTCGGATATTTGCACGCTCCCAGAAAGGCAGCGTGATTTTCACGCCCGAGAGCCCTACGGCTGTTAACTCGGTTTCTTCAACTCTAAGATTTCCGATTTGTGTGTTATTACGTATTTCAGTAAGTAAATCTCCAGTCTCAACCAGGCGCAAAATAATATCATCTTGCTTAGATTCTTTAGCGGCGCCTGGCGCCAAATGTGAGGCTATTTCTGTTAATAAATCGACTTGATCCTGGGACTGGCCGGACATGTTTACCAAGATATTATCAGTCAACTCGGCCCTGACTTCGAGCTTACTTCCGTCACCAAGTTGCAATACTCGAGTTTTTCCGTCAGCATCAACTGCGACCGGCGTAGGATCTACGTATTTTGCCAGTGTCAAAGGATCTGTAATAATTATTGGAGCTGACTGGTTAGATTCTCCCAGCGTTGGCGTGTGGCTGGTGATTCTCACATAAGCGTTGTCGTTAGATAGATGAATTGCGGCCTCAGTGCGCGAAGCAGTCTGATTTAATGTATAAACAGCCCCGTCCGGGGACGTATATACGCGGTATTTCGTGCCGGCTTTAAATTCGATTACGTTAGAAACATCCCACGTAATTATCGCAGTATCACCTAATATATTTTTAATTTTCAGATCAAACGGTATGTAACTATTAGCCATTGCAGCCCTCCGTTATTTCTTTTTAAGACTTGATTTTTTTACGGCCGGCTTTTTAGGGGCAGCTTTTTTAGGAGCAGGCTTTGCTTCGATAATCAGGCATTCGCTTACAGGCGCTATCGACGTAAACTCGGAAATCACGGGCACCGGTGCAGCTTTAATGCGTTTTAATTTATCTTCTTCGGCCATAGCAGCAGCCTTGTCTTTTAGATATGCTAGCTCGGCAGCGCTCGGTTTTCGCTTAAACGCAGTATGGAAAGCCTTAATGCTATACTTGATAAACTCTAATAATTTATCATCACCTGAAATAGGCGTGATGGCAGCGATTTTTTCTGCTTTATTAAAGGCCTCAGAGGCAATTTCACGCAAACGCTTTTCTTTGAAAGCATCGTAATAAGCCCTGCGGTTTACAATTATATTAGTAATAAAGCCAGCCATGGCCGAAAGCCATATAATCAATGTACTGGCCTGCCACGTCCAGCCAAAAATAATAATCGTATCTTGTGCTAGATCCAACATAGTTACACTCCTTGGTTAATATCTAATAACTCGCTAAAGTCTATCATATCCTGCATAGGAATTACGACTTTGCGACGGAAATTAGCCTGGTCGATCTTGATTACACATGTGCTGCCCTTTGGCAATTTTAGCACGAACTGGCCGTAAGCATCAGTATGGGTATAATAATCGTAAGCGTCCGCAATAGTATTTTGCTGCATATATGGCGCTTTTTCGATTCTGACGGCTATGCGCATATCTGGCATTGGCGTGCCTGTTATATAGGCCAGGCTTCCGATTACATCGCACGTGATAAAGCCGCAGTCAGACGCGTGTAATATATTAGACCAGGCAGTCTCAGTATTATCTATGATAGCAGACACGCGATACAGCGCCAGCAATTCTCCGGTACGGTCTAAATACTGCTGCGTAGCGATCTTAGTGTGATAGCTATCATGCATTATTTTAGCAATGCGAACGTATTCGCTGTCATCGCTTTGCTTTCGATATATAATGTAAAAGCTCGCTGCATCAGACTTAGTCCAGGTAATTAAGTTGCCGTTGTATTTAACTTCGTCTGTATAAGGCGCGAACGTATAATTGCGTGTAATATTTTCAGTTATGACGTCAGAGCCATTAATATGCGAGATAGCAAAGTTTACGTCGAAGTCATCAAAGCTCCATAAAGGCGAGCATTGATTTTCCATGATTTCAGGCACAAGCATATAAATAATTTTTTCGACGCCGGGCTCTAATATAGTCGTCGTTTCTGAGAATACTAAAGCTTTATTTAGCGTCGTTATATCTAAGTAGCCCGTGCTGCCGTAGCATAGTATTTTAATCTCGTACTGCGTGCCGTTAATCAAAATGCCGCTTTCCGGCATGCCAGAGATCGTATACCAGAAAGGCACTTGCTCTGACACATCTTGAAACGCTGGGATATTATTGCCATTAGCATCGGTCATGCCTTCAACGTAATCCGGTATGCCGTCGTTATCGGAATCAGCGTCAAGCATATCCGGCACGCCGTCGGCATCAGAATCTACTGCAGGCCCGCCTTCCAGGCCGTTAGAAATTTCATCGCCGTCCGCGTCACTGTCATAATCATAAAGCGTATAAACGGCATCAAGTGGCTGAGATATTAAACGATCGCTTATTGCTACGGCCCGGAGCCTGAAATTTTGCAGATCTAAATTCGTGATTAGATTAATCGGGGCCGTATAAATAATTGCGTTATTATTTAACGGAGAACTGCCATCCAACGTATATTTAATTACAGCCGTGACGTCGTTTACGACCAAAGCGACCTCTAAGTTTTTCTCCGGGAAGACACCTCCGGCAGGAAAGGCCTCGAGAGTTAAGATATCTTCTTCATAGCGATACGTGTAATTTATGTAATTACTAAAAGCTTCGTCGATCGGAGTATTAAAAATCGCAATCGCCTTAAGCGTAAATAAATTGCTCGGCGGTGTGATAGGTGAGCTATATAAAATAGCTGTATCCGTCGGCTGGCCGTTGAAATATAGCACGTCAGAATTATCCAACGTATAATAAATCTGAGGCGCATGGCCGTCGATTTCGGTTGCGATTAATTCTATCGGCGTTTTGTCTACATGATAGCCGTGTGCGACCGATGCTGCGAGCGTAATTGGCCGACTAAAGACATATAAATTGCTTATAGCCTTGCTGGCCTGGCCCAGTGCCGGGTTAACTGCTATGGCCTTTATCAGGGCCATATTATTTTTTAAATTTTCGCCGCCAATTAAAGGCCGGTTATTATCGTCGTACAAAATACGAGATAAGCTTATAGCTGGGTCAGTGCCGTCGATCGTATAATAAATCTCGGTCAGGCTGTTACTATTATGCGAAAATTCGAGCTCGAGTTCCCAAGCCGTGTAAGTATTGCCAGAGGGTAAGGCTATGAGCTCGATCGGGTAAGTTACGGCCGATATGTCGATTGTAATATTATCGACTGAGCCTGTGAAGCTGCTGCCATCAGGATTCATAGCACCGCTGCAAAGCGGATACGCGGCCGTGCTATCAGACAGGCCCTGTGTCACGTAAGTATATACTAAATTGCCTTGATAATAAAAATTAAGCACGGCGTTATTCGGGCAATAATTTATTTCGGCAACACTTATTTGTGACGGAACGGCCCAGGATAATGCAATACTGCTTTGTGAGTTAAGATCGATTAAAACGCTTTCCTGAGACAGGCAATGTTTTATTAAGATATTCTGGGCCATGGTTTACTCCGGATTAAAAATCGTATTTGTCGAATTCTGACACGTCAAAAGTCACGTATGCATTTCTGGCAGCTTTCTCTAAGACTACGGGCTTTTTGTCACCACTAACTTTTATGTCGCTGTCTATATGAATAAACGGCGAATTTATGCCGAGCTCTCGCAGGCGACGATAAATTATCATACGAGATACGCCGGGAACGTTTTTAGATATATACGCCATGACTTTTATTAGATCGGGCTCATCTAGCGTTACGATGTCAGACGCGACCCCGGTGAATTTATTATTGACATAAATCTGGTGTATGCTGTTAGATACCCCGCCGACGGCCTTGTTTAGCTTAGCGTTGCGGTAGCCAGAATTTATATTCACACGGCCGAATTTGTCACGAATTGGCTGCAGCGCCTCATTAGCGAATATGCGCAGCTCGTCGATGATTTTATCTTCAGGCCAGGATACGAGCCCGGGTCTGGATTCGGACTTAATAAGCTCGTATAAATTAAAGTTAGAACTTAGTTTCAGATTTTTAGCTTTTGCAATCTGCACAGCAGTCAGCATAGTTTTGCCTCCCTACTTATAATAATAGCCTAATACTATCTCAATTACCTTCCCAAGTAAACCAGAAAGTGCAGTCGCTATAATGCCCAGTAAGCTTAAGACTGCGAGCGTTATTGCTTTCCAATAGCTCGTCTCCGGCTTTTTGTCTTTCAAAGCTTTGCTTATCAAAGATTTTTTCAGCGGGCAATTATTGACAGCGTGCTGCACACTTTTCATATCTAATATAATGCTTTCGATGTCTTTAGACAAACGCTCGACTCTTACGTAAAGCTCCGTGACTTTACTAGCCTGTGCTTCGTGAGACGGGCAATACGTATGTGCATTTTTACTTTTAAGCAAATCATGCCGTTCGAGCAAGTCCAGCATTTCGCTTAGATCGGCCCCGGTTAGGCCGGCAGCATTATTATCGTCAAGCCTTACAGCTCTGCGAATGCCTGATGCAGATTTATAGCATTCGTAATCGGCTTCAAAGCTTTCGTCATCGTCATCATCGTTGCAAAAATCACAATCTCGATCATCGGCACAGTGGTCGTGATCGTCAGAATCCCGCTCTCGATCCAGCACGGGCGTGGCTAATATTTTGTTTAGCTTGCCCAAATCCTGCGTTGCGTCGATAAGCTTTAGATCCAGGCCCGTCTCGCCTTGGGTGATAACGGCCGCTATATCGTCGCGTTCGAGTAATAACTTATCAGCCGCCTGCTGTGTTTTTGCTACGTAAAAATTAAGGCCGTCAATAGGCCTATCAGCGCAGGCCAAAAGCAGCGCTTCGGAGATTTTTTGTGCACCTTCGATGATTAAGATCGATTTTGTCATATAGCTCTCCAGAACAGTATGCAATAGAGATAGGGCGCATACGACAATTAGTCAATAGCAGTGCTTGAGGCGTTAATTCAAAGTCATAAAACGTTATAAGATAAGTAATCTGGAGAAAGCTTTATTAAGGCTTTCTCCAGAGAAGTGTAATATTAATTACTTTAGCTAGGAGGCTAATCGATGCATGAGCATTTACAAGAAGTAGAAAAATTCCTAGTCGCTGCTGTGCCGGCAATATGGGTGGCGACGTATGAAGAAAAACGGACGATGGCAATGCTGTCAGGCCTGCGTGACGAAAGGCAATACAGCGTAATCGAGTGGGATATATTGCAAGGCGCAAAAATTCGATATGCGTCGTCAGAGGCAGGCGTACAAGAGCTGCTTTCGAGTGACAAGCTTGCAGGCTGCGACGATCCTGTTACGATGCTTCGACGCTTTGTTGAGCTCGAACAGCGCGGCTTGGTACTAATCATGCAGGACATGCATAGATTTATAAAATCTGCTGAAGTCGTCCGGGCGATAAAGTTATTTATTGCTTCGGATCCTATACAGAAGCATATTATTTTCATGTCACACACGAATGCCATCCCTGACGAGCTTGAAAAAGACGTATTGCTTGCTCATATAAAGCTCCCTGGAGAAGATGACATTAAAGGCATCGTGTCGGCGTTAACGGCTGAAAACGATATTTCGTGCGACATCGAGCGCGAGCATATTCGCGCCGTGCTGGGCCTGACCGAGCAAGAGCTTCAA
>CAYVOZ010000078.1:0-12412 GCA_964453325.1 uncultured Christensenellaceae bacterium | reverse complement strand
ATATTATCCGACGCGATACGCGTCAGTGACACGAAGAATAAGGCATAAGCAAAAGCCATGCATAAATGACCGCGCGGGGAATATGTATAGCGTATGAAAGAAAGAAAAACCTCTTTGCGCGTATACATATTCTCGGTGCTCATAGCTCTCGCTGCGGGTGCGCTCGGCTCGGTCGCGACATATGCCGGCATGGAGGGCTACTCCATGCTCAGGCAGCCCGCGCTGACTCCTCCGCCCTTTGTCTTTATAATCGTCTGGACAGTGCTGTATGTGCTCATGGGCATAAGCGCGGCGAGGATATACCTTTCGGACAGCCCCGAAAAAAAGCGCGCTCTTATCATATATGCCGTCCAGCTCATAGTAAATATTGCGTGGAGCGTCGTTTTCTTTGCGGCAGGATCGCCTGGAGCGGCGTTTTTTGTGCTGCTTTTGCTGCTTGCGCTCATAACCGCGATGGTGATCTCCTTCTCGCGGATAGACAGCATAGCCGCCGTTTTGCAGCTGCCTTATCTCATATGGGTCGTATTCGCCGGGTATCTGAACCTTATGGTATGGCTGCTGAACAGATGATGCGATAATGTTCGTTTGTGCATAAAAAGCGCTTATAATACGGCCTGTTTGATTGACACCCTCTGAAAACTCATCTAAAATGGCGGTATGAAGAGGGGTAACAATGGAGAAGAAACTTGAAAAGCTCTTTCCCGTTTGGGACAGGCTGAACGCGGGGGAGAGGGATATACTTTTAAAGGCCGCTGCGGAGCGCACCGCGCCCGCAGGGACAACGCTGCATAACGGCTCGGCGGACTGTGTGGGGGTCATGCTCATAGCCTCGGGTCAGCTGCGCGCGTTCATACTCTCCGACGAGGGCAAGGAGCTCACGATATACCGCCTGTTCGAGCGGGATATGTGCCTTTTCTCGGCCTCGTGCATGATGAACAATATACAGTTTGACGTCACGATAGAGGTCGAGAAGGACGCCGAGCTCATGGTGATACCCGCGGACGTCTATAAAGGACTCATGGACGGCTCCGCCGCTCTTGCGAACTATACGAACGAGCTCATGGCGTCGCGATTTTCGGAGGTGATGTGGCTCATAGAGCAGGTGATGTGGAAGAGCTTCGACAGGCGGCTCGCGGCGTTTCTCACGGATGAGAGCGTGCTCGAGGGCAGCGACACTCTGAAGATCACGCACGAAAAGATAGCCGCGCACATGGGTACCGCGCGCGAGGTAGTGACGCGCATGCTGAAGTATTTTCAGAACGAGGCCATGGTCTCGCTCTCGCGCGGGAGCATCGAGCTGCTTGACAAAGCAAGGCTTGAAAGATTGGGGAGATAGGGGCGTTTAAACTGACAAAGAAAAGTAGCCGCAGCTTTCGTTATATCACGAAGCGCGGCTGCTTTTATAGTGCTTATTACCGCTTACTTTATCATATCTATCGCCTGACGCAGCGTCTCTCCGTCTATAGCGCCTGCGGCATAGGTGACGACCCTGCCGTCGGAGTCTATGAAGTACGAGGCGGGGATGGAGCGCACGGAATAAGCTGCGGCGCCCTCGGACAGTGTGTCAAAGAACACCGGGAAGGTATAGCCGTTGTCGGCTATGAACTTTGACGCGTGCTCGACAGTCTCCATTCTGCCGTCGGTGAGATTGACCATGATGAACATGACCTCATCGCCGGTCTCTTTGGCGACGGCGTCGAACTCAGGCATTTCGTCCTGACACGGTCCGCACCAGCTCGCCCAGAAGTTAAGCACTATGGGCTGCCCGAAATAATCGGATAAGGAGACAGTGTCGCCGTTCGCGTCCAGCATCGTAAAGTCCGGCGCGGGGATAGTATCGTCCTCATTCTGCGCCTCCGTGCTCTGCGGTTCGGACGGACGTTCATCCGTGCTCTGCGGCTCGGGCTCTGCGGCAGACGTGCTTTGCGGCTCGGTTTGCTGCGGTGTCGTGCTCAGCCTGTCGTTCGCCTCTTTTTTAGATAATGCGCCGTAAATGATCCCTGCTGCTATGAGCACAGCGGCGAACGCTATTATCACGATGATAACCGATTTTTTGCTGTTCATATTCTTTATGCCTTTCTATGCCACGAGAGTCAGGAGCCTGCCTAAAAGCCCCGTCATCATGAGTATTCCGAGTATTATCAGCAGCGCGCCGGATATGCGTGATATCAGCACGCTGTGCTTTTTAAACCAGCCAAAGACGCTTTTAAGCCTGTCCATGAGCACCGCGCCGAGCACAAAAGGTATCCCCAGCCCGAGCGAGTATATGAGCAGCATGACCGCCCCCTTAACAATGCTGCCGGACTGCGACGCGAGCACGAGAGCGCTGCCGAGGAACGCCCCGACGCAGGGAGTCCAGCCCACGGAGAACACAATGCCCATGAGCACGGAGGTAAAGAAGCCTCCGCCGTGCCAGCTCCTTTTTACACCCTGAAATATCGGTATGTTCAGAATGCCGAGATATACGAGCCCGAGCACGACCACTATAGCGCCGCCGACGATGTTCACAACGGTGGAGTATTTTACGAAAAAGCCGCCTATCGTGCCCGCGAACGCTCCCATGAGCACAAACAGCACCGTAAAGCCGAGCACAAAGCCCAGAGCGCGTATGAGCACACCCGAGCGCTTTGCTCCTTCGCCCTCCTCGCCCGAGCCCATGAAATAGCTCACATAAATGGGCAGCATGGGCAGCAGACAGGGCGAGACAAAGGTTATTATTCCTTCAAGAAAAACCAGTGCGTACTGCATAGGCTTTTAAGGCAGCATGGCGAGTATAGACGCCTTGGGCATTGCCCCTACGGACTTTTTGACTATCTCGCCGTTGTTCATGACGAGCAGCGTAGGTATGCTCATTACGCCGAACTTTGCCGCAAGCCCGGGCTGCTCGTCCACGTTTATTTTGCCGACCTTTATATCGGCGCGCTCCTCTGCTATGGCGTCCACTGTGGGGGATACCATACGGCAGGGTCCGCACCATGTCGCCCAGAAATCGAGCAGAACGGGTCTGTCGCTCCCGGTCACCTCTTTATCGAAATTATCCTTTGTTATCGTAAGTACAGACATTTTGCCGCCTCCTGTTTCTTTATTTGTCTCAATTATACCGATACCCCGGCTTTTGATACAGTGATAAACTCACATAATACAAAGGACCCGCAGAAAACGGCAAAATTCCACTATGTGTGCGTTATTCTTTCGGGCTTTATAGTGCGCCGGGAATCTGATATAATGTACAAAAACGCAAAGGACGGATACGGCGATGAGAGTCGTTATAAAGATAGGCACCTCCACGCTGACGCATGGCTCGGGGCATCTCAACATAAGACGTACAGAGGAGCTGTGCAAGACGATAGCCGACCTCAAAAACGCGGGCAACGAGATAATTCTCGTGTCCTCGGGTGCTATAGGCATGGGAGTGGGCAAGCTCGGACTGAGCAAAAGACCGGACGATATCCCAACGAAGCAGGCGGCTGCGGCCGTCGGGCAGTGCGAGCTTATGTATACCTACGATAAGCTGTTTTCCGAGCACAACCACACCGTTGCGCAGATGCTGCTGACGGGCAGCGACTTTGAGAACGAGACCCGGCATAAGAACTTTGAGAACACGCTTTTCAGACTGCTCGAGCTCGGCGCGCTCCCCATCATAAACGAGAACGACTCGGTAGCGACGGAGGAGATAGTCATAGGCGATAACGACACGCTGTCCGCAATGATAGCGGTGGGCTCGAAGGCCGATCTGCTGATACTGCTTTCGGATATAGACGGGCTGTATACCGCCGATCCGCGCACTCATAAGGACGCGCGGCTCATAAGCACGGTCGCGGAGATGAACGACGAGATTATGGCGCTTGCGGGCGCGGCGGGCAGCGCGCTCGGGACAGGCGGCATGACGACGAAGCTGCACGCGGCAAAGCTGGCGACGGATGCGGGCATTGACATGGTGATAGCCAACGGCTCCGACCCGCATGTGCTCTATGATATCTTCGAGGGCAAGGGCGAATGCACGAGATTTTTGCACGCGGGGGAGAAAACGGAATGAAAACCATGGATATACTGCGCGGAGCGAAAAAGGCCTTTCTTACGGCGCGAAGCAGTAGCGGACAAAGAAACGCCGCGCTTGAGGAGATGGCTGCGGCGCTCATGCGGAATGCGGAAGCGATTCTTGCGGCGAACGCCGCGGATATGGGCGCGGCGCGCGGCAGCATATCGGACGTCATGCTCGACCGGCTCATGCTCGATAAAGCGCGCATAGAGGGCATGGCGCGCGGCGTGAGAGAGGTCGCGGCCCTGCCTGACCCCGTGGGGATCGTGAAAAGCCGCATAGAGCGGGAGAACGGTCTTGTTATAGAGAAAACGTCGGTGCCTATGGGCGTCATAGCGATAATCTACGAGAGCAGACCCAACGTCACGTCGGATGCGGCGGCTCTCGCGGTAAAGAGCGGCAGCGCGTGCGTGCTGCGCTGCGGCAAGGAGGCTCACAAAAGCGCGGAGGCTATAGTCGCCGCCCTGAGAGAGGGGCTTTCGCGCGCGGGTATGGAAAAGGACCTCATATCGCTCATAGAGGATACCTCGCGCGAGAGCGCGGCGGAGATCATGCGCGCGACGGGGCTTGTGGACCTGCTCATACCGCGCGGCGGCGCGTCGCTCATACGCGCGTGTGTGGATAACGCAAAGGTGCCGTGCATAGAAACAGGCACGGGCATATGCCATATTTACGTGGACGCCTCGGCGGATGCTGATATGGCTCTCGATATAATCGACAACGCAAAGACGAGCCGCCCGTCCGTATGCAATGCTGCGGAGGTATGCCTTGTGCATGCGGATATTGCGGAGCGCTTTTTGCCGATGCTTAAAAAGCGCCTCACGGACGACCGCTCGTGCGCGGGGAAGATACCCGTGGAGCTGCGCCTCGATGCTGCGGCGGCGGGGTATATAGACGGCACTCCCGCGGGAGAGGCGGATTTCGATACCGAGTTTTTGGACTATATAATGGCTGTGAAGATCGTCGGCAGCACGGACGAGGCCATAAAGCACATAGCGGAGCACTCCACTCACCACAGCGACGCCATTGTGACGAGTGACGGGGCGAGCGCAGAGCGCTTTGTGTCGGGCGTGGACAGCGCGGCGGTGTATGTGAACGCCTCGACGCGCTTCACGGACGGCGGGGAGTTCGGGCTCGGGTGCGAGATGGGCATATCCACGGGCAGACTGCACGCGCGCGGGCCGATGGGGCTCTGTGAGCTGACGACATATAAATACGTCATACACGGAAACGGACAAGTACGTTAAAGGAGATAAACAAGATGGCTAAATACTTTATGGGCTTTATAGGCACGGGGACGATGGGCGGCACGCTCGCAAAGGCGGCATGCGTGCGCGTGGAGCAGGACAGATGCATAGCTCTCGCGGACGCCTCGCGCGAGAAGGCGGAGGCGCTGGCGGGGGAGCTCGGCTGCACCTGCGCGGACAACGCGGACGTGGCAAGGGACAGCAAGTTTTTGTTTTTCGGAGTAAAGCCGCAGTATATCGCGGATATGCTCTCGGGCATAGCGCCCGTGCTCGCAGCGAGAAAGGACGGCTTTGTGCTCGTGACGATGGCGGCGGGCGTGACGATAGCAAAAGTAAGAGAGCTTTTGGGCGCGGACTATCCTATAATCCGTATTATGCCGAACACGCCCTGCGCGATAGGCAAGGGCATGGTGCTCTATACGTCGGACGGAGTAAGCGAGGACGACCTTTCAGACTTTTTAGCGGGAATGGACGCTGCGGGCAGCTTTGACTGCGTGCCGGAGAAGCTCATAGACGCAGGCTCGGCCATATCCGGCTGCGGCCCCGCTTTCGTCTATATGATGATAGACGCTCTCGCCGACGGCGGAGTGGCATGCGGACTGACGCGCGAAAAGGCCGTGCTCTACGCGGCGGAGACCGTCATAGGCGCGGGCAGCATGGCGATCGAGAGCGGACTTTCGCCGTCCGCGCTGAAGGAGGCCGTATGCAGCCCCGGCGGCAGCACTATAGCCGGAGTGAAGGCGCTCGAGGACAGAGGCTTCAGGGGCGCGCTTATGGAGGCGGCAGTGGCAGCGTATAACAAAACAAAAGAGCTGGGGTGACGAAAGCCGTCAAAAACTGCGTTTTTGACGGGATCGCCGGGTTTTGACTGTGACCGCATGAGCGGTCACAGTCAAAACCCGATAAGAATAGGCTTGGGCGTACATGCCGCCCTGCGCCTATGGATCAAAGCTATAAGGTCAAGGGCGAGGCTTAACCCCAGCGGACTAAGGTGATAACGGCCCATCCTGCGGCGTTGCTCTCTCGACTCGACTTGTGCGGCGTATTGTATACGCCTATTGCGTCTCGCTCGGCGCGCCTTGCAGGCGAACTCTTTTATTAAGGGACAGCATTTGCCTTATTTGTATGAAGAAACAGGAGACTCATAATGGACGGAAAGAAGCTTTTCGAGGCTGCTGCGGAGTTTTTGAGGACCTCGCCGCTCAATACGGTATCTGAGGAGGACGCCATATCGCCGGAGCTCATCGGTATGCGCATATACGGAGAGCCTTTGTTCAGCGCTGCGTCAGCCGACGATGCGATATTTGAAATGATGCGCAGGGACGGCATAATATCCCGGGAATATATGCCGCCGCGCGAATGGCTGGACGGCGCAAAAAGCGTGCTGTCCTTTTTTCTGCCCTTTGACGAAAGAGTAGTATGCGCAAACGGCAGAGACATACGTACGTCCTCGCCGGAATGGCTGCACGCCCGCATAGAAGGACAGCAGATGATAGAGGCCTTGGGCGCGTATATCTGCGGTCTGCTCGGAGATGCGGGCTTTGAGGCCGTTTTTCCCGCAAAGGATAAGCGCTTTAAGTTTATCACTCCGTATATATCGAACTGGTCGGAGCGCCACGCGGCGTATGCGTGCGGGCTCGGGACCTTCGGACTGTCGAGAGGCCTGATAACGAAAAAGGGCATGGCGGGCCGCTTTGGCAGCGTGGTCACTACGGCGGAGCTTTCCGCGACGGAACGGACTTATTCGGAGCCATTTGAATACTGTATTATGTGCGGAAAATGCGCGCAGCGCTGTCCCGTGGGCGCGATAGACATATCGAGGGGCATCATAAACGGCAAGGATCAGGTCGTCTGCGGAAATTATGTCGAAGCCTCAAAGTCTCGCGGAGGCAGGAGCGAAAAGCTCAGATACGGCTGTGGAAAGTGCCAGACAAGGGTACCCTGCGAGTCGGGGATACCGCTCTCGGAGTAAAGAACACCCGCGGCCTGTGAGAGACTGCGGGTTTAAGTGAATACCAATAAATACCGGCGGGGACATACAAAACGCTCTCTGACTGTATGTCAAAGCATTGACGTCAGGGAAATCACATTCTTGTACGTAAAGACTCCTATCTGGGAGAGAACGGGCCGAAGAATGCGGCAATATCCACCGTCAGGAATAATAAAAGCCGTACCAGACCGTCAACGCGACTAAACAGAGTATGATGCCCGTAAGAGCGAGGCCGAAACTCTTTTTCTTGACAAGCCCCAATATAAAGCCAATGACCGACATTATAAAGCCAGGTATGAGCGGTATGAGACCGAAAAGGCCTACGATAGGTATGCACCCTATGACCAGACCGACGAGACTCAACACAAAGCCTGCGAGACCGTTCTTTTTGCTCACGCGAGGCTGTGATTGCCGCACGGGCTGCTGATATTGCGGTGTGGGCTGCTGATATTGCTGTGCAGGCTGCTGATACTGCTGCACGGGCGGCTGATACTGCTGCGCGGGCTGCTGATATTGCTGTGCAGGCTGCTGAGGCTGGCTGACTGTTTGCTGCGGGGCAGAAACGGGCTCGCCGCATTCCCCGCAGAATCTGGCAGTATCGCCGAGCTGCGCTCCGCAATTCTTACAATAGATCATACTGACGCCTCCTTAAAATGGTCGCTTTATTTGAACTCAGACGTGCATGTTTCCGCCGAGATCGGGTATAAACTGTTCGTATGCGCTTCCGAATACCGTGGGCGCGACGAATATTGCGAATGCGGCCGCAACGAGGCAAAGCCCGAGGCCTATCGAGCAAAGAACGATATTCTTCTTCTTTACCAGCCCCGTTATAAGCCCCGCGAGCGACAGCCCGAAGGCGACGGCTATTATTATCCATGAAAAGGCCGAGGGCAACAGACCGTAGAGAACAGCGGGTATAGAAACGACAAAGCCCGCAATGCCGAGCCCGTTTTTACGCCTTTTTGTGTTTTGTTGTGCCGGCTCGCAGGGAAGTCCGCAGCTCTCGCAGAAGGACGAGCTGTCCGGTATGGGTGCGCCGCAATGTGTACAGTATTTCATTTGATCCTCCGTACCGTCCGCCGTATAAGGACGCCGGAACGTAATGCATTTTGCCTTGCGCAGGAACGCGCATGTATGTTGCCCTTATTCTACAATAGATCAGGTTAAAATAAAACAACCAAGTTTAATTTAAGCATAATGCCCGAAAAAATAATATGCGGGGAAACGTGAAAACCGTTTCTCCCGCATGCTGATAGTTATACAGGTATGAAAACGCTATTTCCTGGTGACGCTCTCGAAGATAGCTTTTTCTTTGGAGAGGTCCTCGGATATCTCCTCGCCGTAATAGAATACCGCAACGAGGCCGGGGCCGATGGTAGCGCCGCAGGACGGACCGATAGTCGTGACGATTATCTCCTTGGGAGCAAGCTCCTCCTGTATCATGGAGCGGGCTATCTCCGCCTCCTTGGGCTTTATGGAGTGCGTTATCACTATGGTCTGCCCGGACGGATCCTTTATAGTGGCCTTTACATACTCCGTGAGGGCTCTGTACATGTTTTTATAGCCGCGCGCCTTGCCGACTATCTGGCTAAGCCCCTGTCTGTTAAAGTCCGCCATGGGCTTTATGCCCACGAGCGTGCCCATTATGGCGGTGGTGTTAGATATCCTGCCCATGCGGCTGCAGAAGAAGAGGTCGTCCATAGGACCCATCTGATGCAGCGTGAGCTTCTTCTTTTCGAGCGTTTCAAACGTCTCGTCAAGGCTCTTGCCCTCCGCCCTGAGCTCGGATGCGGTTATGCATAATAGCCCGACGCCGCCCGAATATTTAAGCGTGTCGACGCATTTTATGCTTCTGCCCGGGTATTTTTCCATTAGCTCCTCAGCCGCCTTGCAGCAGGAGCTGTATGTGCCGCTTAGGCCCGTGGAGAGGTTTATGCAGAGTATGTCCCTGCCCTCCTCGAGGTATTTCGTAAAGACCTCGGAGACCTCGAAAACGTTGGGCAGCGATGTGGAAAAAAGGTGCTGCTTATCCTTCATGGAGCCGAAATACCACTCCGGGGTAAAGACCTTCCAGTCGAGGTCGGAGTATTCGGAATGACCGTCGGGGAATACGAGAGTTCCGGGAAGTATATCGTCTATGCCGAACCGGGCTCTGAGCTCGCTCGTAAGGTCGCTCGAGGTATCTGTGATAATTGCAAAATCAGACATTGTTTGCCTCCGTGGTAAGTATGATTTCATGTCGATATTAGCACTAAAATGTCGCACTGGCAATAGCTTCGGGCAAAAAAATCGACGCGCGTGTCTATTTTTTTGAAATATGTGTTTTCTTTAAATGCCGGATATTATATAATCATAACGGCGTCCGGCAGACGCACGCAGCAGAGTGTCAAAAAAGCCCTTGACCTTAGTAAGCTTTAATTCATAGGCGCAGGGCGGCGTGTACGCCCAAGCCTATTCATCTCGGGTTTTGACGGCCGTGACCGCTTGTGCGGTCACAGTCAAAATCCGGCAATCCCGTCAAAAAACATAGTTTTTTGACGGACTAAAGAAACCTTTGGGGAGTGACAAAAATTGCCGGTTTATGCATGGATATTGATAGCTGTCGCGGCCTTCGCCGTAATATCTCTGGTCGGGATGTTCATAGTGACATGGGGAATAGCAAAGAGGATATATGCCGATAAGTTCGTGAGGACCTCGCCGGATAAATGGCAGCGCGAGAACAGCTGTCCGGACAACCCGGAGCACTGCGTTATGTACGACATGGGGCTCGAATGGGGCGAGAGGCACAAGGACAGCATAAAGGAGCTCACCGTCACGAGCGAGGACGGGCTAAAGCTGGTCGGTCAGTATTTCGATTTCGGCTTTGACCGCTGCGCGATGATATTTCCCGGCCGCGCGGAGGCGGTCAAATACTGCTATTTCTTTGCTCCGCCCTATGAAAAGGCGGGCTATAATATATTCGTTGCGGATACGCGCGCGCACGGACTCAGCGAAGGAAAGTATGTCGGCTTTGCGGTGCTCGAAAGCAGAGACATACTGTGTTGGGCGAGACTCATAAACGAGCGCTTCGGAATAGAGAACATAGTGATCCACGGAGTATGCGTGGGCGGCGCGGCGTCGGTGCTGGCGCTGTCCGCGCCCGACTGCCCGCCGTATATCAAAAAGCTCGTTACGGAGGGGCTGTATACCGATTTTTATGACGTTCTGAAGCAGCGTACAAGACTCGAGGGCAAGCCAACCTTCCCGGTCGTGGCGGAGCTGGCCCTGCTCGCAAAAAGGAACGCCGGAGTGGACGTTTTCCGCGATAAGCCCATAAACAGAATACCCTTCGTAAAGGCGCCTATGCTGTTTTTGCAGGGCAGGCAGGACAAGTCGTCTCTGCCGAAGCGGTGTGAAATGCTGTATGACGCCTGCGGCAGCGAGGACAAGCGCATCGTCTGGTTCGATAAGGGAGCGCATTCGCATCTGCGCATCAACAATATGGAGGAGTACGACCGCGCGGTCACGGACTTTATCAAAGAATGAATTTTCAGTGATAAAGGTTGAAAAAACCGCGTCGATACTGTAAAATATACGCGTAATAACGAAACGGGAGACGTGCATGAAGACCATAAGGAGCATAAAACCGGAAACTAAATACACGAACTCGGAGCTTATGGACATCATAAGCGAAAACATCGATCTTGCGGGAGAGCCGTGCATTGTTGGCGCGGGCAGAAGCTCGGAGCGCATCATCTTTCCCGATACGCAGAACGGCAGCTATGTGCTATCCATAAAATGCAACCGCCGTATAAATGTATACCTCGGAGAATACGTCGCGCCGAACCCCAAAAAACCCATCGCAGAGTCCTTTTATTCCGAAATGACCTATTGGAGGGACAGAGCCCCGAGACGCACGATATACGACCTCGTGGAGCGTGTGACAGACGAGCTCACAAGGCTGCTTTTGGGAGAGGATGCGGATAACGACTGACCGTAGGTCGGATGATCTATATGATCTAAAAACCCTTGATACCGTCGGAAGCATAGCTTTCGGCGGTGTTTTTTGTGTGCTCCGGTGTGAAAACACCGGTTTTGAGCAGACCGGTTCAATGCCACTCCATACTTTCCGCAAGATTTATTACTGTGATGAGTCCGCGTGATTCTCTTCTTTTCGAGTATTCCAGCAATTCTCTCGCATTGCTTGCCGGCCGCCATACATAAGCGATAAGAAAATCGCTGTGGTCCGCCATATAATGATTTGCCCTTATTATTGAAAGCCGCTTTGGTACGGATTCCATGCCCTCGGGATAATATGTGCCATCAAAACCGCAGGGTACTTCGACCTTGCTTTCTGCCGGATGATAGGGCAGCAAAAGAAGAAGAGAAATATCAGAACAGCGCTTTTTTGCTGCAATGACAGCGTCCGCCGACAACCGATCAAAATTACCGTATTGCCCGACAACGAAGTTTTTAGCACCGTGCTCCGTGATACACTTCTCTACTGTATCCGTCAAAGCGTTTATTACTTTGTCAGGTGTATTTCTGTGGCCTATAAAGAAGCAGGTCCTCTCCATGAAATTGCCCCCATAGTTAATTATGTCGTAATAATATTACGATGAAAATGATTAATTTGCAACGAAGTATCAAAGTATAATCTACGAAGGATACAAGTACGGGGTGAACGGAATGAGGGATATTCTTTCGGCGATAACTGCATATCGGGAGGAACGCCGGTGGACGGAGTATCAGCTGGCAGAGCGCTCAGGTCTGCCGCAGTCGACCATATCCTCGTGGTACCGTAAAAATATGGTACCGACTATCCCGTCTCTTGAGAAAATATGTACAGCCTTCGGGATCACACTGTCGCAGCTGTTTGCCGAGGGTGACTCTGCGGTGGCTCTTACGGCATCTCAAAAGGCTTTGTTAGAGCGTTTTTCCAGATTGAGCAAGGACCAGCAGACAGTGATATTTCAACTGATAGATAATTCGTCCGATGGGAATGGCGCGAACAGTTCCAAAGATTTCGACCTTACAGAGGTTCGTAAAAGTGTCAAAGCGATGATTTCAGATGCGCAGATAGGCGAAGACCATAGGTTTTTAATGAACTATTACACTGATACGACCGAGCATATTAGGGATGACGCTGCCAGCAGC